>JBDNGL010000031.1:0-6757 GCA_041689285.1 Opitutaceae bacterium
TACCCGGATGAGAGCTCAAGATCTGGGTCGAGCGGGGGGGGGCTTGGATCAGAGACGATCTGAGAAGCTCCGATCACTCTGATTCAACGGCGGAAACAGCAGGATGCAGACCTGTCAGCGTGACTTGGGCTGGCCACATTTTTGTTTCAGAACGTCCGGGTCATTGCCCGGTGGCGGGCGTTTCTTCCTGAATTCCTGCTCGCCGGGCAAGCTCTGCTTGGATCGCGGAATTGAATTCGTACTCGAGATGGGGTGATGTCGCGAGTTCCTGCAACAAGGAGGTAGGAGAGAGCGGGTTTTTGATCAAAAGGGTGAACGCAGGTTCACGAGGAATTTGGTCTCCGCGCGCGAGGGCATGGAGTTGCTCGACGAGTAGTTCGGAGCGCACGTTGGTATGACCGAGGACGAGGTAGCCAGTCTTTTTGTCTTCGAGGAAAATGTGATCAAGGGTCGCGGCAGAATAATCCACGAGGGGAGCGACGAACGAAAGCAGATAGGCTTGGCGGCGGTGGTAGCGGGCACGGTAATCGAGGCCTCTGCCGGGTTTCCATGGCGGGCCCCACCATTTATAGATTACGACGATTTTCGGCTTTTTAGCGATATGGTCGCGATATCGAGCTATTTCCCGCGCAGTGCGTGCATCCCTCTTTTCCTGATCGCGGCGAATTTGCTCAGCACTCTTTTCGGAGGTGCGCGTTTGGCGGGGCGGAGTATTAGCGACAATGGCGAGCACCGGAAGTTGCACCGGTGAGGTCACGACATCGAGTGCTATCGCGGCATTGGTTAAAGCCTGCCCACCCACTGGATCGGGCACGACCATCGACGTGGTGGTAAAGCACCCGCTGAGCGCGATGGCGATGAATATGGCACCTAGTCCGGCCAAGGTAGACCGCAGTTTTGCGGAACACCGGCGAGCGGGGCCTGCGATCCGCAGGGGAGGTGCAGGGATCGCTTACTGATAGGAAACTGGATTTTACGTGGATCGGGAAGGGAGGGGTTTTTTGCCTGGCCCACGAACCAGTTCTTCGGCTGACCGCCTAGACCGGCGCTTGCGCCGACCTATTTGCAAACGCTCCTTTGATCTCACCTAAAAGCCGGCGACGGTTCGACTGGCACAAGGTCTCTGCCAAGCAGCGGCCACCCTTTCCAGCAGTAGGACAGGAAGTTTATTCCCTGTGGGTCGAATACCCCGACGCTTGCGTCGGCTTGGTTGAGTGTAGGGGCGTTGCTTGACGACGCCCTCTGGGGACGGGCGCGCGTTCTGCTGGCCAGCAGAACGCCCCTACGGTTTGCTCTAATACGGGGCTTGCCCCGGGGATCTTTACTTCAAAGTCGCGGCTAGTCCTTGATCGATTTGAAATTAAATTTCTGTCCGCCCACCGCCGCCTCATACATGAGGCCACCCTTCGCTTTCGTGAAAATAGCCAAGCCATCTGTATAGCCTTTTTTGCCTTGATCATTCCCGGCGCCCGCCGCCGTCCCACCCGCTGTGCTCGCTGAAGCATTGGCCCCGGCTTGGAGGGCCACGGCGGAGGCTTGGGCGCCCAGCTCGAAGTTTCCCGCAATGAAATTTTTGTAAGCCCGCTCATCCTCAAAGAAAACAATCTGGCTGAAAGCCTGGCCTCCGGCCTGAAAGCCGAACGTGAGTTGGTTCATTTTGCTCGTCCCGGTCAGATTGTTTTTTTCAAAGACCCAGCCACTGCCGCGGGCTCCACCGATACCCAACCCACCCTTGCCAATCGTCGGAAAAATGGCGCAGCCATAGCTGTTTTTGAAGAACGCCTCAAGCTGGGAGGATTCGGAAAAGTCCACCAAGGCAGACTGGACGTTGAGCTGGTCTTTTTCGTCCTCGATGGTTTTGACCGCAACGATGAGTTCTGACGGGACTTTGAATTCTGCGCGCAGGGTCGGGCCGAAGGCGAATACCGCCAAAGCGACGAGGAGAAATGTCGGGGTAATTTTCATGGACGGGATGGGAGGAATGAAACGTCGGTATCGTTCAACGGGTGAACCATACGCGCTTCATAATTGTGCTACTGATAGGAAACTGGATTTTGCCGAGGATCGGGAAGCTTGTTCATATTTTTGTTAGTCCATGGGCATTGGTCCCATTGATTGTTGAGGGAGATGCGTTTTGCATCCCACGGGGAAATCATGCTGAACGCCGGACGTAAATGAAATGGGGTGAAACCCGGCCTAGCGTGCCACGATTGGGCGCATCCGGTCGGCCATAGTTGCGTTGGGCGCATTGCCGTAACTTAGTCTTTATCGCACGGACTAGCGACAATTGGCGCCGGCATTGGCGCATGCAATCAAAGTAGGGTTTAACCCCATGGCCATCGATATGGGTTTGTAGCATTGTTGGCCCTCAGCTTTCCACAAAAAATACAACGATGAACAATACCACCGATACCACCACTACACTCAACACCCTGATCGAGATTTGCAAAGACGGTCAGGATGGCTTCCGAGATGCTGCCGAAAAAGTGAAGAATCCAGAACTCAAGACGCTGTTCTCCGAATACTCCCTGCAACGCTCGCGCTTTGCTGGAGAACTCCAGGCTGTCGTCACCAACCTTGGCGAGGAGCCTGAAAAGAAGAGCAGTGTTGCGAGCGCTGTTCATCGTGGCTGGATGGATCTGAAATCTGCCTTCACCAAGGGAGGCGACCATCCGATCCTCGTCGAGTGCGAACGTGGGGAGGACTACGCCGTAGAGGCGTATCGCACTGCGCTGGCAGAGGAGCTACCCGCAAACATTCGTGAGCTTGTGATCACACAAAGCACCGCTGTGCAAGCCGCTCATGACGACGTGCGCGAACGACGTGACTTGGCGGCAGTATAGGCCACGTGGAAGAGGCCATGAATGTAGACGCCCCTGGGTTCCAATATTTATGAGAATCCAAGCTTATGTTTGATCCAGTATTTAAGGCGATGCGAGTAGGGAACCTTGGGGGCGGTTGGCGCTCTCTGGGTGGCCTATGGATCTGACTTCGGGATGTCCGTTTTGGCCGATTAAGAATGGGTTGATTGCCAACTATCCTCCGTTGGAGGAGGACGTGACGTGTGATGTTGTGGTGATTGGCGGCGGGATTACGGGGGCGTTGGTGGCTTATCATTTGGCGGAGGCGGGGGTGGATGTGGTCGTGCTGGATAAGCGGGATATGTCCACGGGGAGCACGGCGGGGAGCACGGGGTTGCTGCAATATGAGATTGATACGCCGCTGCATAAATTGATTGGCATGGTGGGCGAGGATCATGCAGGGCGGAGCTACCGGTTGTGTCGGGATTCGATCAGGAAGATTAAGCGGCTTACGAATAGGATCGGGGATCCGTGCGGGTTTGAACAGCAGGAGAGTCTTTATCTGGCGAGCACGCGGCGGGAGGTGGCGGGGTTGAGGAAGGAATTCGCGGCGCGGGAGAAACACGGGCTTGATGTGGCGTGGTGGGATCGGCAGCGGATCGCGGCGGAGAGCAGTTTAAGCCATGAGGCGGCGATTTGTTCGACGGATGCGGCGCAGATTGATGTGTATCGGTTCGCGCAGTTTCTGTTGTTGGCGGCGCAGAAAAAGGGGGCGCGGCTCTATGATCGCACGGAGGTCACGAGCCGGGTGATGAAATCTCGGGGTGTGGAGCTGCGCACGGCGCGCGGCGCGCGCGTGCGGGTGAAAAAGCAGGTGATCGCGACGGGTTACGAGGGGCAGGGCTATCTGCCCGAGAAGGTCACCGAGATGGCCAGCACGTATGCGCTCGTGAGCGAGCCGTTGGCGGAGTTGAAAGGCTGGCCGGGCGGGCGGTTGATCTGGGAGACGGCGCGGCCGTATTTTTATCTGCGCACGACGGTGGATGGGCGGGCGATCATCGGGGGTTATGATGAGCCGTTTCGCGATCCGAAGACGCGGGATGCGTTGCTACCGGCGAAGACGGCGGCCTTGGTGCGGAGGTTCCGGCAGCTGTTTCCGCAGATCACGTCGTTTGAGTGTGCGTATGCGTGGACGGGGACTTTTGGGGAGACGAAGGATGGGTTGCCGTATATCGGCGCACATGAGGCGCGGCCGCATACGTATTTTGCCCTTGGATACGGGGGTAATGGAATCACTTACAGCGTGATCGCGGCGGAGATGATTCGGGATCTGTTTTTGGGTAAACGGAATCGGGACGCGGAGATATTTAGGTTTGGACGGTGAAGTGGTGTGGTGAGCGCGCGGAGACGGGGATGAAAGTAAAATAGAAGGCCGCCACCGGTGGAGGTGGCGGCCGGCCTCGTTACCTCGGCTACTACCTGCGATGGGTTAGGAGGCTTTACTGATAGGAAACTGGATTTTGCCGGGGATCGGGCAGGGAGGGGCTTAAGGGGAGGGTGACCGTCAAAACAACTTCCAGTAGACCGGCGGTCTGCTTTGAACGAGCAATCACGGGCACTTTGGCTCCGCGCAGAGTCCGAACTTCGTAAAACTCGCATTTTCTCATCGATAAAGCGGAGTTTGCAGGCGGCGACTCATGTTTCGAGGCAAGGCTCGCCTCTTAGAATTCGTAGCGGAGCTGGGTGTAGAAGGAGCGGGCGAAGCGCGGGCCGTAAACGTATTCGGCGTCGCGGGTGGGGCCGACTTCGAGATCGCTCTGGCGTTGGTCGAAGAGGTTTTTTACCCCGAAGCTGAGGTCGAAGTGTCGGTTCCCGCCGCCGAGGCTGAAGTGACGCACGATGCCGAAATCCATGACGTAGAAGTCATCACTGCTGTTAATGGTGGCGCTGCGGTTGTTTACGACATCGAGCGGGCCGGTGTATTTGAGTCCGCCGACGACATCCCATTCGGGAACGGGAGACCAGATGGCCTGGGCGACGCCGGTGAGGCGGGGGGTTTTGAGGTAATCGCGGGTAGTGAGGGTGGTGCCTGCGTCGTCGTCGAAGACGGTCTCGGTTTCATCGTACTGGGATTTATAATACGAGAGGCCGACCACGAATTTCAAAGTGCGCGTGGGGTTGAAGCTGAAGTTGCTTTCGAGGCCGGCGACGGTGGAGCCTTCGCCGTTTTCGCGGAGATCCACGGCGGAGGTGCCACTGCCGGTGCGAGTGAGCAGGAAGGTATCGGTGATTTGGGTGTAGGAGATGGTGGAATCGCAGGCCCAGGGCACGGTGACCTCGGGGGCGGAGCGAAGAGCGAAGCCGAGCTGGGCGGTGCGGGAGCTTTCCTCGCTGAGGCCGGGGGCGTTGACTACGGGCACGGGCACGCCGCCGAGGGTACCGACGTGGAGGTCTTCGCTGAAAATATCGGGGGCGCGGAAACCGGTGGATAAGGCGGCGCGGAGTTTTAGTCGCTCGGTGGCGGTGTAGGCGGCGGCGACGCGGGGGGAGAGGATGAGGCCGTCCACGGTGGAGGCGTTGTCGAGGCGAGTGCCGAGCACGAGCTCGAGGCGGTCGGTGGCGCGCCACTCGTCTTGTAGGATGAAGCCGAGATTGGTGAAGTGTTCGTCGGCGAGGGGCACACCGATGTCGGCCCCGGTGAAGTCGCGTTTTTGGTCGAAAACGTCCTCGTGTTTAAACTGTATGCCGTAGGCGAGAGCGTGGTCGCCAAGGCGTTGGCGAACGAGAAGATCGACGAAGTGGAGCGGGTTTTCGGTGTAGCCGTATTGGTCCTCGGTGACCTCACCGATGGTGGCGTAGCCGAGGTCGAGGAGGGATTGTTCATTATCGCCTGCGCCGGGGGCGGATTCGGGGGCGAGGGGATCGGTGGCAGGGCGGCCTCCGAGACCGCCGTAGTAGCTATCACGGGTTATGAAGGCGTAAGCGTAGCTGAGGATGAAATCGAGGTCCGGGGTGAGGTCTTGGTTCCACGCGGCGGAGGCGCGGTGGTAACGGGTATCGAGCGTCTCGGCGATATTGGTCAAGTGCTCGGGGAGGCCGAGTTGATCGCCGCCACGACGAGTCTCGGCGGTGAAGGTGTAGTCGGCGCGAAGGCGAGTGCGCACGGCGGGGGCATACCAGAGTTGGAGCCCGCCGGTGCGGAGATCTTTTTCGGTGGTTTCGGTGAAGCCGTCGGCGTTAAAATCGATGGCGTCGTTGGTGGAGAATTGTCCGATAACGGTGGCGGCGAAAGTGCCGAAGCGAGCGGCGGCGGCGGGCGAGTTGGCGGCATCGAGACGGACATCGAACTGGGCGAGCGGTTCGGATTTTTGGACATCGAGACCGGCCTGGATGAAGCCGCCGGGGCGGAGCGGCTGGGTGGTGACGAGGTTGATCACGCCGGCGACGGCACCGGGGCCGTAGAGGGCGGAGCCGCCGCCCTTCACGAGCTCGATGCGGTCCACGAAGGCGACGGGGATTTGTTCGAGGCCGTAAACGCTGCCGAGGGTGGAGAGGAGCGGAATGCCGTTAAAGAGGATCTGGTTGTAGGCACCCGGGAGGCCGAGGAGTTGGACCTCGGTGGTGTTGCAGTTTTGGCAATTGCTCTCGACGCGCACACCGTTGGAGAGCTCGACGGCTTGGGAAAAATTGAGCGGGCTGCGAAGGGCGAGGTCTTCGGAGAGGAGCACCTCGGTGCGGATGGGGACTTCGGAGAGCAGGCGCTCGGTGCGCGTGCCGGCGGTGACGACGACGGGGTCCAGGGTCACCACGGCGGTGGCGGTGGCGGCTGGGGCTGAGACTGGAGCGGGGACCGCGGGAGGAGGCGGAGAAGGTGGCTTGGACGTATCGTTAGGCGAATTCTGCGCGAAACCCAAGGTGGGGGCGGCGAGCGAAACAAGGAGCAGGGGGAGAGAAGA
>JBDNGL010000032.1:0-1912 GCA_041689285.1 Opitutaceae bacterium
GAAGGAGCGATTTCTGATCCTCGGGGATTTTAACGACGTGCGAACCAGTGCGGCGCTGCGGTATTTGCAGCAACGCGGGAAGACGAAGATTGCGGAATTGCTCCCGGCGGCAGACTCGCGGGGCGAGACGTGGACCTATGTTTACCGGCGCGATGAAGTTTATAACCGGGTGGACCATATCTTGGTCTCGGCGCGGTTGCAGCCGGCCGTGCGCGGGGGCAGGGCGGTCATCCACGACAGCGCGTCCGTGCTGGTGGCCAGCGATCACCGGCCAGTGTATGTCACCCTCGATCTACGTCGCGCTGAATAGAATTCATAGCCTCGCCGTGTTTGGTTGGCTCGTGGTTTCACTTCGCTCGGCAATCTCCCGGAATTTATCTAATAGTATTTCAAGTTTATCTGGACCGCCCGTGCAAGCGACGTGCCCCTTTGGCGGACTGAGTTGGGATGAGATGGAACCGCTCGTGCGGCGCATGCGGCGCGCACCCTTCGACTGGACGTTTTCCTGCTGGTTCGTGACTGGCGCTAAGACGGCGACTCGGCCAAAGCATCCCCAAAACTGCTCCGCGCCAGCGCCGACTTGCTGGATGCCGTGATCCGTTCCGGTGACACCCGGTTATTAACGGAACTTGGTCGTGCTGTCGCTCTGTTGGCCAGTCTGAAGCAAGGCAAGTTACGCACGGCGTTTGTCTAGGCCGATTGTCGGATGCTGCACGCCTCGGTTTAAATGATGGGGCACTCCCGCGAAGCCTACCCGACGCGCGAACTGCGCGCCCATCTTGGCCAACTCGGGCTGCAAATTACCTCCCTCGACTTCCGGTGCTTCTGCAAACGCCACGGCATCCGGCGCAGGGCTTCGACCAGGGTGGACCGCGGACAGCCGAAGTTGAGCCGACATAGTGGCCGGGTTTCGCGCCGAAGTAGACCCCGTTGCTCAGGCCGACCCCATGCTGCTCGAAATGGGCGATGGTATCGGGCAGCTTGAGGTCCGAAACGTTGAGCCACGCGAGATAGGTCGCCTCGATCGGAGCCTCGATGGTCACGCCGGGCGGTTCCCTGGCGACGAAGTCCACGAGGTAATCGCGGTTGCCGACGCACGAAGGCCTTTAGCCAACACTCAAACAAGATGCCGGCTTCGATGACGGCACCCCGGTAATCCCGTTCGTTGAAAAGTTGATGCATCCGCAGTTCCAGTTCCCTGAACAGGTCCGGCGGGACAGTTGCTTGCAGTCGGTTCCGTAGATGGGCGTCTAGCAATTCGACTTCATTGGGCTCCCGGCCGCGGAGCGGCCCGTGCCCAGTAGCGTAGGCCAAATCATGGATGGGCTTGCCTGCTTGGAGGTATCGAATTGTGAAATGACCGAGATCAGCCGCTGATACCCGCCGGATGAGGGATTGATCGGCCAGATCGCGATAGTGCTCAATCAATCTGTTGAGGGCTGAGATTGCCCGTTCCACGACTTCGGCATGATCCAGGTCCGCCAGTTTCGGAGAAGCCTCCAAATTGAATCGAACCTGAACGTCACTGAGAGAGAATCGGCCGAAGGGATCTCCACCTTCAAGTTCCATGGGGCTATTGATGGCGACGCCATTACGCATCCTTCGGATCAGATGGATGCCGGCGGGCGGGTCTCCAGCAATATAGAACTCAGGCCTGATTTGCTCAAATTTTCCGTCAGCGATCGTGTCGGGGACGTAGAGTGGAAACGGCAGTGCAAACACAACGGCAATGTCAGTTGTGCCTGTCGGTGGCTTCATGACACTACGCGGCCCAGTCGGCGCAGAGCAGAGCCGCCTGTGCCAGGACTTCCTTGACCGCCGCATCCTGGAGATCGGGTGGGTAGCCGAAACGATTGAGGATTCGCTTTACCATCACCCGGATTTTCGCCTGCGCACCTTCGCGCAGCGTCCA
>JBDNGL010000033.1:0-42334 GCA_041689285.1 Opitutaceae bacterium
ATCCCTTTGCCTCACTGAATCCTCGGATGAGCGTATTTGCCACACTCGCAGAGCCTCTGCTGGTGCACGGCCTCTGCACGGCGGCTCAGGTGACGGAGCGGGTCGGTGCGCTCATGCAATTGGTCGGCCTAGCACCGCGTTTCATGCAAAAATATCCGCATGAATTTTCCGGTGGACAACGACAGCGCATCGCCATTGCCCGCGCCCTCGCCCTTGAACCCAGAGTCATCATCGCCGATGAACCAGTATCCGCCTTGGATGTCTCGATCCAAGCCCAGATTCTGAATCTGCTGGCACAGCTTACGCGCAAGATGAATCTGTCGCTTGTCTTCATCGCGCATGATCTGTCGGTCGTAAAACATATATCCGATCGCGTCGCGGTGATGTATCTTGGCAAGATCGTCGAACTAGGGACGGCCACGGATGTCATCGAGCGTCCGATGCATCCCTATACCCGCGCACTCGTCAGCGCCATCCCGGTGCCCAATCCTGATGTTGAGCGCACCCGCCAGCGCATTGTGCTCCCGGGTGACCCGCCCTCGCCCATTAACCCACCGGCCGGTTGCGCCTTTCACCCGCGCTGCCCGCACGCTCAGGAACGCTGCCGGACTGCGATCCCGCCACTAGTTGCCCATGGCCCGCGTGAGGTTGCCTGCGTGCGGATCGGCGAAATTTAGCTCCCGAGCAATCCGGTCTGCCGGAGCGCTTCGTAGGTCGCCACGCCCACCGCCGTGCTCAAATTGAGCGAACGCAGTTCCGGGTTCGCATGCGGAATATTCACACGCATCGGTTCGCCCAGTTCTATATGCAGCCACTCCGGTGCACCTGAACCCTCGTTACCGAAAACCAACCCGTCACCGTCCATGAAACGCGCTGCCCAAAAAGATTGCTTCGCCTTGGTCGTCAACAGCCACAATCGCCGTGGAGCCGACGAACTGGCGCGAAACGCCGTCCAGTCTGCATGTTCGTGGACATCCAGCGACCGCCAGTAATCCATGCCCGCACGCCGCAAATTGCGGTCATTGATTTCGAAGCCCAAAGGATGAATCAGGAGCAGTCGTGAGCGCGTCAACGCGCACATCCGTCCGATGTTACCGGTATTAGGTGCAATCTCTGGCTGAAACAAAATAACGTGAAGCATAGGGGTTAAAATCCTCAGGATTGAGGGGAATTCAAGCTCGCGCGCATTTGGATAATTGAGTGATTTCTACGCAAGACTACCAACCGTGAGCGCACCTGCCATCAAAGCTGTTGTCATTCTTGATGACGAAAAATCTTACGCTGAATTGCTAACCCAGTTGCTGACCGATAGCCTCTGCTGCCCGATCCACACATTTACTCGACCTTTGGATGCACTTGCCGCCTTGCCCGACATTGATGTGGCACTAGTCGTCACCGACTACTTCATGCCGCAATTGAACAGCATGGAATTCATTATTGAGGCCAACAAACTAAAACCCGAGGCTGTCTTCATCATCATCACGGGCCACCCCTTGCGCCTGACTGACGAATCCTTGGCCAATCTGCCCAATTTAAAATCCGTCCTGCCCAAGCCTTTCAACTGGCAGCGACTCACTGATGAAATTGCCCTACATTGGCCGGCCGGGTCGCCCTCCCCGCTGCGGAAACGTGCTTCAGAGTAATTTAAGGCCCGCGTTGTCGGCCAGCAGGATCTGACCCTCACAGGTCAATTTTGCTTCGATCATGGCATTCCGCATTGCGCCCAACACGCTCTCCGCCTGCAGGACCGGACAGACACAAAGCACACTTGAGCCACTCCCACTCAACCAACCTGTCAGCGCGCCAGCCTTCACCCCGGCCGCGAGGGCCAATTGCGCACCGGGAATCTTGGGCAACCGGTAGGGTTCGTGCATGAAATCGGCGACCGCATGCCGCAGTCGGGCATAATCGCGGGTCGCAAACACGGCCACCAGATAGGCCGCGCTGTTGATGCTGCGCACGGCATCAAAATACGGAATTTTCGCCGGCAAACCGCCACGCGATTCCCGGGTTAATATTTCCACCACGGGTGATACCACGACAAAGGCCAGATCATCGGACACCTCGAAGCGCACACAATCTTCATAGGCGCCATCAACCGGATTCGTCCGCGGCACGCAGAACCCACCCAGCACTCCGGCTGCGGCATTGTCGGGATGTCCCTCCAGCGCGGTCACCAGCGCAACCAAACGACTGCGATCCAAGCCTACTGCCGTCAGCGCATTGAGGCCCGCGACGACGCCGGCCCGCACCGTAACACTGGAACCAAGTCCACGGGCCGGTGGCACTTGGCCCTCGATGCGATAGGTGAACCCAAATGGCGTGTGCGTTGTCGCTTTGAAGAAGGCGGACGCAGCTTCCGCGACCATCTGGGCAGCACGCCCGTCCTCTGGCCGCGCCGGGGCGATTCCGCCAGTATGCGCACGGGTGAGCGTGACCTGATTGTAGAGGCGAAAAGCCATGCCTAGGGTATCAAAACCAGCGCCACAGTTGGAGGTGCTCGCCGGCACACGCACGGTAACCGTATCAGAATTCAGTTTCATCGCCGGAATTTCATGGCCTTTTCGATTTCACGGTCCTGCACCTGCTTCTTAAGCGTATCACGTTTGTCGTAATTTTTTTTGCCGGTGCACAGCGCCACCTCGACCTTCACCAGCGCGTCCTTGAAATACATCCGCAGTGGCACCAACACCCGCCCGCCAATGTCGAGTGCTTGGGCGATCTTGCGAATCTGATGCCGGTGCAACAGCAGTTTCCGGGTGCGACGCGCCGCGTGATTGTTAGTGTTGCCGAAATCATAGAGTTCGATGTGCGCGTTGATTAGCCACAGCTCCCCCTTGTCCACGCGCCCAAATGCATCGTTGATCTGCGCCCGGCCGGCCCGGATTGATTTCACTTCCGTGCCCTTGAGCGCGATACCCGCTTCGAAGCGCTCATCCACGAAAAAGTCCCTCAGCGCCTTGGAATTGCCCAGTTCAGTGTAGCGTTTAGCGTCTTTCTTGGCCGCGGACATGAAGGTTTAGTGCATGAAAGAGGCGGCTCCGGCAATCGCGGGGCCGCCTATCCTTAAAATATCCGCAACTCAGTTCTGAGCGAGTTCGAAGCTGATCTTGCCTTCGATCACCTCGCGCAGGGCAGTGTCCTCGGGCGTGAGCTTCTCCAGCGACTCTACGAGCGGGCGGTTGCCCCGGCGGAGCTGCTTCACGCGGCGTGATATCACGTTGATGAGCATGTTGGGATCGGGCACGACCTTGAGGGCCTCTTTGATATAATCGTCACGCATATCGGTAATTGGCTAATGGGAAACAGGGTATCGCTAAGCCTCGTCTCTCGAGGGTCAAGGGCTAATTTCCCGGCTTGCGAGCCAACCTAGCCCGACAAATCCTCGTTCCATGTTCATCGCTTGGACCACGCTCGCCGATCAGTCCGAGGCCGAATCCTTGGCTGCGGGCATTATCAGCCAAAATCTGGCTATCTGCGTGCAGATCGATGGTCCCATCGTTTCTCATTACCGCTGGGAGGGTAAGATTGAGCGCACGGCGGAGTTCCGTCTTTGCTTCAAGTTCCTACCCGCCCAGTTGCTTGCCCTTGAGACTCATATCTTCCAGCAGCATCCTTACACCACCCCCGAGTGGCTCGTGGTCCGGGCCGAACATGTCGGAGAAAAATACTTGTCATGGGCACAGGCGAACTCTAGCCCTCTCGCCCTTTAAGCACTGCAACTCATTCATTTTTATCACCATGTCACAGCACAAGAGCCTCCAAGGCGCCTCCGGCATTGTAGTTAAGCGCAACGTCCTCAAGCGTTTCGAACGCGTGGACCTCCTTAGAAAACGCGGCCAATGGAAGGCCGGCGATCGCGTTCAAGGTCTCCGCAAGACCAAGCCCGACGTCTAAGCTTTAGGCTTATTTTTCTCTGGCAGGCAGTTCACCGCTGCCTGCCTTTTTTGTAGTCATCGTCCACGCTTCCCCTGTCCCTAACCATGAAATTACTATTTCACCTCCGCGTGGCCTTAATCGGTTTTATCATGGGCGCAGCCGACCTCGTGCCGGGCGTATCGGGTGGGACCATCGCTTTTGTCAGTGGCATTTACGACCGCCTGATCAATGGCATCAAAAGCTTTGACCTCGCCGCCCTGCGCCTGCTTTTCGGCGGTCGGTTCAAAGAACTCTGGGCGCGTATACCCGTGCCTTTCTTCATCGCCTTGGGTCTGGGTCTGCTCACCGCAATTTTCAGTCTTTCGCGAGTCCTAACAGGTCTCTTCCAGTCCCATCCCATCCAACTCTGGTCGTTTTTTTTCGGGCTCATCCTCGGTTCTATTCTGCTCCTCACCCGTGAAACCTGGCGTTGGCGCACCGCCGATTGGATTGCCTTTATTGTCGCTGCCCTTGCGACCTACTGGCTGGTCAGCTTGCCGGCGATTCAGACTCCACCTACGCCACTGTATCTGTTTTTCGCCGGAGCCATTGCCATCTGTGCCATGATTTTGCCGGGCATTTCCGGATCCTACTTGCTCGTGATCATGGGCAAATACCAGCAAGTCTTGGAGGCCGTCAGCCATCGCGACATCACCGCACTTGCCATCTTCATCAGCGGCATCGTTGTCGGGATTCTTTCATTCGTCCGACTCGTCAGTTGGCTCCTGCGCCGTTGGCGGCATGTCACCCTAGTCGCGCTTACCGGCGTCATGGCCGGCGCTCTCCGCACGGTTTGGCCGTGGAAGGAAGTCGTCACGACACGACTCAACAGCAAAGGCGAGGAAGTCCCCTTGTTGCAGATCAATATTCTTCCTGATACCGGTGACGGTGTAGGTCTCGCCCTCTTGCTCGTCTTGCTCGGTGCTTTGATGGTGGTCGGACTCAGTCGTTTGAGCCCCGATCAGCGTATTACCGCGGTCAAGTAATCGCCGAAATACGCGACGCCCGACAAACCGGATTGCGTCCGCGCCCAGCTTGGCAATCCGTGGTCCCCGCAAACATGGGTGCCCCTTCCTCACTTCGACCGGTCGACCTGCGCTGTGATCGCCGCCCCACGCCTTTCGGTATCGATTCGCCTCAGCCTGCACTATCATGGAAGTTTGCGGCCCTAACAGAACCCAATCCCCGTGCAGGCCAGAAGTCCTATCAAATCCTTGCTGCCACCACGCCAGAGAAACTTACCTCAGCCGCCGCCGATCTTTGGGACAGTGGGCGCATTCGCTCGAACGAGACGCTCAATGTCTCTTACACGGGGCGCTCGGTTGCTTCCGGCGAACGAATCTGGTGGACCGTTCGCGTCTGGGACCTTGCCGGCGGAGCGAGTGATTTCGCCGTAGCCGCATGGTGGGAGCGGGCGCTTAATGCGGTCGATTGGATTCCGGCCCACTGGATCGCACCCGACTACGCTACTTGGTCAACCGATCCCAGCGGTCAATATCCAGCGCCGCTACTCCGGCGCACGTTCACGCTACCGGCTGCCACGATTCGCGCCCGCGCTTATGTGTGCGGTCTGGGTTATCACGAATTCCATATCAATGGCACCCTTTGTGGCGATGCCGTGCTTGAACCCGCCCAGACGGATTACGACTGCCATGGGCTTTATGTCACTCATGACATCACCGCTTTGCTGCGTGTTGGCGAGAATACCCTCGGTTTAATCCTCGGCCATGGTTGGTTCCATCAGGACCAAGTCTGGAAAGGCGGCTTCGCGCCCTACGGTCGGCCTGGTGCAATCGCGAAGATTGTCATCGCCTGCGCCGATGACACCGAACACGCGATCGTTACCGATCACACTTGGCTCTGCGCTCCTAGTCCGATTACTTTCAACAACGTTTATGCGGGCGAAATCTACGACGCTCGGCTCGAGATACCCGGCTGGTGCCAATCAGGAATGCCAGCCGGAAACTGGCGGCCAGTATCACTCGTGAAGCCGCTCACCCCCGAGTTGCAGCCACAGCATTTACCGCCGATTCGCCGCACCCAGCATATCCCCGCAGTTGGCTATCGGACCATCACCAAGGGCACTTGGGTTTACGACCTTGGACAAAATTTCGCCGGCTGGGTCCGCCTGCGTCTAACTGCCCCACGCGGCACCGCGGTGTGTCTGCGTTTCGCTGAGGATATCTTTGCTGATGGTTCGTTGAACCCGCTCAGCACTGGGGTGGTGCACACCCGTTGCGTGCAGACGGATCGCTACATCTGCCATGGCAATGGCCTCGAAGTCTGGGAGCCGTGCTTCACCTATCACGGGTTCCGTTATGTGGAAGTCACCGGCCTTGTAGGGGAACCCCCGCGCGAGCTCATCGAAGGAGTGGTCATCCACACCGACTTTGCTACCGCCGGACATTTTTCCTGCTCCGATCCGCTGCTCAACCGACTACATGAAACGGCTCGCTGGACCCTCCGCAGTAACTTGCACGGTGTCCCCACCGATTGCCCTGCACGCGAACGCTGTGGCTGGCTCGGGGATGCCCACACCATAACCGAAGTCACGTTGTTCAATTTCGACTCCCTCACCTTCTGGCGTAAATTTCATCGCGATATCCTTAATAGTCGCGGGCGCGGCAATCGCGCCGAACCACGCGTGCCAACGAATGTCACCCCCGGTCAGCGGCACTGCGGCCAAGCCCGGCCTGATTGGGCCGTCGCGCTCGTGCTGATCCCTTGGCACCTCCATGTTTACGCCGATGATCGCAAATTGCTGCGCGAGGCTTACCCCGCCATGCGCGAATTCACCGGTTGGCTTGAGGAAATCGCAGACCACCACCTCATTCTGGACGGCTACGGCGACTGGTGCCCGCCCGGGTTGCTTGAACCAATTGAGTGCCCTCCAGCCCTCACTTCCACTGCATTCTATTTTCTGGTCGCAAGCATCATGGCCCGCAGCGCGAGCGTCTTGGGCCATACCGATGACGCCGCTCGCTATACCCAGCTTGCCGACATTATCCAGACCGCCTTTCAGCAAAAATTCTACCGTCCTTCTAACCACACTTACGGCAGCCAAACCGCCAATGCCGTTGCCCTTGGCTTCGGTCTGGTGCCCGCATCCGCGGCTTCGCTAGTGGGCGCCGGGCTTGCCCGCCATGTCACACACGATCACCGCGGCCATTTCAATGCCGGCATCCACGGTCTGCGGCACCTCTTTGATATGCTTTGCGAACATGGCCAGGCCGCCGTCGCCTGGAACGCCTTGCAGGCGGATGGTTGGCCGGGTTTCAAGCAGCACTTCGAATTTGGTGCCACCACTTTTTGGGAGGTCTTTTACCATCCGCAGATGCACACCATGCACGACCGCTCACTGAATCACCCGATGCAGGCCGCGTTTGCGGCATGGTTTTTCCACGGTGTCGGCGGCCTCCGCCCGGACGCCGCCGCCCCCGGCTTTAGGCATTTCACCTTGCGACCGCACCTTTGGCGTGAACTCACCTGGGCCGAAGCCAACTACGAATCCCCGCGTGGCCTCATCGCCAGTCGCTGGGAACGCGACGGGCAGAAATTCACTTGGCGAATTACGGTTCCGGCCAACACCACCGCCACGGTCACGGTTCCCTGCGAAGATCCCGCTTCAATTAAAGTCAGCGGCAGGGTTAAGCAGGCCCCATCAAGTGAAGCGGGCTTTGTTCAACTTACCCTTCCTCCCGGCCCGCACACGCTTGCTACGGTTGTCGCAGGGTGAGGAAAACTGGTGCTCCCGCTGGGAGTCGAACCCAGATCAATGGCTTCGGAGGCCACTACACTATCCATTGTGCTACAGGAGCGCGAAGGCCTACCAGTAGGCCCTAAAGTGTCGGCTTCAAGCAGTTTTCCGTTCCGATGCCGTTTCAGATGTGAATTGCTTCACCCAAAGCGGCGGCGGCAGCTTCCATGTTGGCCTCACTTAAGGTCGGGTGCGCGTGGATGGTCTGGTGAATTTCCTCTACCGTAGCCTCTAGCGCCATGGCTAGACCATATTCGGCAATCAGCTCCGTGGCCTCACTGCCGATGATGTGTGCCCCGTAGATCTCCCCGGTCTTGGTGTCGGTGATGACTTTCACGAAACCTTCGGTTTCAGCCGAGGCCACGGCTTTGCCCGAAGCGGTGAACGGAAACTTACCCACCTTGTAGTCGAGACCCTTGGCCTTCGCTGCTTTCTCCGTCAACCCGGTGCTGGCCACCTGCGGCTGGCAATACGTGCAGCCGGGAAAATCCTTCACGCGCTTGGGTGTCCCGTGGCCAAACATCCCGTTGACGGCATTGATCGCCTCATAAGTGGCCACGTGCGCGAGCCACGGGGGCCCGATGATGTCACCGGCCGCGTAGACACCCTTGACGCTAGTCTGATAGTCGTCGCCGACTTTCACGTAATTGCGGTCAAGCTCCACTTTCACTCCAGGGGCGATTACGCCCTCGATATTGGCGACAACGCCGATGGCGGATAGCAGGACCTCAGCCTCAAGCTCGGTCTTCTTGTCACCGGTCACCAGATCAAGCTTCACCGAGTCTTTCCCTACACGGAAATTTTCACACTTGGTGTTCACGTGGAGCGCGATGCCCTGTTTCTCGAATGAGCGTGCCAGGGTCTTGGCCACTTCCTCGTCCTCGACGGGCAAGATTTGCGGGAGCATCTCCACTAAGGTCACCTGCGCGCCAAAAGCGTTGTAGAAATAAGCGAACTCCACTCCGATCGCACCCGCGCCAACAATGATGATCGATTTGGGCATCTTCGTGTTGGCGAGTGCCTCCCGCGAGGTCATTACGCGCACGCCATCGCATTTCAGGTCAGGAATCTGGCGCATCTTGCAACCCGTCGCGATGAGAATGTTTTTCGCCCGGAGAAATTTCCCTTGGTGTTCGCCCTCGGTGAGGGTGACCGTGTTCGCCGCCGAAACCTGCGCGCGACCGACGAAGTATTCGACCTTGTTCTTCTTAAAGAGGAACTCGATGCCTTTCGCCATCTGCCCGGCGACGCCCCGGGAGCGTGCCATCACCTTGGCAAAATCGAATGATACGTCCTTGACGCTGAGGCCAAAACTCTCCGCCTTCTTGAATTTCTGGTAGAGCTCCGCGCTCTTGAGCAAGGCCTTGGTCGGGATACAGCCCCAGTTCAGGCAGGTGCCGCCCGCCCGCTCCATTTCGACGCAAGCGACTTTTTTGCCCAGTTGCCCGGCGCGGATCGCACCCGCATAGCCGGCGGGACCGCCGCCAATGACAACGAGATCGTATTCGGTAGATTCAGCCATGATGTGTAGAGTTAAGCTTTGGCTCAGAACCTCGCATACCGGCGCACTCCGTCAAATTCAAAAGCCCCCCATACCGACGACGTTGGGGCTGCCTCCACTCCCTTAGACGTCAATAACGTCGTCTGGCTTCCGGCGGGCGGGCGGGCGGGCGGAGCCCGCAGGTGTGATCAACCGAGTGAAAACCATGTTGGTCACACTGACAATCAATGCGCCGCCCAAGGCTGCCCAGAAGCCGGTCACCAAGAAACCGTCCACCAGTTTCCCGACCAGTAGGAACAACAAGGCATTGATCACAATGATGCCCAGCCCCATCGTGAGCACAATGAATGGAAGCGTGAACAACACCAGCAGCGGCTTCAGAATGACATTGAAGAAACTGAGCAGCAAAACGACCACGAGCAGCGTCGTGCCGTTATCGTAGCCGATACCCGGGATGATCTTCGTCGCCAGCATCACGCCAATGGCCAGCACGGCCCATCGTAGTAACAATTGCAGGAAGGGAGAATTCATTCGTGTTTGGTAACCGTCCGCTTCCAGCTCTATCCGGGCAATGAAAATCCTTCTACTTCAGGATTATTTACGCAGCGGCGGCACGGAGCGCCAGACGGTGCTACTGGCCAACGCATTTGCCGCGGCCGGACATACCGTCACGCTGCTGACCTTCCGCCCTGGCGGAGCGCTCGCAGACACGGTCTCGCCGGCGGTAACCCGACTGAGTCTGCAACGATTCGACACCCGCTGCGATTGGTTCGCACCGGGTTTGCTACACTTCGTCGGACGTCAGTCGCTCGATATCATTCTTTGCATGGGACGCATGGCCAATTGTTACGGCCGCCGCCTCAACGAAAAAACTCAGGAACGCTGGCCGGACCTCGCGGTGATTGGCACCATGCGCACGGGCAAAAAGCTGCCAAGACTGTTTAGCCATTCACTCCGCCATGTCCGCCATGTAATCGCCAACAGCCAGGCGGCAAAGAGCACACTCATCCGTGAACATCAATTGTCTCCGGAGAAAATCTCCGTCATTCACAATTCACTGGTCTTCCCGGCCCGCAACCCCTTCACCCGTGCAGGGCCCCTCCGCGCCCAACACGGTGCCGCGCCCGCCGCCACCGTGCTCTTAAACGTGGCGATGTTCCGACCGGAGAAGAACCAGCACGAACTAATCCAAATCGCCGCCGGACTGCCACTGAATTTCGATTGGCAACTCTGGCTCGTCGGCGACGGCCCCTCACAGTCGACCTGCCACAAACTGGCCGCTGATCTCGGCGTCGGCCCTCGGGTCAAATTTCTCGGTTTTCATCCTGATCCTTCTCCAATCTACGCCGCCGCCGATCTTGCGGTCCATGCCTCGAGCCGTGAGTCACTGTCGAACTTCCTCATCGAGGCCCAGGCCCACGGTCTACCCACGGTCGCCTCTGAAGCCCAAGGCATTGAGGAATGTTGCCTACCCGGGGAAACGGGCGAAGTCATCCCCCGCGATCAACCCGGCGCCTTCCGCGCGGCAATTCTGCGCTATGCCAACCCCGCTCCAGGCATCCGTGAACGCGCCATCGCCTTTGCCCGCGAGCAGTTTGACTCGGCTAAGCAAAGCCAAGCCCACTTGGAACTATTTACCGATCTTACCGGCCAATCTTAATTGGCAAATCTCGGCCATTTTGGATAGTTAATCTGTTCCCATGACAAACAAGCAACGCGTTGACCTGATTGCGCGCTTCATCCGCGAGCACAAATACGCCGATCTCCACACGCTCGCCGCACGTTTCAGCGGTTCACTCTCGACCGTGCGCCGAGCGCTCGATCAGCTCGAAGCGTCCGGCATCGTCCGACGCCATCATGGCGGCGCCTCGTTGGTCGAGACGGATGCCGTGGCTCAGGAATACGATTTCATCGCCCGCAATCAGCGCCACCCTGACGAGAAATTTGCCATTGCCAGCCTGGTTGCACGTGAAGTCCTGCCGGGCATGACCGTCATCCTCGATGGCGGCAGCACCACCTACGCCGTGGCCCGGCTCCTCGTGGACAAGCGCCTGCAGGTCATCACCAACTCCCTGCCGGTCGCGAGTCTGTTCAGTGAAGTCGGTAGTGTAGAAACCATCGTTACCGGTGGAAGCATCTACAACCGGCTCGGTGTCGTGCTTGGCCCGATGTGCGAGGATTCCCTTGGTCAAGTCCATGCCGACCTCGCCATCCTCGGTGGGGCTGGCATCACCGAAAACGGAGTCTGGAACCACAATGCGCTCATCGTTGCCGCCCAGCGCAAGATGATCGCCGCCGCCGAGCGCACCATCTTCGCCCTCGATAATTCCAAGTTCGGACGCAAGGCCCTGAGCCTGACCACGCCGTTCGACCGCCGCTTTACGATTGTGACCGATATCCGCCCAACTCCTCCCGTCACTCAGGCCATCAACGCTGCGGGCGCCAAACTGACGCTTACCGCACGCAAGTCCGCCCGCGACTGATCCGGACTCCTGACAGCGTCCTGTCAGGGGCGCTGGGCAACGTCGCCTCATGAGTTGCTTTCCATCCTGCCCTGCACTTCGTAAAATCCGTGTCCGTCTCCACCACCCGTTCCGCTCCTGACTGCATTCGCCTGCGCGGTGTCCGCCAAAACAATCTCAAGGGTTTCGACCTCGATCTGCCGCTGGGTAAATATGTTGTCGTCACCGGTCTGAGCGGCGCTGGAAAATCCTCACTGGTTTTCGACACCCTGCACGCCGAGGGCCAGCGGCGCTACGTGGAAACCTTCAGCGCCTACACGCGCCAGTTTTTGGACCTGCTCAACAAGCCGAAGGTCGATCGCATCGAAAACATCCGGCCATCCATCGCCATTGAGCAGACCAATACGGTCAAGACCTCCCGTTCCACAGTCGGCACGATGACGGAACTCACCGATTTCTTCAAAGTCTGGTTCAGCCATATTGCCGCTTGCTACGACCCGGCCACCGGCGAACTAGTTCAAGACGACAGTCCGCAGACCATTTGGGCGCAATCGAGCGCGGCACACCCCGCTCGCACGGCCGTTATTGCATTTAGGATCAACAAACCAGCCAATCTCAAGTGGCCGGAAATCCTCCAAAGCCTGAAAGGCCAGTCTTATGTCCGTGCGCTCCTTCCCGGAACAAAATCAAGTCCGGAGTCCACTGTCCAACGCATCGATGATCTGCTCGCCACACCGCAGTCACTGGCCCACCACGAGCATTTATTCGTTGCTCAGGATCGAGTCGTCTTGGATACCGCCCAGAAGTCCCGTTTTCTCGAGTCCGTTGAGACCGCCCTGCATTTTGGGCAGGGTCAGGTCTATCTCTTCGCCGCCGATACCTTGGTTGAATTCGGCCACTACTCACGCGGACTCCATTCACCCAAGACCGGCCGCACCTTTCGTGCGGCCTCGCCGGCGTTATTTTCTTTCAACTCACCCCTTGGCGCCTGCCCACAATGCCGCGGTTTCGGCCGTGTCATCGACATCGATTATCGACTCACGATTCCGGACCAGACCGTTTCCATTGATCATGGCGCCATCAAGTGCTGGGAAAGCGACATCTATGGCGAATCCAAGCAGGATCTCCTGAAATTCACTCGCAAGCGGAAGATTCCCACGGACGTCCCCTTCGCTGCGCTCACCCCCGAACAACAGGCCTTCGTCATCGACGGTGAGCCCGGCTACAGTGAGGAGAACGGCAAATCGTGGCCCCAATCTTGGTATGGAGTAAAAGGCTTTTTTCGCTGGCTTGAAAAAAATACTTATAAGATGCACGTCCGCGTCTTCCTATCGCGCTACCGGGCCTACAACTCTTGTCCCGCCTGTCAGGGGCAACGCTTGCAGCCTGAGGCCCTCTGCTGGCAATGGCGTGGCCGCACCTTGCCCGAACTCTACCAATTGCCGGTCAGCGATTTGTTGCTGCTCGTCCACCAATCAAAAATCCCAGAACAGAAAACGCCGCAGGTCACCCATACGGCCGACTTGGCTTACGATTCAATTGTCACCCGCCTCCGCTACCTAGAGCAGGTTGGCTTGGGCTATCTCACCCTAGACCGGTCGTCCAGGACGCTCTCGGGCGGAGAAGTCCAGCGCGTCAACCTCACGTCCTGCCTCGGCACCTCATTGGTGGACACACTCTTTGTCCTCGACGAACCCAGCGTCGGTCTGCACCCGCGCGACATCAACCGTCTCATTGGCATCATCCGCACCCTCACCGATGCGGGTAATACCGTGGTCGTAGTTGAACACGACGAGGCCATGATTCGGGCCGCCGATGAGGTGATCGAGGTTGGGCCCGAACCCGGTAACCGCGGCGGCCATATTGTGTTCCAAGGCACCGTGGCCGCCCTGCTCCGTGCGCCGGACTGCCTCACGGGGGCCTACCTCTCCGGCCGGGAATCGATTCATCCACCTGCCCACCGCCGTCCGGTCTCGCCGCTGACTTCCGGTCAACCCACTGCATGGCTGACGTTCACCCAAGCCACGAAACACAACCTTGCCAATCTTTCCCTCCGTCTGCCTCTCCAACGCTTGGTCTGCCTTTCCGGAGTATCCGGCTCGGGTAAATCTACCCTCCTAGACCACGTCATTTACCAAGGTCTGCTCGCACATCGGAATCAATTTGCCGAGGACCCCGCCGTCATTGAAGCCATCCACAGCGACCGTGAATTTTCCGAGATAGTCCTCGTTGATCAATCGCCACTCTCACGCACCCCCCGTTCCAATCCCGCCCTCTATACCGAGGCTTGGGATCTCATTCGTGAGCTCTACGCGCAGACTCCTGCGGCGCAGGCCGCCGGTTTCAGCGCCTCCTCCTTTTCATTCAACAGCGGTGAGGGCCGCTGTGATCACTGTCAGGGTCTGGGCTATGAACGGGTTGAGATGCAGTTCCTCTCCGATGTCTTCGTGCCCTGTCCCATCTGCGAAGGTAGCCGCTTCAAACCCGAGGTGCTCGCTATTGTCTGGCAGAACCGCTCCGTGGCCGAGCTGCTCGCCACCAGCATTACCGCCGCCCTCCCTCTCTTCGAAGAATTGCCGGGCATTCATCACCGGCTTGCCTCACTCGACTCCGTCGGACTCGGTTATCTGACCCTCGGGCAACCGCTTAATACGCTCAGCGGTGGCGAATCCCAGCGTCTTAAGTTGGTGCGTTACTTATCTGGCTACACCCACGCCGATCCAAAATCCAACTCCGCCGTCGGCGCCCTGCTCCTGCTGGACGAACCCACGACCGGACTCCACCGCCACGATGTAAAGCGTCTGCTCACGGCGCTCCAGCAACTGGTGGACAACGGCCACAGTGTTGTCGTCATTGAACACAATCTGGATGTCCTTAAGTCGGCCGACTGGCTGATTGAAATTGGCCCTGAAGCCGGTGCCAACGGCGGCCGGATCATCGCCGAGGGCCCTCCCGATAGCATAGCCCTTTCCGATAGCGCCACCGCGCCATTTCTAAACCAAGCTTTGCTCAATCCATCGGCTGAATTGATTGCGGCCGAGGAACCGGCTGCCTATTCAAGCCTGCCGCCCGGTGCGACCGCCTGTATCACAATCACCGGGGCAAGGGAAAACAACCTCAAGAATCTTTCCCTCACCATACCGCATCACGAACTCACTGTCGTCACCGGTGTCTCAGGTTCCGGTAAATCCACCCTCGCTTTCGACATCATCTTTGCCGAGGGCCAGCGCCGGTTCATGGAATCCATGTCGCCGTATGCGCGTCAGTTCGTCGAACAACTGCCGCGCCCTGACATCGACCGACTCACCGGCATTCCACCGACCGTGGCCATCGAGCAGCGTGTCACGCGTGGCTCCCGTAAATCCACCGTCGCCACGATTACCGAGGTAGCCCAATACCTGCGCCTCCTCTACGCCCGCCTCGGCGTGCAGCACCACCCCGACACTGACAAACCGGTCACGCCACTTTCCTCTGGCGCCCTCAAGAAGCTCCTCCTCCGCGTCCTCTCCGCCACCCCCAAGGCCCAAAAAGCAAAGCATCTTTACCTCTGCGCACCGCTGATCCGCGGTCGCAAAGGCCATCACCAGCCCATCGCCACATGGATCGCCCGCCAAGGCTACGCACTCATGCGCGCCGATGGGCGGCTCATCGCCGTCGATGCCTTCACCAAGCTCGATCGCTACAAGGAACATGACATCGAGGTCGTCATAGCCGATCTGAAGCATGCGGCCCAGCCGGGAAAAGCCCTCGATCAAGCGCTCCGCCTCGGCAAAGGCTCCTGCTTTCTCCTCACCCCGGCTGGGGAGATTCTATCGTGGTTCTCCACCACTCGCACGGATATTGCGACCGGTGAATCTTTTCCTGAACTCGACCCGAAAAACTTCTCCTTCAATTCTCCGCGCGGCTGGTGCCCTACCTGCCGTGGCCACGGCAGGGTATTTCCGTGGATGCTTGCTCCGGAGGATGAGGATGAAGACCCGCTCGTTAAATTGCGCGCCTTCGGCGTGGATTCCGCCGAAGATCTATCTGACGAGGGCAAGCCCTGCCCCGATTGCTGCGGTGAACGTCTCAACCGCGTCAGCCGCGCGGTGAAACTGCACTTTCGAGGCAAGCAAGCCCCGCTCGCCCTACCCGCGTTGCTACGCTCTACCCCGGCCGAACTGATCGCGCAATTGCATCAGCTCGAACTCGACACACGCGGCCGGCTGATCGTGCAAGACATCCGGCCCCAGATTGAGGAACGTCTCAAATTTCTCGATCACGTCGGCCTCGGTTATCTTGCCCTCGACCGTCCCACCGAAACGCTCTCCGGTGGTGAGGCCCAACGCATTCGTCTGGCAGCCCAGTTGGGTTCAAATTTGTCCGGCGTGCTCTACGTGCTCGACGAGCCTTCCATCGGTCTTCACGCCCGGGACAACGACCGGCTCATCACCACGCTCCAAGCCCTCCGCGCGAAAGGCAACACCCTGATCGTGGTCGAGCATGACGACGAACTCATGCAGCGCGCCGACCGCATCATCGATCTCGGCCCCGGCGCCGGCATCTATGGCGGCGAGCTGCTTGCCCAAGGCACCCCGGCCGTGATCAAACGCAGTGCCGCTTCACTCACCGGAATCTTTCTCACTAAAGGTATCCGTCATCCGACGCGTGGTGAATACCGCCCCATTGTAAGCGGGAATATCGCATCCACCGCTCGGGCGACACGCCCCGACCAGTCACCGCGGCACGCTCAACAGCATGGTTGGCTCGAACTCACCGATGTCCGCTTTCGCAATCTGAAGGGCATTGATCTGCGCCTCCCACTCGGGCGGCTGATCATGGCCGCCGGCCCAAGCGGTGCCGGCAAATCCACTTTGTTCCGCGATGTCCTCCACCCGGCCGTAGCTCACGCGATCAAGCAAAGGAAGGCGAAACTCACCGGTCGTGCTTTTGTCAAATCCCCCGGGTTTAACCACGAGTCGGACGCGCTGGCATCGGTCACCGTCAAACCGGTGTTCAAGGAGCTTCGCGGGGCCAACGTCTTCAAACAGGTCATTGAGGTGGACCAGTCCCCGATTGGCAAAACTCCACGTTCTACCCCCGCCACCTATCTCGGCATATTTGATCTGATCCGCCAGTTTTTCGCCTCCCTGCCCGAGGCGAAAGTGCGGGGCTACACCGCCTCGCGTTTCTCCTTCAACACCGCCGGCGGCCGCTGCGAGACCTGTGCAGGGGGCGGCCGCATCAAGTTCGAGATGGCCTTCATGCCGAACACTTATCTGCCGTGTGACGACTGTCGCGGGCTTCGCTATGGCCCCGAACTCGCCGAGATTACTTGGAAAGGTAAGACCATCGGCGAAGTGCTCCAAATCAGCTTCGACGAGGCCTCGGTTTTTTTTGATTTCCATTCCCAGCTATCCTCTGTGTGCCGGCTTATGGTCGATTGCGGTCTCGGCTACCTCACCCTCGGCCAGTCTTCACCTTCCCTCTCCGGCGGGGAAGCCCAGCGCCTGAAGCTTGTCACCGAGCTTGCCCGCGGCCTCCAAACTTACACCGAACGCTCGCGCGGCATCGCCATCCGGAATCTCTACCTCCTTGAAGAACCCACCATCGGCCTCCATCTCAGTGACTGTGATAAACTCATCCGCGTGCTGCACTCTCTCGTGGAGCAGGGTCACACGGTCGTCGTCATTGAGCACCATCTCGATCTGCTGGCCGAAGCCGACTACATTGTGGAACTCGGTCCGGTCGGCGGACCCGACGGTGGTGAACTCCTTTTCCAAGGTCCGCTCGCCGGACTCCTTAAGGTGAAGCGCAGTCCCACCGCGCCTTACTTGCGGGCAAAACTAAAAACCGGATCGGCGCGCGGCTAGCTTCACCCCCCGGCCAGACTCACGTCATGCGCCTTGGCGGCGGCGTGCACTATTTTCACCAATTCGGGCAGCGCCACCGGTTTGAGCAGATAGCGAAATAGGGCCGCCTCGTTCACACTACGCAGGAGCATTTCGGGCTTCATGTAGCCGGTCACCAATATGCGTTGCATGTGCGGATACTCCTCCCGTGCGCGCACCAAAAAACTCATCCCGTTACCCCCAGGCATCAAATGATCGGCAATCACTACCTTGAACGTCTTTTTATGCAGAATGAATTCCGCCTCACGCACAGAAGTAGCGGAGGCGATTTCGAAGTAGGGTGAAAGCGCCATCGCGAAAACCTCCAGCAGTGGCATTTCGTCATCGATCAGCAAAATGGTGTCTTTTTGGGGGGTGTTTGCGACCGCATTTTCAGATCCGGCATTCATTAGTCGCGAGCTTGCACACCGCTCCCGGCTTGGCAAACCGTTTTACAACGAAGCGACTCTGATCACAGCTGGCTTTGGGATTGCGTCGGCCCGCCCCGGCAAGTTTGCTGCCGAGGCGCTTAACGCTATGGCCGATTTGAATTTGCATGCTGCTGCCCGCGAGGGTGTTTTGACCGATCAAGCGCTCACTCACGAGCGACTTGGTCAGCGCAACGCTGCGGGCAACACCCCGCTGCATGTTGCCGCTAAATATGGTCATCTCGATCAAGTGCCGACCGAACTCCTCAGCTTGGAGGCCTTGTGCCGCAAAAACGATCTCGGCTACACGGCACTCCACCACGCCGCTGCCGGCGGGCACCTCGGGCAAATTCCCCCGGCCCTGCTCACGGCCGAGACCTTGGCCATTCGCAGCAATTCCGGATTTACCGGTTATCACCTCGCGGCTGCGCACGGTCACTTGGCCCAGTTACCCACCGCTTTGCTGACGCCTGCGATTTTCACCCTCAAGACTGACCTCGGGAACCTCCCCATCCACGAATCAGCAGAGAACGGCACTCTTCATCGCTTCCCGGAAGAGCACATCAATACCACCGCGTTGGCGGTCAAAAACATTGGCGGTGAAACCGTCCTCCACGTCGCCGCCCTCAATGGTCACCTCGACCAAATTCCACCGACGTTACTTACCGGCTCCGCCCTCTTGGAGATAACTAATTCCGGCGACACGGTTTTCCATGCGGCGGCTATTTCCGGCAATCTTGAGCAAATCCCTGCCGCCCTGCTCACCCACGATAATCTCATCGTCAGCAGCAAGTCCGGCTTCACCGCCATTCATGCCGCCGCAGAGACCGGTCAGCTTGATCGCATCCCGACCGGTCAACTCACCGGTGACCTCTTGCTCACACGCAACGACAACGGCGACACTCCCCTGCATGCCGCGGCTTACGAAGGACATCTCGACCAGATTCCCATCACACTGCTGACCAGTTCCCTGCTCAACGTCCGCAATTACGACGGCATCACGGTGGGCCGTTTGGCCATGAATCGTGGTTATATCGACCAAATTCCCCTTGCCCTGCGGCCCAAGCCGCCCGGCCCCTTGCGCCGCCTAGGCGTAAAGCTCGGCATCTCGCGCCCACCCTTTGCCTGAGTATAAGCCGAAGTCATCTGCCGCCAAGGCGCCCGGTGGCGCGACCATGGCACCCCGGGGTAGCGACAATCCCGGCTAAGTCGCACTTTCGCCTTCCACCGGTCTGGCAGGTTTTATTCACTACCGATACTCATTTTCCAATGAACACTACCATCACTGCCATCACCGCTCGTGAAATCATCGACTCCCGTGGCAATCCCACGGTCGAAGTTGACGTCAAACTCGCCTCCGGCCACCTCGGCCGCGCCGCGGTCCCTTCGGGTGCCAGCACCGGCGAGCACGAGGCGATTGAACTCCGCGACGGCGACAAGAAACGCTACGGCGGGAAGGGTGTGCAAAAGGCCGTGGGCAATGTGAAAGGCAAGATCGCTCCCGCCCTCATTGGATTTGATGCCTGCGACCAGACCGGGGTCGATCACGCCATGATCGTTCTCGACGGCACCGCTACCAAGTCGAAACTCGGCGCCAACGCCATTCTCGGCGTCTCCATGGCCACGGCCAAGGCGGCGGCCACCGCGCTTAACCAGCCTCTCTACAAATACCTCGGCGGCCCGAACGCGAAGGTCCTGCCTGTGCCCATGATGAATATCATGAATGGTGGTGCCCATTCCGATGCCCCGATCGATTTTCAGGAATTCATGATCATGCCCATCGGAGCCAACTCCTTCAGCGAAGCGCTCCGCATGGGCTGCGAGGTGTTTCACTCTCTCAAGAAAGTCCTCAAGGATCGCGGTCTTGCCACCGCCGTCGGTGATGAAGGCGGTTTTGCGCCCAAGCTTGAATCTGCCGAGGCTGCGCTCGATGCCATCGCCCTCGCCGTCAAGACTGCTGGTTACAAACTCGGAAAACAAATTGCCCTAGCCCTAGATGTGGCCGCCTCCGAGTTCTACGTGAAGGAAAAGAAGCACTACGTCTTCAAGAAATCCTCCGGCCAGATCCTGTCCGGCGACGAGATGGTCGCCTTCTACCAAAAACTCACCGCTAAATATCCCATCATCTCCATCGAAGACGGTTGCGCCGAAGGCGATTGGGTCACTTGGAAAAAACTCACCGACGCCATCGGCGACCGCGTGCAGCTCGTGGGCGACGATCTCTTCGTCACCAACACCGCATTCCTCAAACGCGGCATCGATACCGGCACCGCCAACTCGATCCTCGTCAAGGTCAACCAGATCGGCTCACTTACCGAGACCTTCGACGCAGTCGAGATGGCCAAGGAAGCCAACTACACCGCCGTCATCTCCCACCGCTCGGGCGAAACCGAGGATGTCACCATCGCTGACATCGCCGTTGCCACCAATGCCGGCCAAATCAAGACCGGATCGCTCTGCCGCACTGATCGCGTCGCGAAATACAACCAACTCCTCCGCATTGAGGAAGAGCTCGGCGCCAGCGCCATCTACGGCGGTAAGCTCTAAATCTCCACGTCAACCCAATGCTGACAGGCCGGGCCTTGTGCCCGGCCTTTTGCATTAGGGGACACCCGTAATTATGTCGCGGCCCACTTACCCTCGACACTCCTCTGCTCAAGCTTAGGGTTGCACCTCATGAAAGCCTTCTTGATTCGTCTGCTGATTGCCGTTGCCTGTGTGACTGCTGCGAGCGCCGTATTGAAGGCCAACGAGGAAGCCAAGCCCACCCAGGAAGAACGGGTCAAAGCCCGGCTCGCCGAGCGCGCCAAGGCCAAGGCGGCCACTGAAGCCAAAGCAGAGTCCACCAAAGCGGCAGCCCCTGACTCCACCCTGACAACCGACATTAAAGCCGTCGCCGCAGCCAACTCCGAGGTGACTACCCTCCCGGAAATGGAGGTCCGCCAAACCCGCATTTACGATCTCGATATCACAATCCGCAAACTCAATCGTGAGATCGCACGGGAGCAAAAAAAAATGAGACCCACCGATGCGGATGCCGCGCTCAACAACCCCAAGGCTTCACGTGTTATGGCCATTTTTGGTGGTAAATCCGCCGATCAGCGCTCCGCCATGGCCGCCGAGCGGGTTTATCTTCTGGAGCAGGAACGGGAGCTGTTGGAACTCATGAAACTGCCGATGAGCGCGGCCAAGCTGACCGAACTCGAGCAACAGGCTGACGCCCTGCGCGCCGTTCGCCGCAACCTCGACATCGAACTCCGCTAAACCGGTCACTCGACCCGTAGAACGTAACCGCGCAGGTATTCGCTCTCCGGCATCGTCACAAGCACGGGATGGTCGGTCGGTTGATGACAGAACTCCAGCACCTGCACCTTCCGTTTCGCATCGGCCGCCGCTGCTGCCAGCACCCCGCGCAACTCCGCATCCTGCATATGATGTGAGCAGGTATAGGTCGCGAGGATGCCGTCGGGATTCAGCCGTTGCATCGCGCGCAGATTGATTTCCTTGTAACCGCGCAGCGCCCCTTCGAGCGCGCTCTTCGACTTCGCGAAAGGCGGCGGATCAAGGATGATCACATCCCACTTGGGCTCACCTGCCCGCACCGGGTCGTTAAACCAGTCGAAAACGTTCGTCACCGCGAATACCGCCGACACCCCGTTGCGCTCCGCGTTTAACCGAGCCTGTGCAATCGCTTCCTCGGCACTGTCGAGGCCGAGCGTCGCGGTCGCCCCGCCCTTCGCTGCATGTAGCGCAAACGGCCCTTGATTGCAGAAAGCATCCAGCACGCGTTTGCCGGCGCAATACTTCGCCAACAGCAAATGCTGTGCCTGCTGGTCGAGGTAGAATCCCGTTTTCTGACCGGCCTGCAAATCCAGCCAGTAGTCAATTCCGGCAATGTTCACCCAGCGCGGCGACCAATCCGCGCCTGAGTGGGTATGCGTCTCAAGTGGCAAACCTTCCAGTCGCCGAATGGGCGCGTCATTGCGAAAATTAATCTCTGTCGGCTTCAAAAGCTCTGCCAACAAATCGCCGATCAGCCCAGCGCGCTTCTCCATCGCCAAGGTTTGAATCTGCACCACCAAGGTATCCGCGAATTGATCCACGACCAAGCCCGGCAGATCATCCGATTCCGACCAGACCAAACGACGATAAGAACTTAGTTCCATTGCCCTTCGTTCCAATGCCTTACTCAACGCACCACGTAAAAAAGCCCCGTTGAGTATCGCTCGATCCCGACTGAAACGCCGCCAGACAATCTGTGATTTGGAGTTGTAAATACCGCTGCCCAAAAACCGATCCGACCGATCCCGGCATTCGACAACCTCGCCGTCTTGGTCCGCTGACAGGAGCGCCTCAACTTCATTGGCAAACACCCAGGGATGTCCGGCGAGCACGCGCGGCTTGGCATTGGGTTTGAGCTTCAGTGTGCTGGACATCGCCGCATCTTCACGGCTTTCCCACGGCAGAGAAGCCAAAACTAAGGGCTTTCACCCTGCTGGCATTCATGTTCACGTAATCCTTTACGTATGTCACCCGCCCAAGAAATCGCCCGTCGTCGCACCTTCGCGATCATTTCGCATCCCGATGCGGGCAAGACCACGCTTACCGAGAAATTCCTGCTCTATGGCAACGCTATCCACCTCGCCGGTTCCGTGACCGCCCGCAAGCAACAGCGCGCCACCGCCTCCGACTGGATGGAACTCGAAAAGCAACGCGGCATCTCCATTTCGTCCACGGTCCTTCAATTCGATTTTGATGGTTGTGCGGTCAATCTCCTAGATACGCCGGGTCACAAAGATTTCTCCGAGGACACCTACCGAGTGCTCACCGCCGTGGATGCCGCGCTCATGGTCATTGATGCCGGCAAAGGCGTGCAGGCCCAGACCCGCAAACTCTTCGAGGTCTGCCGTCGGCGTGGCGTGCCCATCTTTACTTTGATGAACAAATGTGATCGACCCACGTTGAATCCGATCGATCTGCTCGACGAACTCGAAAACGTGCTTGGCTTACAGGCCTCACCGGTAGTGTGGCCACTCGGCGACGGTCCGTCCTTCCGCGGTGTGTTCGACCGCCGGTCCAAGGAGGTCCATCTGTTCGAACGGGTGCCGGGTGGCAAATACCAGGCCCCGGTCAATGTCACCTCGCTCGAGGATCCCATCGTGCGCAGCAAGCTCGACGATTACACCTACCAGCAAGTGACTGAACAACTGGCGATGCTCGACGGAGCCGGCCATGCGTTCGACCTCAATGCCGTCCAGCACGGCCAGCAAACCCCGGTATATTTCGGTTCGGCCGTGAACAACTTCGGCATTGAGTTGCTCTTAAACGGATTTCTCCAAGACTCTGTGCCGCCAGCCCCACGGCGCTCGGTCAGTGTCATGGTGCCCGGACTGGCGCAGCCGACCACTGCCCGCGAGGTGCCCGTCGAGAGTGCAAAATTCTCCGGCTTCATCTTCAAGATTCAGGCCAACATGGACCCGAAGCATCGCGACCGGATCGCTTTTCTCCGCGTCTGCTCCGGCAAGTTCGAGCGCGACATGGTCGTGACCCATCAGCGCACCGGCAAACAGGTCCGCCTCTCCTCCTCGCACAAGCTCTTCGGCCAAGAACGCGAAACCGTGGACGAAGCCTGGCCCGGTGACGTTATTGGTCTCGTGGGCCACGATAACTTCGGCATCGGCGATACGCTCACGGAGGACCGCACCATCCTATACGAAGAAATTCCACGATTTCCCTCAGAAGTCTTCACCTACATCTCCAATCCCACCGCCGGCGACGCCAAAAAATACCGCGCCGGTTTGGAACAGTTGCTCCAAGAAGGCGTGGTCCAGTTCTTCAATGCCAAAAACGCCCCACCGGGCGCCACCCTGCTCGCTGCGGTCGGTCCACTGCAATTCGAGGTCGTGCAATACCGCCTTCAAGCCGAATACAACGCGGATTCGCGCCTCACCCCCACACCGTGGACCCTCCTTCGCTGGATCGAAATCCCAGCCCACCTGCAGAACCCCAAACAAGGCTACGACTACGCCAGCCTGATTGTTGCCGCTGGCGTGAGTTTCGGCACCGACAAATTCGACCACCCCATCGTCCTTTTCCCCAACGAGTGGACTCTACGCTACTTCGTTGAAAAAAATCCTGAGTTGAAACTACACGAACTGCCCATCGAGCAGACTCGCTGAGTCTCCGCAGTATTTACACCAACTTGGTGCGCGCACGCCGTCTACCATTTGCAATTTGCCCGTTGCTGAGCGTGTGTCTCCGACTGACGGATCGAACAAACCCATGCGCAAGGCAAAGGTGCTTACCATGCTAGGAGCAGCGGTCTTAACCCGCTCTGCCCGCTCGCCCGGCAATGTTTATCAATCAGTCAACGTCGGCGTTTCCCATACACCGAGGACTTCGTTCGTGCGGCTTTTTTGTAGTCACCCGACTTTAATGCATTGATCTGATCGCGCAGAAGCGCGGCGCGCTCAAACTCCAGCCGGCCTGCAGCCTCCTGCATCTCGTCCTCTAGTTCGGCAATGACTGCGGCGACATCATCCATGGTTTCAGCCACGGCGGCCTCCTCTTTATCACCCGAGCCGTCATACACGTGCAGACTGGACTGCGCAGATCGCTTCACACTACGCGGAATGATGCCGTGCTCAGTGTTGTAGGCCAATTGCTTTTCCCGCCGGTAACGCACCACGTCCAGCGTGCGCCGGATAGAATCGGTGATTTTGGCGGCATAAAATATTACGCGACCCTTCTCGTGCCGCGCGGCACGGCCGGAAGTTTGGATGAGCGAGGTCTCACTCCTCAGGAAACCCTCCTTGTCGGCATCAAGAATGGCCACCAGCGCAACCTCGGGCAGGTCGAGCCCTTCACGCAGGAGATTGATTCCCACCAGGACGTCGAAGTTGCCCAACCGTAGATTACGCAGGATTTCGACCCGCTCGATCACATCAATGTCGCTGTGCAGGTATTCGACCCGAATCTTCGCTTCGCGCAGATAGGTCGTAAGATCCTCTGATAGCCGTTTGGTGAGTGTCGTCACCAGCACACGCTCACCCGCTTCCACTGCTTTGCGCACCTCACCGATGAGATCCTCCACCTGACCTTTGATGGGGCGGATGGTGATCTCCGGATCAAGTAATCCCGTGGGCCGGATCAACTGTTCGGCCACGACGGTCGATGCCTTTAACTCAAACTGAGTCGGCGTGGCCGAGACGTAAAGCGTCTGGCCAGTGACTTGACCGAACTCCGCGAAGCTTTGCGGCCGGTTGTCGAGCGCAGACGGCAAACGAAAGCCGTGGTTCACAAGCGTCTGTTTCCGGGCCCGATCGCCATTTAACATCCCGCCAATCTGCGGGACACTCGCGTGACTTTCGTCAACCATCAGCAAGAAATCTTTTGGGAAAAAATCGATCAGGCAAAACGGACGGTCACCGGGCTTCCGGCCGGTAAGGTGACGCGAGTAGTTTTCGATGCCATTGCAGAACCCCATTTCCTGCAGCATTTCTAGGTCGTAATTGGTGCGCATGCGAATGCGTTGCGCCTCCAACAATTGGCCGTTCTGCTCAAATTCCGCCACCCGTTCCTCCAGCTCCTTCTTGATGGCGGCGATGGCCGGCTCCAACTTGCCACGCGTCGTCACGTATTGGTTGGCCGGATAGAGGTCGAATTGATCAAGTGGACGGACGATCTTGCCGGTTAGTGGCTCGAACTCGCTGATACTATCCACCTCGTCTCCAAAGAATTCCACCCGTAAGCCGGACTCGGAATACGCCGGCATGATATCCACCACATCTCCACGCACGCGGAAACGGCCGCGTTTCAGCTCGTAGTCGTTTCGCTCGTAGAGATTGTCCACCAGTTTTTCCAGCAGGACGTTGCGTCCAAGCGGATCATGCCGGCGGATTGCGATGCGCATCTCTGTGAAATCCTCGGGCGAGCCCAAGCCATAGATGCAGGAGACGCTTGCGACCACGATCACATCACGTCGCGAAACCAAGGAACTGGTAGTCGCGATGCGGAGTCGCTCGATCTCCTCATTGATCGAAGAATCCTTCTCAATGAAGGTGTCGCTCGACGGGATGTAGGCCTCAGGTTGATAGTAATCGTAGTAACTAACAAAGTATTCGACCGCGTTCTCCGGGAAGAAGTTCTTGAACTCCGAGTAAAGCTGCGCGGCCAGGGTTTTGTTGTGTGAGATGATGAGCGTGGGGCGATCACACTGCGCAATGACGTTGGCCATCGTGAAGGTCTTCCCCGAGCCGGTGACACCCAAAAGGGTCTGGTGCCGGTTGCCAGCTTTGAGCGAAGCCACCAGTTTGACAATTGCCTGCGGCTGGTCACCCGTCGGCTGGTAGTCAGAAGCGAGCTTGAAAAGCATGCGGGATAGAAGAATTCGAGGTCGAAAGGAATGCAACTTTCCACTGCGCTAGGTAACAACCTACAGGCCGAAAACCCTGAGCACGCCATCCCGCAGCCCCGACCAGAACTTGCGTGATGCCCCGGCTTCACCCCCAGTCGTGATTTCCTGACAAAGGAAAACGCCCTCACCGGAGAACAGATCGTCAAACAACGGATTCATTCCACGGTAATAACCCCAGAAGGTTTCCGCCCGCACGGGCTTGTAATCGAGATTCGGGGTAAAACCGATGGTCGCATCCTGATTTGTGCGACGGGCGGCCTCCCGGCCTGCGCGCGGCGTCAGCACCTCGGCGCGAACACCGCGGCTCCCCGCGATCACCAACCGACAGGGACCGACGAATTCAAAAAAACGAAATTGCAGGGTAATCCATGACTGCCAGCGGAAGATCTGCCAGCGCCGGCGGATGACCAAACGAGAGCTGCCCTCGGCCAGCGCCCCTATGAGAAAACTGGGGCGCAGGATCATGGCTGCACCCGTAGGCAGCGTAACCAAGGCCAGCTCGATGTGCGGATTGGCCTGATTGGACAAAGTCACCCGTTGCTCACCCGTCGTCGTGTTCCGCATCTCGATGAGTTCGACCAACCCACTCGCGAGGCAGGTAAATGGAATGCGCCAGTCGAGCAGGAAGCGCGTGCGCCGCTTTAGCCCTTCATCCGAAGCCTGCAAAAAGCGCTCCTTGATCCACAAGCGGCCTTCCGGACGCAAAGGCAGGTCGATTGACACCCGGCTCGCCGCCACTTCGGGCAATGAGGTCCTAGTCTCCGCCAGTCGCACCGGACGGCCGAGCATCACCAGAGGTGCAAAGACATAGTAGAGCAATAGCCGCCCAATGGTCGGACCGATAAAATACAACGCCAATGCCGTGATGATCCAGAATCGGGTTTTCTCCCAAGCCAGCCGAAGATACTCAGTAAAACGAGATTTCTGTGCCTCCACTTCCCGCAGATGGACTTCCAATTTTCCCAATGCGAGTTCGAGTCCGTGTTTCTCCCACGTCGTTCGCTGCAACTCCTGCCGCAGATCCTGCAACTTTGCGCTCGATTCCGCGCAGAATGCCTCCATCCGCACCCGTTGCGCCGCATTTGCCATTTGCTGTTCCTTATTGCCGATCAATCGATCCCAAGTGCTCTCCAATTCCTTGAGCCGGGCGTAGATGCTTTCAGCCTGGGTTAACCGCGCCTCTTCAACCACAATTTCCGCAGCCTTGATTTCCAGACGGCGGTTGACGTCCCCCAGGACCTCGCGGACTTGCGCGCGCTCACCGGTGAGTGTCATGATTAACTCGTTGCGGCGCAGATCGAAATCAACGTTGTCGCGCAGGAACAGCCAGAGACCATACGAGGCCAACGCGAGCACGACAATGGCCACCGCCGCTGCGGCCTTCTCCACCAACCAACGAAGTATTTTTATAAGGGTGGCCATGTATCACCGAGCCGTGCCAACAGGATATGCGGAAGTCACTGAAAGGTGCCCCGGGCCGGAAGCCAATTGCTAAACCCGTGACGATCATCACGCTGACACCTAAAAACAGCAAGGTTCCATCCGTTACCCACACCCCTCCCCATGTCCAAAGTTATCATTTCGACACTCTACGATTCCGACGTCTTCAAAATGGCCTGCCGCCAGTTCGATAAGGCCGCCGATGCCATCAACCTCCCTGAAAACATCCGCGACCGCACGAAATACCCCCGGCGCACCTTCGCCGTCGCCCTGCCCATCCGACGCGATGACGGGAGCGTGACCGTCTTCGAGGGCTACCGCGTTCAACACAATCTCTCCACCGGACCTGCCAAGGGCGGCATCCGCTTTCACCAGCATGTGACCCTCGGGGAAGTCGCAGCTCTCTCCATGTGGATGAGCTGGAAAACCTCACTCGTCGGCCTGCCTTACGGTGGGGCCAAGGGCGGCGTCATCGTCGATCCTAACCAGCTTTCCCAAGGCGAACTCGAAAGGCTATCTCGTCGCTACATGCAGGAAATGATCCCCTTCATCGGGCCGCACGTCGATGTGCCCGCGCCTGATGTTGGCACCAATGAAAAGATTATGGGCTGGATGATGGACACCTACTCCAATCACATCGGTCACATCGTGCCCGGCATTGTCACCGGCAAGCCCATCGCCCTCGGTGGCTCTCAAGGTCGGCGTGAAGCCACGGGTGCCGGGGTGGCCTACCTCGTAACCAAATATCTCGCGGACCTGAAAATCCCGGTAAAAAAAGCCACGGTCGCGATCCAAGGCTTCGGCAATGTCGGCAGCGAAACGGCCGCTGCCCTCGACCACTATGGGGTCAAGGTTATCGCGATTTCCGATCACACGGCGGCATTCTACGACCCCAAGGGAATCAATATCAAAAAAGCGCTCGCCTACGTCCGGTCACAGCGCGTGCTCCACAACTTCGACGGCGGTCAGGAAATCACCAACGCCCAGTTGCTAGAACTGAAATGCACCGTCCTCGTGCCGGCGGCGCTGGAACGTGTCATTACGCACGAAAACGCCGCCCGTCTCAAGTGCCGCATTCTCGCGGAGGCCGCCAACGGCCCCACCACCAACCAAGCCGACAAGATCATCGATGCCCGCGAGGACATTGAGATCATTCCCGACGTGCTCTGTAACTCCGGCGGTGTGATCGTCTCCTACTTCGAATGGTGCCAGAACATGCAGAACTTCTACTGGAGCCGGGAGGAAGTCTTGGAGAAACTCTTTGCCATCCTTGATCGGGCGAAAGACTCGGTTGAAATCCAGAAGCGCAAATTTAAATTCAGCCGCCGCCTCGCTGCCCTCACTCTAGGCATCCAGCGGGTCGCCGATGCCAAGATCGCCCGCGGACTCTTCCCCTGAACCCAACCTAAGAAGAATTTATTGTGACACAGGCTGGACTGGGTCGCCAATCAGCGTCTGGCTTCGCCTTTCGCATGCAAACACCCATCGGCGGTCCAAGGTTTTGGCGCCGGCTTGTCAGCCGGTGGTGGCAACCTGTCCGGCGCATGGAACGCGAGTGGGATCAGCGCGCCCGGCTAGATGCCAAGGGATTTATCGGCCGAGGATATGCGAATTCAGCCAGCTCGTTTTGGGCTTCGGGTGAACCGGATCTCACCGGCCTGATCCTGAATGACATGGTGCTCGATCCACATGCCAGTGTGCTGGAAATTGGCTGCGGAGTCGGTCGGCTACTCCGCCCGTTGGCGGGCCGGGCGCAGCGCGTCATCGGCGTGGATATTGCCGCCACCATGGTGGCGGCAGGCCGTAGCTCGTTGGCCGACCTGCCCAATGTTGAGTTTCACCACACCCAAGGACGGTTCGAGACCGTGGCTGACGCCAGTCTCGACCTCGTATATTCATTCGCCGTTTTTCAACACATCCCGACCAAACGCGCAATCGCGACCTATCTTGCGGAAGCCGCCCGCACCCTGCAGGGCGGCAGCGTGCTCAAGATCCAAGTCGATGGCCGTCAGCGACCGTTTTGGCGTGGCACCGATACTTGGCTCGGCGCGTGGTATACACCGCGCGAAATTCGCCGCGAACTTGAAACCCAAGGCTTCGAGATCGTGGACGCTTGGGGTGAAGCCACCCAATACTATTGGCTCACCGCCATTCGTCGCCACGAACCCGGTCGCCCAAGCACCAACCGCATCCACGCCCGACGGCCTAAGTGGAACCCAGCCAGCCTCGCAACCCTCCTCGCACGTCTGGGACACACACCGGCAACCACCCTGCCCGGCCTGCTGGCCGGGAAATCCACCCTGCGTGATTTCACCAAACCTTGGCTCAGGGCGCACCGCCGGAGCCGCGACGAGGAGTTTGTCCAGTCCGCATTTTCCACCTTGCTCGGCCGGATGCCCGATACGGCGGGAGAAGAATTCTACACCGAACAGCTCGCTCGGGGCGGTTCCCGTGCCTACTTGGTCGACTGTCTTTTGTCCTCAGCCGAGTTGCGAACCAAACTCCGTTTACCGGGCGATTAAAATGTCATTTCCCCGATGGCGTAGATTTGTGCCGGTAGCGCGGCAGATTCTTCTCGTAAGCTAAGCGCGCCAGCAAATGGCTCGCTACCGGCAGAGTCACAAACTGGAAGAAGATCGCCGCGATAACTTTTAAGCCCGACACCTCGGTGTTCGGGTCAAGCCAGAGGCCAAAAAGTAATACCATCAGACCAAGGGTCAGTCCTTTGCCCAAAGCATGCGCACGGCAGAATACATCGGGAAACCGCACCGTGCCGATCATGGCCACCAGCACGAGCAAGGCACCCAGCAGCATGACCCAAGTGGATATATGTCCCAAGGACCAGCTCATGATTTGTCCTCCCGGTCGGTTTTTTCGGCCGACTCGCCACCGTAAGGCAGCGAGCGTTGCAGGAAAAACACAAACGCCACCGTGCCGAAAAATCCGAGCGACGAAACGATCAGGATCAATTCCATGTAATAAACTGACTGCCACCAGCGGGAAAGTAGTGCCGTCATGGCCGCCGCGCAAAGCACGACCGCATCAAAGGCGAGAATACGATCCACGATCGTGGGCCCGCGGGCAAGTCGGTAAAAACCGAGCAGCAACGCCACCGTCACGATGCCAAATGAAATCTGCAGCAACAGATCCGTCATCGAGTGAAGGCGAGGATGCCCCGCTTGAGGTTGTTGTCGATGTCTGCCCGCACGGCCGCTGGATCCGGGCAGTCCAACACGTGCAAATAGAGGCGGGTGAAATCGTGGGAGATATCCACAGTATTGGTTCCGGGGGTCAGACTCACACAGTGCGAGAGCAGCAGGATCTCCAATCGGTTGAGGTCAGAGATATCATAGATGATAAAATCCGGCCGCAACCTGTCGGTGGGCACAAACAGGGCAAACCAGATCAATTGACGACAAGCGCTAATGAACTCCCAGGCAAAGACCCCGACGAAGGCAAAGGTCGCCAACGCCCGGCGCACATAGTCACCACTGTTCAGCACCGGCCGGAAGAGGAAGAGCAAAAGTAAACCCAATGCGGCACCGACGGCAAAATCCAACAGCGTAGGCTGCGATTGGAGCAACAGCCAGATGACGGCCACCATGAGATTAAGAACAAGCGAACGCATGGTCAGCTACCTCCTCCGAGCAGATAGTTAATATAGGCCGGACGATCAAGCAGTTGGCGCGCCGCCTCGTGCGCTACCGTGAGAAAGAACTCCGCCCCAAAGCCAATACCCAGAGAAAGAACGGTCATGCCAGCCGCCACCGCGGTCATCGGCCGCCAGCGGGAATCTTCGATGTGCACACCCTCCTTCGCGGTCGAGGCCCAAAACGCGCCATTCCATATCTTCAACATACTGAGGAGGGTCAACACCCCGGCCAGCAGGGCACAGAACACCAGCACCCATTCACGCTGACGCAAGCCTTCGACAATGATCATGTATTTACCCCAGAAACCACTCAGCGGCGGGATGCCGGCCAGTGACAGGGCCTGCAGCAGAAATACCACGCCCAGCACCGGGGTCACCAGCCAAAGCCTGCCGGTTTTCGCCAGATCATCAGTGCGATTTAGCACCACCACGGTGCCACCCACCAGGAAGAGCGTGCTCTTCACAATGATGTGGTGCACGATATAGAAAATGGCTGCCGCCAATGCATAGGGGGTGAACAGGCCGATCGCCAATACCATGTAGCCGATCTGGCTAAGGATATGGAACGAGAGGATGCCGCGGATGAAATTACGCGAGACCGCGCCTAACACGCCAAAGATCATCGTGGCGGCAGCGAGCCAAGCCATCAACAGATGCGGCAAAGGCAAATCCGGTGGCAGCACCTGACCAAATATCCGTAGCAATACATACACGCCGACTTTGGTGAGCATGCCGGCATAGAGCGCAGCCACCGGGCTGGGCAAAATGGGGTAGCTGTTGGGCAGCCAATAGAAAAGCGGGAACAGGCCGGCCTTCATCCCGAAAACACAGAGCAATAACAACGCCAGCACGTTGAGTTGTGGCGTGCCCACTAGGGCGTCTGCCCGCTCCGCGATTTGCGCGAAATTCAGCGAACCAAACATTCCATAAGTCAGACCCGCCGCGACTAGAAACAGTGTGCTGCCCACGAGATTCAAGGCCAGATAAGGAAAAGCCTGTTTGATATCCCAATCGTCAGACTCCAGCGTCAACAACGCATAAGAAGCAATGAGCATCACCTCAAAGGCTACAAAGAGATTGAAGAGATCGGCCGTGCAAAACGCCAGATTGATGCCGGTAACCAGAAACTGCACCAAAGATAGTCGCAGCGGGTGCTCATCGTGGACCGATAGCTCGGCGTAGCCGAAAAGAATGGCCGCAAGCGCGGTGATCGCACCCAGCGCCAGCATGATCGCCGCCAGTAAATCCACCACCAATACGATACCGTAGGGGGCCGCCCAACCACCTAAGGCCAACACCTGCGGCGGCTGTCCATAAGCACCGTGGGCCAGCACCAAAGCAACCCCCAGCTGCGCCACGGCAGAAGCACCCACGAACCAACGACGCCATGATCGGCGTCGTCCGGCCAGCAGGCTCACCAGCGCAGTTATCAGCGGCAGCAAAATCGGTAGTGCGAGTAAAACAGCCGTCATGACGCATCCCCCTTCGGTCGTTCGCGGTGTGGGTCAAACAACTCACAGGCATTGGCGGTGCGTTGATCGAGAAATGTCCGGTAAAGCAGGATCACCAGGTAGGCGATTACTCCGAAGCCTATGACAATCGCGGTAAGAATTAGCGCCTGAGGCAGCGGATCTACCATCGGGCCATTGGGTCCGACGAGCACTGGGGCCGCGCGATTCTCAGGGCGACCCGACATCGCGAGCAAAAATAAATTGGCCGCATTCGAGAGCAGGATAAAACCGAATAAAATCCGCACAAAACTCGCCTGCAGAATCAGGAAGCATACGCCGCCAAACAACAGGCCAACCAGAATGGCTGTTTCCCACATCATATTTCGTCCTCCGTTTCCAGCACAGAGCCTGCGCGGCTGTGCTCGCTCTCCACGGGTTCCTCGAGATCAGCGGCATAGCGTCGCCACTCGCTCGGGTTCAGGGCGGTCAACCCCACGATGGAGCGAAATAGCACGAAAATCATCTTGGCCGTTACTCCCACCACCACGAGAAAAATACCGATATCGAAGAGCAGCGGCGTGCCAAGATGGAGCGTGCCCAACAAAGGCACTTCCTTGAACTTCCATTGGAAATGCCGTAAAAATGGCTCACCCACCAGCAAGGGCAGCATGGCCGTTGCAATCGCCAGTAGGAGGCCAACTGCGGCCAGCCGCGTAGGATCCACGCGGAGGACCTTTTGGGCTTCACGGACCCCATGGGCCAGACTCAGTATCATCAACGAAAGTGCCGAGACGAGTCCGCCGATGAAGCCGCCGCCGGGCAGATTATGCCCGCGCAGCAGCAGATACACCGCAAACACATTAATCCCAAAAAATAAGTATGATGCCACGGCCTTAAAAATGTAGGAGTCACCGGTTTTCATTTCGTCATGTCCTCCGGTTGCTTGCCGATTTTGCGGCCAATACCGTAACCTGCCGGCCCCATGGCGCCGGCCGCGTATTCTTCCGCCGTGCGACGATAACGCATCACCAAGCCGATCGCACCAAGGCAGGCGATGACGAGCACCGCGGCTTCCATCAGGGTATCGAAGCCGCGAAAATCAACGAGGATCGTATTCACGGCGTTGGTGCCATGTGCCAACGGCACCGTATTCGCCAGATAGTAGTCGCCGGCCGGCTGGGCGTGCTTGTGTTGCATGGCCATGAGTGCAGCCAGGGTGGTGAAGAGTCCCACGCCAATTGAAATCACCATGTTGAGTGCCTGCCGACGGCCGGAAAAAAACCAGCCAATTTCACTGATCTCGGCAGAGCGCGGAAACCGGGCCAGCAGCAACAGGACCAGCAGCAGCGTCGCCGACTCCACCAGAATCTGCGTCATCGCGAGATCCGGCGCCCGGAAAAGCACATAGTAAAATGTAATCAGAAACCCGACTATGGAGACGGCGATCAACTGCGAGGTCCACCGTCGCATGATGATGATCATGGCGACCGCCAATGCGATTAAACCTACGACCAGCGTGCGCACAGGATCGAAATCCGCCGCCTGCGGCAGTCCGGGCCAGAGTGCCTCGCGCTCCACCCACCAATAGCCACCGAGTAATAACATGATGGAGCCAAGGGTGATGGGGAGATAGTCGAACTGGCGGTCAAATCGCAGCGCCAGCCCCACTTGCTTGGCCCCAAGTGGGATCGCCGCCACGAGCGCATCAAACCCCACGTCGAAGCGCAGCACTGCCGGGATGCGTGCCCGTGTCCACAACCCAGTGCGCAACCAGGCAAAGATTCCCGCCCCCGTCGCAATGATGAGCATGCTCGTAATGAATTCGCGGGTCACCCCGTGCCACACGCTGAATTTTAGCGCCGTTGCTGGGTGCAGGCCGGCGGTTTGCAGGCCGGCGAGTGCGGCACCCAGTAAACCAGGAAAAATCCCGAACAATAAACAAGCGCTGGCGAGGAGCAATGGAGGCAGTTGGAGCGCAAAGGTCGGCGCATGGTAGTGCGCCAGCAGCTTATCCGGGGTGCGTCCACCGAATATTCCCCAATAGATACGCGCTGAAAACGCTACCTTGAGCAACGAGGCGAACACCACAAATACCAGCGGATACCAAAATAGCGCACCCCCACTGCCCCAGAAAGCGAACATGTCCTTCAGCATATATTCCTTGCTGATGAAACCCAGCGTGCCAGGCAGTCCGGCCATCGAGGCCGTGGTGACGAGGGTGATCCCAGCCAAGAGTGGCAGTTTTTGGCGTAGTCCACCCAATCGTCGCAGGTCGCGTTCACCGGTGGCATGATCCACGATGCCAACCACCATGAACAGGCAGCCCTTGTAGAACACATGACTTGCGATGTGCAGCAGATCGCCCTGAACCCCACCGGCCGGGCCCATGCCGTAGAAACCAATTAGGAAGCCCAGTTGACTCACGGTCGAGTAAGCGAGCACGGCCTTGAGATCGTGTGAAAGCAGCGCCAGCATTGCCCCCAGCAACATGGTGCCAAAACACACTGTGATTAAAAGCGGTGCCCATAGTTCCACGCCCTGGAAAACCGGGAATATGCGGGCGATGAGAAAAACGCCCAACTTCACCATTGTCGCCGAATGCAAATAGGCACTCACCGGCGTGGGCGCGGCCATCGCATTGGGCAACCAGAAGTGAAAGGGGAATTGAGCCGACTTCCCCAGCGCGCCGATCGCAATCAGCACAAAAGCAGCCGACAGCATGCCGGGTGAAGCATTCTGCGCCGCGCCATCCAGCAACGCGGCGATTTCGTAGGTGCCGGCCGCCTGCCCCAGCAGCACCACGCCTGCCAGCATCGCCAAACCCGTGCTCGCCGTCACGAGGAGCGCCATGCGTGCACCATCGCGCGATTCCGCTTTCTCATGAAGGAAACCGATCAGCAGGAATGACGTGATCCCAGTGAGCTCCCAAAAGATGAACAAGAGGAGCAAATTTCCCGCGAGCACCGTGCCAAGCATTGCCCCCATGAATAGGAGCAGATAAGCGTAGAACCGATGATGATGCCGGTAGTGGTCATCAAGATAATGGGAGGCGTAAAACACGACCAGTATGCCCATCCCGCTGACCACCAGACCGAAAAATAGCGACAGCCCGTCGATGACGAAAGTGAGATTCAACCCCAGTGAGGGTATCCAAGAAAGCTCAACTACCACGCGCCCACCCGGCTCCGCCACGGTCAGGGCCAGTTGCAATAAAAGAGCGAATGAACCCACCGGAGCCACCAGCGCCAGCCAACCGGTGCGCGCACGCCATTTTGCACCGACCGCGAGCACGGCGGGCAGCAGCAGAAATGGCAGAAATATGGCGGTGAAAAGTGTGGCGACCATGCGATCCCCGGGCGCAGCACCTCACTCTGGAATACCCGGGAGGTGTCACGATTCGGCGAGGTGGAGCGCTGTCAACCTGAACCGGAATTTTCCGAGCGCCAGTCGTCGTCAGGATGGCAAGAAGAGAAAAGCCAGCACCATGATGAAGGTGGGAATGATGGCACCAGCGAACAGTTTACCTGGTGCGATGCCTTCCTTGAAACTGGGTGAAAGAATGGACTGGCCGGCGGGATTCGGGGCATTCGCGATGACCGTAAGGCCACCCCCTGCCACCGCACCAGCCACCACCGCGTATTTCATTTCATCCGAGAATCCGGGCACAAGTGAAGCGAGATAGGTGATGGCGGCATTGTCGTTAAATGCAGTGAGCACCGTCGAGCCCAGCAGCAAAGGTAGGGCGTCGAGACTCTGCAGCACTGGCTGAATCCACCATTGCTGCAAGGTCCCGTGAATGACGAGGCCAGCCAGAAAAAAACCGACCAGAATGGGACCGCGAAATTGGATCGGTGACTGAAACTGCGTCGTTGCCTGAGTGAAGGCCAGAAACATGAGAAAACCGCCGATGTAGAGTGCCGTGTAATGGGCCGTGAACACGGTCCAGCCCAACGCCAGCAAGTGCACAAGGGTGACCCATTTCGGGATGCGCATGCGGTGATCATCCACCGGTGCGCCGTAAAGCATGGCTTCACCCTCGGGTTTGCCCTGTGCAGCCATGGCGGTGAACTCCCGCTTAAAATAGGAATAATAAAGCAGATTCGCACAGAGGATGCCGACAACTGCCTTCCAGCCAAAATGGCTCGCCATGTGCAATAAATCCCAATCCCAGGCGCCGGCCACCATCAGCACGGGCGGTGCGGCGAAGTGCGTCAGGGTGCCGCCCACGGACACATTCACGAACAGCAGCCCCAAGGTGGCGTATTTCAAGCGCTCACTGGGATTGTAGCGGTAAAAATTCTCCAGCAGCAGCAGCGCCGATATCGTCATGGCCGCCGGCTCCGTGATGAAGGATCCCAGAATTGGTCCCACGGTAAGGATGGAAAGCCACCAGGCTACCGGCGTGCTACCGCCAAGTGCCGCCAGCCGCGCCATGGCATTCTCGGCGAAGCGTAAGATCGGCCGGCTGGCCGCGATGGCCATGATCACCACAACAAAGATCGGTTCGGTGTAGCTGACGCGACTATTGAGATACTCCTCGGCCGTATGCCAGCTCTCCGACCAAGTAATGGCGATGAGAAGTGGAATCACCCAAATGCCGAACACCGCCTCCACCTCGCCGAAGAAATGGAGGCTCTTGCCCCAAAAACTGACTTCGTCGGGCTCGCCGTCGTTGTTGAGATCCACGAAACGACCCTCCCGCCGCAGTTTCGCGCCATGACGTTGCTCCAGTAGATGCGCCCAGTGTCGGAACTTGGCGGTCAGGAATGTATGGATGACGGCCAGCACAAAAATGATCGTGGCCACTAAATTGAACGGTTCCACCGCCGCCCGGTGTTGGAGCACCTCCCACAAGGTCGCATTCGTCTCGTCGGCTACGTAGATATCCACCGGCACCGGAAAAGCCTCCTCCGGCTTTTCCGCCGCAATGGCCAGCGTCGTTAAGCACGACGAGACGAGCAGGACCAACAGGACTTTTTTCATGTTTTCAGCAGCGGTAGCAGTTCGTTGAGCGAAAGAATGAAATTACCCGCCGCCGCCCGCACAGGCGCGCGGGCCGTATAACGGCCAAACCCGATAAACAAATCCACGACCGGCATGGTCTCCAAATCGCTCACGCCATCACCGACCATCACGATCTTCCCCGGCTCCAGTTCCCGGCGCAGGCGCGCAATGACCTGCGGTTTGCCACCAGAACGCGTGGTCGGGTAATCCACATCGTAGCCGCGATAGCTGCCATCGCCCCGGAAATAGAGGTCCACTGCCTCGATGCGGGTGATGCCAAGATAATCCGCCAGCGGCCGGATCGCCTGGCGAAAACCACCGCTGACGATTGCCGGTTCCCAGCCGCGCGCCTTGAGTTCACGGATCGTGGAAAGGGCGGTGGGCTCAACGCTCTCGATATAGTGCGACCCCACGGCAGCCACGTTTTGACGGGTAGGCTGAATGAGTTCGAGTCGGCGGCTGAAAACCGCCTCAACGGGAATCGTTCCGTTCATCGCCTGATTGGTCATGTGCGCAATTTGCTGCAATGCCTCCGGTCCGCGCAGCCGCGCCAGTTCGTCAATGCCCTCGATTGCACTGAGCGTGCTATCACAATCAAAGAGGATGAGCTTGGTCATGGCGACAAGCTGCACAAAACACATCAAAGCCCGCGTTGCCTATTCTTTTTCGTGTCTTGCCCTCGGTGGACACAAAAAAGCCCTCCGGGACGACCGGAGGGCGGAAAGGAGCGACACTGTTTATTTCTTGATGACGCGCTTAAACTTCGTCGTGAACTTCTCGACACGACCGGCGGTGTCCACGATACGCTTCTCGCCGGTGTAGGCGGGATGCGAGTCCATCGTGACGTCACGCAACACCATATGATATTCGCGCCCGTCGATGGTCTCTTTGCGGGCGGACTTCACCGTGGAACGGGTTAGGAAGCGCTTGCCGCTTGCGACGTCGACGAAGCAGACATTGTTGAGAGTGGGATGGCCTTCGGCTTTCACGGTCTGGAGTGGTTTGAGGATTAACCTTGGCGAGCCTTGTAGCGTGGCTCGACTTTATTGATCACGTAGATCCTGCCTTTGCGACGCACCACTTGGCAAGCCGGGTGACGCTTCTTGGCGGATTTGATGGAGGATACGACTTTCATAAAACGCGTGAAAACAGAGAGCGCCCCCACCCCTGTCAACTGAAATGTCCACGCCTCCACAAGTCAGTTGAGGCTCGTATCTTCCGGTTCGTCCGCCAACAGCCGCCACGTATCTCCAGCCCGGCCCAAGATGCTCCGCCAAAGCCGGGTATCCTGTGACTGCCCCAATAAGTCATCAGGGATGGGTATAACCACCCAAGCCTCTTGTTTAAGTTCTCGCTCCAACTGCCCCTTGGACCACCCCGAGTAGCCCAGAAATGCACGAACCTGGACGCCTTCAGTCGAAAGAAATTCAATCGCGCGGGTAGGTTCGATGCCAAAATGCATCCGGAAGCCATCGTCCTGCGGTTCCCATGCGACCAAAATGAGCTGTTTGTCCTGAACGGGACCACCATAATACAATGGGATACTCGCGAGAGCACCGAGCCCAAATTCGCCGTTTAGATCTCCCAACTTCTTATCCAGTGGACGGTTGAGCACTACCCCCATCGCGCCATCACCATCATGGACCGACATCAGGACCACCGTGCGCCGGAAATTCGGGTCATTCTGCGATGGGTGCGCCAGTAGCAGTGAACCGGCGTGGCTTTGTCTGGGTAGAGTGCGACGTTCACGCATGACGCCTCCTAGAGCTTCAGCACTTTTACCCCGGCGTCCGCCATCAGTGGCGCGACCATAGGGTCGTTGTTGTAATCTTCCCGATAGCGGATCTCCGCAATACCGGCCGAGGCAAGAATCTTCGCGCAGTTGATGCACGGATAATGCGTGATGTAGGCCACACAACCTTCGACTTTGCTGCCCCGCCGCGCGGCATCGGCCACAGCATTCTGTTCGGCGTGCACGGTCGCTTGTTCGTGCCCATCACGCACCCTTGAGACATGGGGCGAATTCGGCAAATAACCATTGTAGCCCGCCGCCACGAGGCGGTTGCGGCGCTCGCCGCCGGTCACGATCACGCAACCCACCTTGCGCCGTTCACACGGCGAACGCGTCGCCATCAAGAGGGCCGTGGCCATGAAATACTCGTCCCACGAAGGTCGGTGGGGAAACTGCTCCGTGGCGCGGGCGATGAGATCGACGGGGTTTGGTGAAAACTGGCTCATGATGAATTCAGGTCGGCACGGTGGACAACACGACGCAAGCGGGCAATCTTTCCCCGCATGCAGCAACGCACGATTCAGCCCGAGCTCTTGGACAAGCTCCCGACTGATCACCCCGACGCGCTGCACAATCGCCGCGATTTGCGGCTGGTAAACCGGGCCATGGGGAACTTTCGGTGGTTCGCCGGCACCTTGCCAGGACTCCTTCAGCCCGGCGACCGCGTGCTGGAACTCGGCGCCGGCACTGGCGAACTCGGCGCGCTGCTGCACGCGCGCGGCCTCGCGGTTGACGGGCTCGACCTGTGGCCACGGCCCGCTACTTGGCCAGCGGCCCGCGCATGGCACCAGGTGGACATTGCGTCATTCACGGACTACGCCGGCTATACTGCGGTCATCGGCAATCTCATCCTGCACCAATTTCCTGACCATACGCTGGTGGAACTGGGCGCCCATTTGCGGGATCAAACCCGCGTGATCATGTTTTGCGAGCCATCCCGCCGCCGGACTTTCCAGTGGCTCTACGGCTTAACTGCGCCGTTGCTCGGGGCCAATCACGTAAGCCGGCATGATGGCCATGTCAGTATCGCCGCCGGGTTTCGCGGTACCGAATTGCCCCAACGGCTTGGCTTGATTGCCGCCGAGTGGGAGTGCCGCGTCGAAAACTCCTGGCTCGGCGCCAATCGGCTCATCGGCCGTCGGCCATGACAAGTCCTTTACCCATCGAAATTATTGGCGGCGGCCTCGCTGGACTTTCGCTCGGGCTCGCCCTCCGTCGCGCCGCGGTGCCAGTCAGTTTGTTCGAAGCCGGCACTTACCCGCGCCACCGGGTTTGCGGCGAATTTATCGCGGGCCTCGACGCTTCCACGATCAAGGCGCTCGGCCTCGCGCCATTTCTCTCCGATGCTTTACGTCATCAGGAGGTCGCTTGGTTTATCCGAGAAAAACTTTCCCGAGAGCAAACCCTGCCCGCCCCGGCATTAGCCATCAGCCGCCACGTCCTTGATGCGCGGTTGGCCGCCGCCTTTGTCAATGCTGGTGGAATTTTGCACACCGGCCGACGTGTCACTGAGATCGGTCAACCTCCGGGCCGGGTGTTCACCTCCGGCCGCCGCCGCACGCCCTCGCCTTGGCTAGGATTGAAGATCCATGCGCTCGACCTACCTCTCACGCGGGACTTAGAATTACATATCGGCTCCGAAGCCTATGTCGGTCTGGCGCGGGTGGACGCTCGGCGCATAAATATTAGTGGTCTTTTTCGTCGACGCCCGCTCCAAGCCCAAGGTGCGGCGTTACTGCTGGCTTATTTGCAGGCCGCCGGTCTGCCCCGCCTTGCCGAACGCCTCGCCGCCTGCCGATCGGATGCAGACTCCTTCAGCGCCGTGGCGGCTGTGGGATTTGACCGCCAAGTGCCGGTTATTTCCGGTCGTTTTTGTCTGGGCGATGCCTACGCTATGATTCCGCCCTTCACCGGCAACGGCATGGCGATGGCTTTCCAAAGCGCCGCTATCGCCCTGCCTGTTCTGCTCAAATACACCCACGGCGAAATGACTTGGCCGGCGGCGACGCGCGACGTGCAAACCGCCTTGCGCCGACACTTCCGCCTACGCCTTACCTCTGCCGCGATCCTGCATCCGTTTCTCCTCCAACTCCCACGCCAGCGCTGGCTGGCCACGCTCAATCGCACTCGGCTGCTCCCGCTGCGCCCACTTTACGCCGCCCTACACTAATGCATCTTCACGCTCTCGCCACCACCGTGCCGACGACCGCTTTCAAGCAGGCGGCGTGCTGGGACATCATCGACCGTTCACCGGCCAAGACCCGCTTGCACAAACGCTCCCGTTTGATCCTGCACAGCATCCTGCGTGGAGATCATGGCATCAATCAGCGGCATTTCGCCGCGCCGGATATTGATCACATTTTTGATCGTTCCGCCGATGAACTACATGCTGTCTTTCGCGCGGAAGCTCCGAAGCTGTCAACTCAGGCCCTCAACCGGGCGCTGACGCAGGCCGGTCTGGTTCCCCGTGAACTTGACGCCCTCCTCATTTGCACCTGCACCGGCTATCTGTGTCCGGGTTTGACGAGTTACGTTTCCGAGCAAGTCGGCTTACGTCCCAATGCCATCTTGCAGGATCTTGTCGGTCTCGGCTGTGGAGCCGCCATTCCCACGCTGCGTGCCGCCAGTCATCTGCTCGCCGCG
>JBDNGL010000034.1:0-13826 GCA_041689285.1 Opitutaceae bacterium
CCCCCCCTACGAGGATGAGAGTGTCCATTCTGTTTTGGCAGCCCTGCCACCCTGGCTTGCACCAGGAGCCTGGGTGGCCGTGGAGCGCTCTACTCGCTCCACACCTCCCGAGTGGCCCAGTGGGTTCGAACCATGGGAACCCAAAACATATGGAGAAACGGCGCTCTATGTGGCCTCGTTCTCGGCAAAAGGATCCCAGCTGCCGAGTGAATACTAAAGATCCCATCCCGGGAGCGGATCCGTGCTTTTGTCTTTCTTGCGGGCACTACGCGGGAGATGTTAAATTCTCGGGGCCCATCAGCCACGGTTTCAAGAGTAACTATTTAGTGCTCGTTCCTCGAATGAAATTCTTGTAGTGAACTCGCACTCCTCACCTGCCCCCAGTTCACGAGCTGAATCCGAGCGGATGGCTTCGATGAGTGAGTCTGTGGGAGAGGTAGTCGGTTCAAGAGCAATCCAGCTGTGACCGATCCCCGGGGTAGGCCAGAAATCGCGGTTAACACATAAACCGAGCCACGGCGTTTCCAATGTCGATTGGCTTAACACGAGAGAATGTGGAGTTCCTTCCAAGCGTAATTCAACTCGACCCTTCCAGCTCACGAACCATTTGTAGTTTCGTGGAGTTCCACTACGCGCCAAATCTATGGGCTCAGCGTCATCGATCTGGACACGCGCGTCTGCTGTCCAACGCAGAAGCGGGTGCCCACTGTAAAGGAATCGGTAGGGTCGGAGACCAGAATTGGTTACTCTGAGCGTTACAAAAACGGACTTGTGATTTACGCTGACGGACTTCCGCAGCATCAGGGGCTGCCCCTGTCTGGATCCGGCCAGTGTCACTGTTGCATCCGAAAAATCAGCTACATCCCATCTGACAGACCAAAAGTCGCCATGATCGCTGATTTTCCCGTCGCGTTCAGGGTTCGGGTCCTCTTCAGAATCGATTGAAGGAATACAGTCGTCCCACCCACCCTGGGTCCCATCCCGAAAACCTCCATTTGGATTCCTTTCCGGTTCTGGTCGACTTGTTTCCACCAACCAGGAAAATCCATGAGGATCCGAGATCTGCACGATTCTTCCCCCCACGGTCGAGATGCTGACCTTGGGGCCCGCTTGGTTAGGGAAAAGCTCTATGCACTTGCTCACTTTTGCAAAACGAACGCTGCGCCAATTTCTGGCAACGCCACTCTCGCTCCGGGCGATAAACGGCCATAGGCTTCAAGGAAAAGGGAAGGGTCAAGTGTGCCATCCGAACCGTAACCTGCAGCGGACCACATGCCGAAATGCATCGGTACCACTAATCGCGGGTTTAGCTGCACTGCAAGCGCGGCCGCTTCCCAGGCGTTCATGTTTCCGCCAGTTCCGTTTACGCAGAGAAGCGCGAGGGCCAGCGGGCCCTCGTTGAGTGCCGAGAGCATGCTTCGGTCATATTCTGAGTCACCGCTGTGATAAATCCTCACTCCATCTATATCTATCAGGTACCCCACTGCATCTTCTGTGAGAGCTTCAGGAACCACGTGGAGAGCCGGAACTGCCGTAACCTTTGCCCAGCCTAAATCCAGCTGATTTCCGGAAATTATCGCCAGTGAGTTATTTATGCCGAGATCCTCGAGGCGCGAAACGCAGGATGGCGGAGCGACAAACCGAGCACCGCTAGAGGCAAATTCAACTGCTGAGTCGACATCCAGATGGTCCTCGTGCCAATGCGACACGAGGACGTAGCTAACTCCGAGGAATGCCGGTTTGACAGGTGGCTCCATCTCGCGATCCAATCCATAAAGGCGACTGCAGGCGTTGCTGAGGTAGGGATCGATTGCGAGTGCGCCGCCCGCGGAGGTAACCGAGAACCCCGCTTGACCCAACCAACTCACTTGAACTCGCTCCTCGTTCACGGTGACCTCCCCACTTCATTCTTCTAGGATTCACGGAGGCCAAGAAATATGACGTCCGATGTCCAGACTCTACCCGGAACTTCAATGGCTCAAAGCTATGGTGGCTAATAGCCCAGTCGCCTGGATAAGGCTATGCATAATTGTCTGCCCCTTACCGAAAGAAAGCCCCGGTTTTTAAGCCTGCAGACATTCCTCGGGGCCAGAGGAGGCGAGCGAGCGGGTCTGGCAGAGACTGCTTGTCCCCTAGCCGATCACACCGTGGCAAATTGTCCCTGGCCAGCGGAAATGAGACCCAGTTCAGCTGTTCAATTGGTGGACACAATCGAATTCCCCACGGTTCGACCCAATCAGCTGGCACGGCAGAACATCTCCACGACCCCACCAGGAGGCGCTCACACTGAGGGACTAGCTTCGACGACCTCAGACATAAATACTTCGTGGATACCTGGAGAACGACCGCCCAGCAAAAGTTTTCGGCTGCGCGACTCGGGAAACGCATTTCCAGACCAATGGCCTGAATTTTCGGTCACCGCAAGGGATTCAAGTCAAAATACACTGGACTGACCTATACTTTCAAGCCAGGGACTAAGGTGGAAAAATGACACCGGTGCGAAAGTATGCGCCAACCTCTCGAAATCTCAGTGCGGACATCAAGCAAATACTCCTCGACCGTGGGTTGCGTTCGGGTGACCCCTTACCCAGCGAGTCAGAACTAATCGAGTTACTCGCTGTAAGTAGAGGCACTCTGAGAGAGGCGCTAAAGGGCCTTCAGGCGCTCGAAATCATCGAGACTAGGCACGGCACGGGGTCGTTCGTCGGCAAACTTTCGCTTCGGGCGATGACAGATGGATTAACCTTCCATAGTCAGCTTGGCCAGGGCCAGGATGACTTGTCAACCGCAGCTGATCTCACGGATATTCGCGAAATTCTCGAGACCGCTCTGATTCAAAGGGTTGCTGAAGAAGTATCAGAGGCGAAACTGGCAAATCTCCACGGGCTCGCACAGCAATTGGGCGATGCCGCCGCGGGTGGGTTTGGAGCCGAGTTTCATCGCGCTGATCGCCAATTTCATCGCGCGCTTTACGATGATATTGGTAACGCCCTCGTACTTCAATTACTTGACGGGTTCTGGCACACTCTCGATAGCGTCCGAGACTCGCTACCCGCACCATTCGACATGCCCGAGGACGCGGCTCGGAAGCATCATGCTATTCTCATCGCTTTGCGAAAGCATGACCCTGAATCAGCCCAAGAGGCAATGAGAGATCATTTTGCCCTCACGCGGCCCTGGATTCTTGTCGGCCGAAAGTAAAGTCCTCAGGATGGGTTTGACAGATCGCCCTCTTTTAGGGTTGAATCCTTAGAGGTAGGATATCTAACAACTCTCCGCGGGGGGTCCTTCTGAGAAAAGGGGCAATATGCAAGAAGTATTCATGCCCTCCGTTGGAATGTCTCCCGGGGACGTGCATCTTTCGGAATGGCTCAAGCAACCAGGCGACCGGGTGGTCGCAGGAGAAACGGTTGCTTTGGTTGAAACGGACAAAGCAGAACTTTCCCTCGAAGCGCCCGTGGACGGAACGCTCGGGCGCCATTTGTTCCCTGCGTCCAGTGATGTTCCTGCTGGTTCGGTAGTTGCCCGCGTGCTTGAGGCCGGGGAGATTGAAACGGACGAGGTCTCGCTGTCGACGGGGCCAACGCCGCACCCCAGCGTGGCGAGCGACGATCTGGATATAGAAATTAAGAGCCCTTCCCAAGGCCACGTTCTAAGGCAACACAGCGACCGAGAAAGACGCCCCGGAACGGAAGAACTCGAACCATACGTCCTTAGCCCACGAAAAAGGTCTGCAAGTGCCGTGACGCCCGGCCAGGTGGGATTGATCGAAAAAGCAGATTTGACGGCCGAATCCTCAAAACTCACTCAGCCCGAAAGGCAGCCAGCTCTTCAGGCTGATCAATTTCGGGCGGCAGTCAGTAAATCTGTCTCCCGTTCCTGGGCCGAAGTGCCTCACTTCTCCGTCGCGCGGGAAATTCGCGCAGAGGGACTCCTTGAATCTCTTCGCTCAATACGCGCTCTTGATTCGCAGGTTACCCTCACAGATGTCCTCGTAAAGACTTTCGCGCTCAGTCTTGTGGAGCGAGTTGGTGCTTTGAGCATCAACCTCGGACTCGCGGTGGCCACTCCACGGGGGGTGGCAATCCCTGTTCTAACATCGGTGGCCACCATGAGCCTGCCCGGGATTGCCGCCCAGCGCCGATTAGCAGTGACACGCGCCCTCGAGGGTCGAATGACTGAGGATGACACAAGAGTGCCTCACAGCACCCTCTCAAATCTGGGGGCCTTGGAGGTCGACAGTTTTACTGCCATCGTCCCCTACGGACAGACGAGCATTTTGTCCATCGGTTCTGCAACTAAGAAGCCTGTCGTAGATGGAGAGACGATTGTAATTGGCACGACCGTGTGCCTGACCTTGAATGTCGACCACCGGACTTGGGACGGCCAGCATGCAGCTGAAGTTCTGGCGCGCCTCGCTGATCTTGCTTCTGAGCCTGGACTCTTACTTTCGCTTCACTGAAAATTACGTACGATGAGGAGCACGATTATGGACAAGGCTGATCCCCCTTCCGCTCAAGATTGGGATTTCCCTTCTGAGGAAGAACTCGTCGACTGGCTCGGTGAGATGATCGTGATTCGCCGGTTCGAAGAGCAGGCCGATGCTCTATCACTCAAGGGCATGATTCCTGGTGGTATTCATCCGGCGATAGGACAAGAGGCGGTTGCAGTCGGCGTCATGCATGCGCTTCAGCAAAGCGATGTCGTAGCAGGATCGCACCGTTCCCATCATCACGCCCTGGCCAAGGGGCTTTCCCCAAAACGAGTCATGGCGGAGCTGTACGGTAGGTCGAGCGGAGTGGCCGGCGGTCGAGGTGGCTCAATGCATCTGGCGGATTTCGACCTTGGGCTCTGGGGCAGCAACGGCATCGTTGGGGGAGGGTTGGGCATTGCACTAGGCGCGGCCCTGGGAGCGAAGCAACTAGGCCTCGACCGGATCGCAGTTGGCTTTTTTGGTGATGGGGGTGCGAACACAGGTCGAGTCTGGGAGTTCGTGAATCTGGCCGTCGCCTGGACCCTGCCGCTAATCTCAATTTGCGAGAACAACCTGTACGCGGTTGAGACCGAATCAGCGGCCGTGACTGGTGGAGTATCCGTTGCTGAGCGCGCGGCAGGTTTTGGCTTGCCATCAGAACAGGTTGATGGGCAAGATGTTTTGGCCATCTTCGAGGCTACCAGTCGCGCTGTCGAGCGGGCACGGGCGGGAACCGGTCCCTCATTCCTCGAAGTGCTGACTTATCGTTTCAAAGGCCACAACACTGGCGAGGTAGGCCGTTATCGAAGCGATGAGGAGATAGCTCTTTGGCGAGACTCGCGCGACCCAATCGAACGCCTGAGTGCGCGCCTGCAAGGAGCAGGCGCACTATCACCGGAGAGGCTTCTTGAACTCGAAACGCGCGCCCACGACATCGTTCAGGACGCGACCAAATTCGCAGAGGACTCAAAATGCTCGGACCCCTCCACCGCCGCCGACAACGTTTCGGTCTGGAACAACTGGAAAGGACACGCACAGTGAATGACGCGTCGATGTCATACACCGCAGCCTTTCAACAGGGAGTGCGCGAAGAAATGCTCCTAAACGATTCAATCTTCATCGTGGGCACTGACCTGTATGAGCGCGGGGGCCACTGGGCTCAGGCAAAGGGACTTGGCCCGGAGTTTGGCCGGAACCGTGTCAAGGACACTCCGATCTCGGAGGCAGCTATGGTGGCCGCTGGCGTTGGAGCGGCCATGAGCGGTACCCGCCCGATAATCGACCTAAACTTCATCGACTTCGCGTACGGCGCGATGGATGAAATTGCTAACCAAGCCGCAAAGATTCGATACATGTGGGGTCGACCGGTACCGCTCTTGATCAGGGCCACTTCCGGGGTTGCCCTCGCCGGACCCCAACACAACAACAGCATGGAGATGCTCTTTGCGAGCATCCCTGGGCTCGCCGTCGTTACTCCAGCGACACCAAGGGATGTAAAAGGGCTTGTCAAATCTGCGCTCCGTTCTGAGGATCCGGTTATTTTCCTGATGCACAAAAAACTGACCGGCGTCAAAGGGGAGGTCGGGGGCTCAAACGATCTGGTTCCGATTGGTTCTGCTCACCGGGCCCGGCAGGGCCAAGACGTCACAATCATCTCCCACTCTTTCGGCACTGTAACAGCGATGGAAGCCGCCGCCACGCTCTCGAAGTCGGGGATTGAGGCCGACGTCATCGACTTGCGAACAATATATCCACTGGACGAGGAAGCCGTGCTCGCGTCAGTCCGCCGCACCGGACGCGTTGTTATTCTGGACGAGGCTCCGCGTTTTGGAAGCCTCGCCAATCAAGTTGCGGCGATTATCCTAGATAAAGCGTTCTGGTACCTGGACGAAGGAATCAAAGTCATTACCGCCCCCCAGAGCCCCGTGCCGCACAGCCCCGAACTTGTAGCCGCGATCGTCCCGTCGGAAGTTGATGTCGTGGCTGCAGCCCGAGCACTGGTTGCCAGCCGATGACATTTGATGGACTCGCTGGCCGGTCGATTGTCGTAACGGGTTGCGCCCAAGGTATCGGTCGCGCCATCGTGCTTTCAGCTGCGGCCGCGGAAATGCGTGTGGTTGGGATGGACATAAATGCCGCAGCAGGAGAGCAAACTTGTCTTTTGTCGCGGGAGGCGGGTGGCGACGCTGTCTTTCGGCAATGCGACCTCAGCGCGGTGCGAGCAATTGCCGCTGGGTTCGCTTTCGCGGAGGATATTCTCGGCTCAATCGACGTGCTCGTAAACAATGCGGCCAGGGTTGTCCATGTACTTCCTGAGGAAATCACGGAGGAGCAATGGAGCCAAATGTTGGCCGTTAACCTGACCGCCCCAGCGTTCGCAGCTAAGTATGCCGCCAAATCGATGATTGCGACAGGCCTTGGAGGCAAGATAATTAATATGAGCTCAATCGCGGGGTTGGCTGCGCTTGGCCGGGGGAACTTTGCATACAGCGTTGCCAAAGCTGGTCTTATCGGCATGACCCGTGAGCAAGCTATAGAGTGGGCGGGCTTCGGCATACGGGTCAACGCCGTTGCACCGTCCCAAGTAGACACCGAAGGATTCCGGCTGCTGGTCGGCAATGACAGGATTGCTAAAGGTGAAGTACTCCCTTCGGCAATCTCTGGCATACCACTCGGTCGACTCGCTGAACCCAGCGAGATTGTCAATGCGGTGATGTTCCTGGCAAGTGACAATTCTTCTTTCATTACGGGTGAGACCCTCGCAGTCGATGGTGGAAGCCTCGCACTTCACGCTGGAGGTTCGATGCGAACCAGCGAAGCGTCAGCGATTAATCAATGACCGCGAACATGTCTGTAAGGAGCAATCCATGAGCGTAAAGATATCTGTGGCTGAATACGCCCTAGATCCGGGCGACATTGCAGTGGCGGCGCGGCGAGTAGGTGCTGAAATTACTCTTGGTCCACTCTCCTCTTCGGAAGACGTTCGGCGATCAACAGAAGGTGCAGACGCGTTGCTCGTAACACTGCAACCTCTTCGGAAAGAGCACATTGCGGCTCTATCAGACTCTGTCAAAGTAATTGCGCGTGCAGGTGTGGGACTCGACACAATCGATGTGACGGCAGCAGCTGAGCGAGGAATTCGAGTCGTTTACCAACCCACATACGCCATCAATGAAGTCGCAGATCAAGCGGCGGCGATGTTGCTAGCGAGTTGGCGCCGACTACAACTTGCCGACAACTACGTGAGAACAGACGGTTGGGCCAAGGCCTCCGAGATGGGCGCCGTTCGTGCACTGCAGGACGCAACGCTAGGTGTCCTCGGGGCCGGTCGCATTGGTCGTGCTCTGATAAAAAGGATGGCTCCTTTCGTTTCTTCCGTGCTCGCATGGGACGCAGAGCCGAACGATAACATCAGCGGCGTCCGGTGGGCTGACAGCGCAATCGAAGTTCTCGAATCTAGTGACCTGATAACTTTGCATTTGCCGCTCATGGAGGACACGCACCATCTGATAGATGCCGTAGCTATTGCCCGAATGCAGGATGGGGTCATCCTGGTGAACGTGTCCCGCGGAGGTCTTGTGGACGAAAATGCGCTCGCCCAGGCACTCATATCGGGCAAAATCGCCGCAGCCGGTCTGGATGTATTCGAACATGAGCCCCTTCCGCAACAAAGCGCTCTTCGTGAGGCACCAAACTTGCTTCTGTCGCCTCACATGGCCTGGTACTCGGTCGACTCAAGCCGGCGTCTCACATCGTGGAGCATTGAGGACGCTGTGTCGTTCATCGAGTCAGGAGAAGTCAAGAATGGGCAGCTTGCATGATCAGTCGACATAGACCGGTAGCGATTGTCACTGGCGGATCAGGAGGTATCGGGGAAGCCATTGTGGCCAATCTTTTAAAAGAGAACTACATTGTGGTAAGTCTTGGCCGCTCGGAGCCACAGTCGCCGCTCGACTCGGTCGAGTACTTGAAATGTGACGTTTCAATTGCCGCGCAAGTAAACGAAGCAGTTCTCGGTTCCGTCGACAAGCTGGGCCGCCTCGATGTCCTTGTCACGACAGCTGGCGTTCTGCACTCTGCACCCGTGCATTTAACTACCGACGAGACGTGGGATGAGATTATCGGGACAAATCTCACGGGAGTTTTTTATTCCTGCCGGGCCGCCCTCCCCGCAATGATTGCAGCGGGTTCTGGCAGCATCGTGAACCTGTCTTCAGTTCATGCTGTTGCAACAGTCCCCGGTGCGGGTGCGTATGCCGCGAGTAAGGGGGCAGTTGTGTCGCTGTCCAGGCAGATGGCCGTCGAATACGCCGATGCCGGCATTCGGGTCAACTCCCTTGTGGTCGGCTCGGTAGATACGAAGATGACTACCCGTCACAAGGCGTTGTTGAGCCGGGACGGAGTAAAAATAGTCCCGCCACCTGGTCAAATAGGTCGGATGGCCCTGCCCGATGAAATTGCCAAGGCAGTAATATTTTTGGCGGGCAACGGCAGCAGCTTCGTGACCGGCTCTGCGATAACAGTCGACGGAGGATTGCTCAGTGTACTAATTTAGGCCAAAGTATTCTCGGTGACCTGCCGCCCCTGAACTGAGCAGGAGTCAAACAACGGATTTTCTGACACTCGTCAGAAACTTGCCAGTACCCAGGCAACCGCAGGTGCGGTTGGGGGCTTGGGCTGGCGTGGACACGGTCTGAACCCAAGATCACGGTCGATCTGAATGTTGTGCCTCCATGTGTGGACGGTATCTACCCGACGTGTAGTGCGCCAAAGAGTTGTTCTTCCTTCACCCGTAAGGAACCCGACAGGCCATGCGACAGCGCCGCGTTCGGACGCCAATCAGATCTAACGTGCTTCAAGGCCAACCGTCCAACCCCACCCGTCCTCAATGCCTAAATGCCGCTGAACGAAAAAGATGCCGTCAGCAGTTTGGCCGCAACATCCGCCAGATAGATGCTTCATTTCCCCAGACAAATGCTCTGCGTTTCAGTGAAGCGCCTGGCCACGTGCTCGCAAGTTTCACCAGCGCTTTCGGCGGTCCTAACCCTTGCTCCCGAGCCCTTTTCAGCAGCAAGGCTGATTCACGAAGAAAAAAGGAGCGCGCTTTGAGCGAGATTTCGATCAAAGGAGACGTCTAAATGGCTCCGAGAACAGGGTCAGATTGGGCTATTGCTGACAAAATTCGATTTTCGTCCCCCTCACCTTTTGCGAACTCATCAACGACTTCCCCAGCAGCCAGCACCAAGTACCTGTCGCAGAGACCAAGTAATTCGTCCAGTTCGCTGGAAACGATGACAAGTGACAGCCCCTGAAGAGTCAGCCCAGCAATTAGCTCGTATATCTGTTGTCGTGTCCCAACGTCAATACCCTTTGTCGGTTCGTCTAAAAGTAGTATTTTTGGCTCCGGCAGCAGCGCTCTTGCGATTAAGACCTTCTGCTGATTGCCCCCACTTAGATGCTCGACGCTACTGTCGAGACTTGGCGTCTTTATCTGGAGTTCAGAGTTTGCCTTTTCGCCAGCCACTCGCTCGAGGCTTGATCGCACGACACCCCCTATGGAAACCCGCCCTAAAGCACCAATTGTGATGTTCTGCAGCATGTTCAGATTGAACAAAAGACCCTTCCGCTTGCGGTCCTCACTCAGCATCCCCAGTCCCAGGCGCCGGGAGTATCGCGGATGCCCAGGGCGCACCACGAAGCCATTTATGTCAACTTTGCCAGTTCTCGATGTAGCTCCGTAGATTGCCTCGAGTAACTCGCTACGCCCAGACCCCAAAAGGCCCGCGATTCCCAGAACCTCGCCGCGGTGGAGGCTAAATGAGACGTTATGTACCGGTGCCCCCGACCCGCGGCGTCTTGTGGATAGACCCGCAACCGTCATCACTGCTGGACCAGGCGAGAGAACTCTGCCCGGGAAAAGATTCTTAACGTCCCGACCTGCCATCGCGTTAATGATTTTTTGGGAGGTCATCCCGCTCCTTTGAAGCCTGTCAACCACTTTGCCATCTCGCAAGACAGTTACTGTATTGGAGATACGGAGAACCTCTTGAACTCGATGAGTGACGTACAAAATACCGAGGCCAGCCTTGGCCAAATCAAGCACGATGTCTCCTAAGGCCGCCGCCTCTGCATCCGCGAGAGAAGTCGTAGGTTCGTCAAGAATCAGCACCGCCGGTTTGAGTGCCAAAGCTCTCGCAACCATCAAAAGTTGCCGCTGGGACGCCGAGAGACCGGCCGCCAAGGTTCGTGGTGGAATGCTCAGGCCAAGCTGGCGCAGGATGGCAGCACATTCCGCGTCAGCCCGACGCCGTGAGAACAGGAAGCGTCCTGGGAGGTGACCCACGAAAACATTTTCCGTCAGGGAAATGTCGTCCACAACGTTGATTTCCTGTGGCACATATCCAATCGAGAAATCATGCTTGACGCGAAGGTTCCGAAATACAGCTCGCCTCCCCGCTACGGTAATCACCCCTAAGAACGAGTCCCCGTGGGCTCCCGTCATAATCTTCACAAGGGTCGACTTACCCGCACCATTTTGTCCAATCAGGGCGTGAATGGTACCCGAAACGATATCTAGCGACACGTTATCTAGTGCCAGGGTTCCCCCAAAGGCTTTTGAAATACCTCTGGCTCGAAGTGCAAGCGGCTTTTGATCCACGCTCATCCCCCACAATCTAATTTTGCCGACCCGGGACCGGCCCGCCGACTACCGAGGAGTCGACGGGCCTGTCATTTAGTTTGCTGCTTCTGCTTGGTCCAGGATGTCGTAGTAGGGCTCAAGGTCCCCAGCCTTGATTACAGGCGATGGCAACAGGTTTATGTAGTCAACGCTCTCCCCTCTGGCAAGAGCCCCCGCGAGCTCGGCGACTTTCCGGGATTCAGAATACAAAGGCTGGGCTAGAACAGCAAAAACCTCACCCGCGGTGACGAGGTCGAGGTTCTGCCTGGTGTAATCCATCCCGATGATTGTCAACTTGACTCCACTGGTTCGTTGAGCTCCCGCCCAAGTTGCTGGCCCTCCTCCGGTCGTCGAAAAAGCGCCCACAATATCGGGATTGGCTTGGATGAGTCCAATTGCTTTCTGCTGGGCAGCAACCGGGTCGAAGCCTTCCATGACCGTCTCAAGAATCTTCACGTCGGGGTACTCGCTGTTCATAGTGGCCGTAAACGATTCGGTCATCAGGTTTTCCGAGGTATTTGAGCTTCCCTGAGTAATCGCCACAGTTCCCTGCCCTTGGATTTCAGCGCCGAGCGCAAGCGCCGCGTTCTTCCCGCCTTCGGCAATGTCCTGTGCCGCCGCCGCAAGTAAGCCAGGGACTGTTCCCTCTTCAGGCAAAACGTGCCACGTCACGATTGGGTATCCCAAATTGCCCAGTTTCTCCATGTAGGAATTTAGCCCTGGGTCCGCGCCGTAAACCGCGATGGCGTCATAACTGGTCTTCGCAATCGCCGCTTCAGCGAGGGCAATTGAAGCAGTGATGTCATAACTCGTTGCGCTGGGATTGCCGACCAGGTCACACTTGTAGTCGAGGTCTTTGCAGGCAGCAATGAACCCGGCCTGCATGATTTTGTGCACCGGGTGAGTGAATAGAGGCTGCACCCAGAGAATGGAGATTTGCTTGTCTTCTCCAGCACCCGAGGTGTCCGTCTGAGCATCGGTCTCGTCCGGGGACCCGGCAGCACAACTGCTAAGTCCTAACACAAGTGTGGCGCCAAATGCTATGGCCCCAACAGCTCTACTTACACGTAGTCTGCTTCTCATTTCTTAGTCCTGCCTTTCGTTTTGTTGGTGATTCGGTTTTTGCCTGTCCCAGCCCAATGGCTGGGAAGCGCTGGTTCATTGAGCCTGAGGTTCAATTTATTGGGGCAGTCACATTGGGCTCCTGGTCGCCGGTTACAGGTGACTCAACACTGGGGAGCCGGCGGCGCCATACGTCTAATGCAACCGCCAAAATCATGATGGATCCAACCGCAATTGTTTGCCAATTTGGGCTTACCCCAATCACTACCAGCCCGCTCTGAACAACTTGAAGAAGGAGCATCCCGACGAGTCCTCCCAGAATTGAGCCGGTACCCCCGAACAGGCTCACTCCACCAACCACAACTCCTGCGATCACGAGAAGCTCCCAGCCCTGGCCGATCGCGGTGCTCCCGGCACCCAGATTCCCCATCACAAAAATCCCTGCGAGCGCGGCGAGTGTTCCTGAAGTAATGAATGCGCAAAACTTGTAACGCTCAACCCGAACTCCCGCAAGGCTGGCAACCAGCGGATTGCCGCCCACGGCGTAAAGCGTTCTTCCTGGGACCGTTCGTCGAAGGTAAGAATCTGCGAGAAGCCCGAGAATTACGAAAGCCAAAATCGACCAGCCCATGCCAAAAATAGGCGTAGCTTGCCCTACCTCCGATACGACATCCGGAAGCGGGTAGACGGGTTGACCGTTTGTAATTACCTGGGTAGCGCCCTGTGCAACAAACAGCATGCCGAGGGTGACGATGAAAGCCGGCACGTGAAACCTAACCACCAGAAACCCATTAATTGCGCCAACAAGAGCACCCGTGCAGAGGCCAAAGATGACGGAGACAATGATTGGCAATCCCTTATTTGCCATCAAATCGGCAGACACGATTGCACCCAGTCCTGCTGTAGAGCCAACGGACAAGTCGAACTCTCCCCCCACCAACAGAATTACTTGTCCTATAGCGATGATTCCCAAAAACGAGAGGGAGGAGAGGATTGCTCGGACATTTCCACTTGACGCAAACGCAGGCTCTAATGCCTGAAAAACAAAAATAAGCACTGCCAGTGCGACAAGAACTCCGGACTCGCCAACTGCAAAAAGCCTAAGCAACCGCACCCGTAAAAAAGGAGGCGAGCTCCCCAAGGCACTCATAGAGGGGGGAGCCCACACGAAATGGGGCTACTCAGGTTTCCAGAGCATAATAACAAGCCGGACGACCTCTCTGTCGCATCTTCTTGATGAACAAGATAACACCTAGGACATCAGATGTCCAATGACATTGAAAATCGCGGCCCATCGCTAACCGGCCCACCATAAAAGGGATGCTCCCGGACATTCGCAACCGCCCGAAAAACATCCGGGGATTGGGTTCAAATCAATCGGTTTGAAGGACCGGCTGGTTCAGAGCGAACGCGAGGCCGAGCGTTCTTGCCCCAAGAAGAAGCAAGAGGTAATAAAAGCAGAAGCCACCACTGCGAGTGTTTCGACATCAAAAACCGATGAGCCTAGTTGGCTCACTTCTTTGAGTCCTCAATCTCGGCAAAAGGATCCCACCCGCCCCTTGAGGCGTGAAGATCGCGCCCCTGCAGCGACACCGGTGTGTCTTTTTCGCC
>JBDNGL010000035.1:0-5499 GCA_041689285.1 Opitutaceae bacterium
AACGCAGGGTCCGCGACGAAGATGGGTTTGGAGTGAAGACTGTCGAAGAACGTGGCGCGTGCGAGGGTTCCATCGAACACCTCGCTACACGCCCGATACCGTTTTCGACACCTTCCCGTGGCCGCAATTTGAAATGGGGAGCGCACCCGCCTCTGGTGCAGCCGACCGCGCCCTCGCGGTCGGCCCGGAAGCGCGCGCCACCACCGAGACGACCGCAAATTCTGAATCATCGCCCGCCGAACCGAAGGGTTCCCGCGAGGGCGCGGAAACCAACACGCGAGGCGCGTGTGCTCCCCAGATCATTAAAAAAATCGAAGCCGTCGCCGCCGCGGGACGCGAAGTCCGCCGCGTGCGCGCCGAAGCGTTGACGAAAATGAAAGGCGGCCTGCGCGCCCTCTATCGCACCCTCGAACTCCCCGGCGCCAACCCGCTCAAAGACGCCCACGCCGCCCTCGACACCGCCGTCCTCACCGCCTACGGATTCAGCCCAAAACGCGATTTGCTCGCCCAACTCCTGACCCTGAACCAACAAGTCGCCGAACGAATCGAAAACGGCACCCCCATCACCGCCCCCGGTGTGCCAAAGAATTTTCCAAACCCAAAGAAATTGGTGACGGAAGATTGCGTTAAGCCAACAACAATCTAAAATCCCGTTACGCGAATGAAATAGAATCAATTCAAGAAACTATGAGTGATGAGATCGTTCATAGAGCGAGAGTGGAAAAGTGCGTAAAATTTCCGCTTGTTACATTTACTCGGAGTCCGTTTGTTAAGATTTAAAATGCCGCCAATCCCTGAAATTCTTGATTCTGTTCGAAAGCTAGTTGTAGCGCATGCCGCGCATGACGAGCCTAGTTTTTCCAAGAATGCTGAGTCGATTATTCGGGAGTTGACGATGAGCAACCGACCGAGCGAGGCCAAAGCGCTCCGAGATGCACTTGCGTTGTTAAAACGGAACGGCACCAACGGAGCAACCGCAATGCAAGTGGTTACTCGAAACACAGAATCAGCAGTCACATTCCTTCCAGATAACATTCGCCGCGAGCAGTTTTTTTTCCGCCCAGATACGCAGAATGCATTGGATCGTGTGGTTCTGGAACATCGTTCTTCTCAAAAACTCGCTCAAGGCGGATTGAATCCCAAAAGAAGACTTTTATTTTGGGGGCCTCCTGGCTGTGGAAAAACAGCAGCAGCTCGTTTGCTTGCTTCGGAACTTGGTTTGCCATGCGGAATCGTTCGACTCAGCAGCTTAATCACAAGTTACGTCGGAGAAACGGCCTCGAATGTTCAGAAGGTTTTTGCCGTGGCTGACAGTCGCCCAATGGTTCTTCTTTTCGACGAAGCCGACGCAGTCGCAAAAGCACGTGGTGATCGTAATGACGTCGGCGAATTGCGACGTGTCGTGAACTCATTGCTGCAAGCGTTGGACTATTTTGCTCCAAAGGACAGCATCGTCGTTCTTGCAAGCAACCATTCCCACACATTCGATCCAGCAATTTGGCGTCGGTTTGATGACATAATTGAATTTCCCCGCCCAGGCCAAAAGGAACGCGAAGCACAACTACGGTTTTTAACCGGTGGATTAAGAATTCAGGGCGATGTGACTTCAGCAGCTCGGAAGCTCGGGACTTGTTCCTACGCTGACCTTGAACGGGCGGTTCTGGAAGTCGCTAAAACAATGCTGCTCACGCAAGCTCCAACTACTCCATTGGACGAGATTGTCCGCGAATGCATTTCATGGCGTAAACGATTGGCGGCCGCTGGACGTGCAACTCGGACGATTTCATGAACCCTGAACTCCCTCCATTACCTCTTTCTCAACCCACAGTTAGAGCGCGACGCAGAGAGAAACCGACGTTCATCAAGTTGCCTCCCGTTTCCATTGCAGAAAGAACAGACAAATGTCGAATTCTTCGGCGGGAGATTACAGAAATAACGAATGCAGCCCGGCAACTTTCTGCTGAACAGCGACGGGCGATTTTCCTGAAGCTCAGGCATGACCGTCCACTTACAAAACTAGACCTGAAAGGCACGGGGCTTGTTCTCATGGCTCCGTCCGCTGAAAGGGAAAGTTTGGTCGTTTCCCGCAAAGAAGATTTGGCAAAGTTGGACAAGCGATTAGAGGAGTTCGCCGGGGATCAAATTTCGGATCGACCTAAGGGCACAGAGTTCGTGACCCGGATCAAATCTATTTCCATCGCAGACCCGAAGGAACGGTTGTCTCCAGATTTAGCAGCAGAATACGGAAATCTTGTGACAGAGGAGTTTGTGATTTACGAAATTGAAGTTGCGAGTTTCGCAATGCAATCATCAACCTGCTCAAGGGACGTCAAAGCGACTTTGGAAGAATTACGCCAGTTTCTTGGTGCGGTTGATGGACGGATTTATGAGACTGACTTTGCTGGTTCCGGTGCACGTGCTGTGTTGTCCAGTACAGGAGTAAAATTAAAGGCGCTTGTTGAAGATCCCCGATGGTGGAGGCGTATAGTATTTTTCGATAAACGGCCACAGTTTCAAACATTCCAAAGCGTTTACCAAAACTTCAGCATAGCAAATTCGAACATCACACCTCCCCCTGCCGACGCGGAAACTATCTGTATAATTGATACCGGCATCGCGGCTGGAAATCCTTTCTTGGAAAAAGTTCTGCGAACAGACATTTCCCATTCATTTCTTGAAGGGTTTAACCCGGATACCGATCCCGCCGGGCACGGCTCGGGCGTAGCGTCTTTAGCAGCTTATTATCAAATTGACATGACTGATGGAGGAGCAAATCCCGCTTCAGCATTCGTGGCATCAGCCCGGATCACAAACGATGCAGGCGAGTTGGATACTCTTTATACAGACGATGACGGCGTTCACCGCGTGCGGCAAGCAAGGTTGCTCTCGAACATCCTCAGAGAGGTCGTTCAACATTTTCGCCCCCTTGGCGTTCGAATATTTGTTCTTTCATTCAACATCGTTGGACACATCTGGAGCCAAGCAACGCAAACTCTTGTGCCAAGAAACTCGTGGATCGCGCGAACAATTGATCAACTGTCCAAAGAACACGGTGTAATATTTGTCGCGATCACTGGGAACATCACGCCAAGTGACATCACCGACCTCGTCCAGAATCAGGTTTATCCAAATTATCTCATTCATCCCTTATCGAAACTCTTAGACCCAGCCCAAGCTGCGTTGGCGGTGACCGTTGGTTCAATCGCCCAGTCTGAACGTGTGGTCGTTGCCGCGGCAGTTCCGATTGCCAGAGAGAATCAGCCGTCGCCTTTTACACGTACAGGTCCGGGCTTTAGCAATTCAGTAAAGCCGGATTTTGTCGAGCGCGGCGGCAACTTAGTCAATGGCCAACCACTTGGAATATCACACAACATCGGCACAAACGTTGTAATGGCGAGCGGTCAGCTGACGCCGCCACTACAACATAGTAACGGGACAAGCTTTGCTGGACCACGTGTCGCGAACCATCTCGCCGGCATAATCCGAGACCTCCGTGCAATTGCTCCTGAACCGTCGGCTCCTTTACTCCGTGCGTTTCTAGCATTATCAGCAAATACCCCGTCGAATTCTCCTTTTTCAAATCCGGACCATTCTCTGAATGCAGTCGGTTATGGTCTTCCAGACACAGCTCGCGCAACAGACTGTGCCGGACATTCGGTGGTACTTTTTCACGACGGCCTTTTGTCGGCAGACCGTGTTGCGCTGTTTCGAATTCCCGTTCCCGCAGAAATCCGCGAAGCCGGTCGTAATCGGAAGCAAATTGCCGTAGCAATCGCTACAGCACCACCCGTTCAGGCGTGGGGCGTCGCTGAGTATCTCGGTGCTAAACTTAAATTTAAGTTGTTCCGTGGAGACAAGTCCGTTGAAGACATTGTCGCTATGATGCAACGCGAGGATGAAGATGAGAACTTAGCGTCCGAAACTAAGGTTGAAGATATTCTAGGAGAGTTAAGAGTTCGACGTCGATCCGTTGGCACGCTTCAGCGGGATCTATTTGAATGGAACGATCACGAAGACGGTTTTTGTGCCAACGACTACATCCTTGGCGTTTCACTTTCGGCGGCGTCTTGGTGTAAAGCCGATCTCCCGAATATACCAATTGGAATTGCGATACGGATCGAGGACACAAGCGGCACATGTCAGCAATTGTATGCGAGAGTTCGCGCGCGCGTTCAAGCGCAGGCAAGAGCGCAGGCTTAAGAATAATCGTTATCGATTTTCTGACGCCTCGATATATGTTAAAATAATTTCGCCGTGAGCTGTTGCGTGAATCATGACGCGGCCGGAAGGTTTGAAGCCAGCGGCTGCCAGCCAATTGTCTTGAATCCGGATTTTTGGAAACGTCGAGCCGTAGAAAGAATCTCCAGCCAGTTCAACTTTGAGCACACGAGGAATTTTGATTTAGTATTCATGCCCCTGTTGCAACAAAGAGGCGTGAAAAGTCCATCAGGGATTTCTGTCTTGCAGATTGGAGGTGCAATTCCATCCTGCACGCGTTCGACATAATCCAAAATGAATCCTGAACTATCAAAACTCGATTGGGATTTTTCGGATGTTCCCGATACTGATAGGAATTTGCTTTTGACGCTCCGTGGTGAACTACGATGTGACCTACGTTTCCCACACTACGGTTATCGTGAAGAAGCCCTTTTTTGCTACCCAGAACCAAGTTCTGGCAGCCGTTGCCGACAAAATTCAGAGCATGTTTCCGCAGACCGGAAAAGGTGGAGACTGTAGCGGGACGTGTAAGACGATCATCGACATTGACAGTAATTTTACCCTGCCGCCGATTACGCAGACAGACACGGTCCTCAATTTTGATGTGACAGTGAAGGTAACGCTCACAATTCACGTCAAGGCGAATGCGAAAATCTGTTGCGGACGCTCTCGATAACAACAAGCGGCCATCGTCTCTCACGTTCAAATGCGCCCAAAGCAATTCAAGTTTGTTGGTTTTTGCGGGATGGCTGTCCTTCTGGTGGCCGCTCTGTTTTTAATGCAAAACCAAGACAGGAGCAGCGCATCGGCAAGAACCAGAGTGGGGGACACCAAGTCAACTGTTACTTCCTTACTTGGCAAGCCAACGACCGTGTTCACAAACGCTTTAACTTCGCTCAAGTATGGAGGCGAGGTCTGGGCCTACGGAAAGAAATTCGATTGGAACACTGCAATGAATGGAGGCTTTCCCTTTAAGCTTCGGTTGGTCGCTCCAGAGCGAGGTGACTTTTTAGTTGTTTTCGGCGCAGACGGAGTTGTTACGAGGCTTCAAGTTCCCGAAAGCAAGTGAGAATACGCGGTGTCCCGCCAAAAGGTGAGAAGGGATCTAGCGGCGCTCAGGCCGCGCCGAGGAAGTCGGCCCCCCGCGCCTGTGCCACAGCCCCGGCGCTGCGCCTTCACTGCGCGTAAAGGGGTCAGTCCTCACCATTGACACAGATTGATGGTTCTGCGTGATCACGCCGTGCCACGAACGTTGCGCATTGAATACGAAGGGGCGATTTG
>JBDNGL010000036.1:0-3247 GCA_041689285.1 Opitutaceae bacterium
CGACCAGCGTCGGACGCCCGCGCCTACCACCGACCGTCACCCATCCAGCGGCGAGCGCATCCCCGGCCCCGGCTTCTGCATCACATGCGTGTAGATCTGCGTCGTCTCCACACTCTGGTGACCCAACAATTCCTGCACCGTCCTGATGTCGCTGCCCGCCTCCAACAGGTGCGTGGCAAAGGAATGTCGCAACACGTGGGGCGTCACCCTTTTGGTCAACCCGGCTTGGTCCGCCGCCCGGCGGATGTTGTTTTGCAGCGTGCTTTCGAGCAGGTGGTGCCGCCGCGTGATGCCGGTGGTGGGGTCGCGACTCGTTTCCCGCGAAGGCCACAGCCATTGCCACTGCCGACGCTCCCCGGCCTTCGGGTATTTCCGGGCCAGACCTTCCGGCAACCACACCCCCGGCAATCCGGCCGCCCGGTCCTGCTGGAACAGCGTCTTCAGAGCCTCCAATCGCGCCTTGAGTGCAGGCACCAACTTGGCCGGTAAAACCGTCACCCTGTCCTTGTCCCCTTTTCCGGAACGCACCTGCAGCTGGTGCCGCTCCAGATCAAGGTCCTGCACCCGCAGCCGCAGCAGTTCCATCAATCGCAACCCGCTGCCATACATCAGCTCCGCCATCAAACGTATCGTGCCCTCCATTTGGGCAAACAAGGCCGTGCATTCCGGTCGGCTCAATACCGTGGGGACACGACGCCGGGCAGCCGGGCGTCGAAAATCCAATTCTCCCAAGTCCCGGTGCAGGGCCTCCCGCATCAAAAACACAATGGCTTTCAGCGCCTGTTTTTGGGTGGACGGGGCCACTCTATGCTCGACCGCCAGCATCGAAAGAAATGCCCCCACCTCCTCTTTGGTTGCGGCATAGGGCGAAAGCGGGCCGATAAAGCGCACAAACCGCTGCGCCCATCCGCGGTAGGTTTCCTCGGTGCGCCACAGCAATCCGGCCTCGCGAATCGCCTTGATCAAATCTCGTTCCCAATCAGCCCCGCCAAGATCTAATGCCCCTGGTGGGGGCGGTTTTCCACGCAATTGACGACTGGCCGACTCACTCCCGGACCGAACCTGAACCCTCGTATTTTCCTCGACGAGCTCTGCTTCCTTGCCCGCCTTGAAACACCAGCGCAATGCCGGGCGATGCCGCGGTGCCTGCTCCAAGTAGCGCCGGAAGATTGCCACCGAAGCCGGGGCATGCAGCCCCTTGCAGTAGCTGAGAAAGCTGAGAATCGCTCGCCGGTGGTTCTCTCTTTCCACCGGCGGTAGGGAGGCATGGGCCAGAGCCTGCTTCCACTCGGGGAAACTGACAATTTGCTTGGCTGGTGTATGATCGGTCATGGCAGGACGAAGGCCTCACCAAGTTAGGCTTTAGCCAACGCCTACTGCAACCTCATAAAGCCCAACTGAAATAAATCAGCTCTTGCCTGCCAGCGATATAACCCTACAATCGCCGTCATGAACCTCACTCCAATCAGGCCTTTGAGTTAGGCCGAATAACACTGTTCGGCAAAAATATGAAAAAAATAATCCTTACCCTAATTGCCGTATCATCGGTGATTTTCTCCGGCTGCGCCGGCACAGTTGTTCAATCCAATGTCGTTCGCTTTCACCAATTGCCTTTGCTCGGAGCCCAACGCTCATTCGTGATTGCACCCACAGAAGCGCAAAAAGGAAGTATTGAGTTTTCCACATATGCTAACCGCATATCCCAGAAACTAGCCGCATACGGCTGGCTCCGTAGCGACCGCGATCCGGATTATGTGGTTTTTGTTTCATATGGCATTGGCGACGGACAGACAGTTAGTGGCTCCATGCCAATTTATGGGCAGACTGGTGGAGGCACTAGTTACACCTCAGGAACGGTAAGATCTAGTTATGGCGGACACGGCACTTATTCTGGCACTACTTATACGCAGCCGACATTTGGCCAGACAGGCTCTATTCCATATACGCAGACGCAATATTCCCGCACACTTTTGATCACTATTCTTGACGACAAGGCATCACAGAAAGGCAATCCGGTTAAGGTTTTTGAAGGAAGAGTTACGAGCAGAGGTTCTAACAGCGATGTTGCTACAGTAATGCCGAATATGATTGAGGCTTTGTTTAATAAATTTCCGGGCACCAGTGGAAAATCGGAGATGATCGAAATGTCCCTAATGGAATGATATAATGAGTGATTTTGCATCAAACCTCGCGTCCGGACTTTTGGGCGCACTAATTGGCGCTTTTACGGCAATCTATGCCGTAAGGCACCAAGTTGTGTTACAGCGCGAATCCGACTTGAGGAAGCCGATCTAAGGGGTCAGCAACGGTCTTTCAGGCGAGCTTAAATTGAGGATTTTTGAGGAGGTGGTTGAGGAGGACGACGAGTTTGCGCATGACGGCGGTGAGCGCGACTTTCTTGGGCTTCCCGGCGTTGACCAGGCGATCGTAGAAGGCTTTGAGGATGGGGTTGAATCGGGTCGCGACCACGGCGGCCATGTAGAGCACTCGGCGCACCCGCACCCGTCCACCCCGGATGGTTCGGCGGCCGCGGTGCGCACCGCTGTCCCGGTTGTAGGGGGCGACCCCGGCCAGCGCCCCGATTTCATTGCCACTGAGTTTGCCCAGCTCGGGCAGTTCGGCCAGCAGGGTCGAGGCCGTCACCGGACCAATGCTTTTGACCTGTTGCATCCGTTCGCTCTGGCCTTTGAGCGTGGCGTCCGCGGCGATCTGGGCTTCGATCAACGCGTCCAACTGCTCGATCTGCTGGCCCAACTCCCGGAGCAGGCGCGCGCTCAGTTTCTTCACGACCGCGTCGCGGGTCTGGGCCAACCGCTGGTCCTCCATCGAAAGCAGGTTCACCAACTGCTCCCGACGCTGCACCAGGGCCGCCAGTCTTTCCCGCTGGGGCGAAGGTGCCGCCAGCGTTGCAGGATGTAACAGCTCGCCAAACTCGCGCAGCACCACCGCGTCGATCGGGTCGGGCAGTGTCCCGTAGATTGTTAAAAAGTGAGGTGGTTTCCTAATCCTCGGCCGACAGGCTGAGGGTGAACAAAAACCAACAGGAAACCACCCCGAATGATTAATAAGAATAAGAGCAAGAACGTCCAAGCGGAAAGCCTTCCGCTGGCACAAATGATGAAGGAGCACTTTCGCACGGTCGTGCGTGAAGCGCTTTACGAAGTGGTCGAGCAGGAGGTCCAGCAGTTGTGCGGGGCGTCGTATCGTCCCGATGCCCAGTCGGCGTTTCGTCGGGCCGGCAGCGCGA
>JBDNGL010000037.1:0-3886 GCA_041689285.1 Opitutaceae bacterium
GAGACCATGTTGCCGGCGGCGTCGGCCGTCGCGAGATAGATGGTGTCGCCCTCGTGCAACGCAGGGTTACCTGTGTCGTAGGTGCGGGCAGCGCGGTCCAGGCTGATGAGGGCGCGGCGCTCGGCCGCGTAGGTTTTGGCGAGCAGACCCTTGAGCGGAATTTTGGAAAACTCGGGATCGGCGTAGAACTTGGCACGATCCTCAAAGGCGAGCTTCTTAGCCTCGATCATCAGGTGCAGCGCATCAGGCGAATTGAAGCCCATGCCCGCGAGATCGTAGCCCTCGAGGATGTTCAGCATCTGGAGCGCGGCAATGCCCTGTCCGTTGGGTGGTAGCTCAAAGACTTCGTAGCCGCGGTAGTTGACCGAGACTGGCTCGACCCACGTGGAGGTGTGTTTTTCGAAATCGATTTTTCGCAGATAACCGCCGTGTTCGCGCATGAAGGCGTCGATCTGTTCCGCGATCGGACCGCGATAATAGGCGTCGCGGCCACCAGTCGCGAGCAGCTCGTAGGTGGCGGCGAGGTCGGGGTTGCGGAAAATTTCTCCCTTCTTGGGCGCAGCACCCGCAGGGGCATAAGTGGCCAGAAACGCGCCGGGGAGCGGTTCGTTTTGTGCGGCCCGCACGCTGTGATCCCAGAGGTGGGCAATGTATTCCGTGACGGGAAAGCCCTCGCGGGCATAGTGGATGGCCGGTGCGAGTACCGCAGCCATTGGCAGCTTGCCGAATTTTTGGTGCAGTTCGAACCAGCCGTCCACCACACCGGGGACGGAGACCGGCAGGAGGCCCCGCGGCGGGATGGTGGAGCGGTTTATTTTTTGGAGTTCGGCCATCAGCGTCGGGCGGTCGAGCCCGAGCGGGGAGCGACCGGAAGCGTTGAGACCGTGGAGTTTTTTTGTCTGCGCATCCCACACGATGGCGAACAGGTCGCCGCCGATGCCGTTGCCGGTGGGCTCCATCAGCCCGAGGGCGGCGTTGGCGGCGAGGGCGGCGTCCACGGCGGAGCCGCCGGCCTTGAGCACATCGAGCGCAATCTGGGTGGCCAGCGGATGGCTCGTCGCGGCCATGCCGTGGCGGGCGATGACTTCCGAGCGGGTGGCAAAAGGTTGACCGGTGACGCGATCCACTTGGGCGAGAATGGGAGCCGTGAGACTCAAGGCGAGCGCGGAGAACGCGAGGGGGTGGAGGGTGATCATGCGCGCACATTATGCCCGGGCCTGATTCCGGTCAATGACCTCAGCTGCCACAGGGAAGTCACTCTGACAAAGTAACCTAATAGGTTACTTTGTCTGTTTACTGCGGGTCATCCGGGGGAAATTCGTCGATATCGGCGGTCGGGAGTGGCGCTTTTTTCTTTGGTTTCACGCGCCGCTCCATCCGGGCGTCGATTTCCTCGATCTCGGGGTCGGGGATGCGGGTGAAGGCGATGCGCATCGGCGCGTAGTTGGTGGCGCCATGGGCGCCGCCGAAATAGACGGAGTTTTTGCCCAGCGCTTTGTTCAGCGTGTCCACGGCCTGAAACAGTTTCGTGCGCGTCTCCTCCTTGGAATTTTCAAACAGGTCGGCAGTGTGGAGATTGGCGGCAAGCAGGCGCAGCAGGACAACCCCGACGTGCTTGGGGGCCTTCGTTTGGTGGGTGCGCGGTCGGCGGGACCAGAGTTCGTTAAGCGCTTGGGTAAAGAGCAGCGTGTCCTGTGACTCGTTGAATTGCAGGTCGGCGTTCCAGTCGGTATCGTCGCGGTAGCCCACGGTGAGTTGCAGGCCGCCGGCGTAAAACCCTTCGTGCCGCAGGCGCATGGCGGCTTTTTGCAGGAGCCGGTGCAGCACGGCGAGCGCGGCAGGTCCGTTGCGTTGCGTCGGCGGGAGCACGTGACTGTGGCCGATCGTGCTGTGCTTGGGTTCCTCGCGTTTTTGCACGCCGCCGTGCAGCCAGTCGTGGAAGCGCGCGCCTTCGACGCTGCCCCACACGCGGCGCAACCGATCGCGGCTGGCGGCGTAGAGCAGGGCGACATCGTGGATGTCGGCGGCGCGCAGGCGTGTATCCATGTTGGGGCCGATGCCGGTGAAATCACCCAGTTGCACGTTGCGTTTGATCAACTCCCCGGGGATGTCGGCATCATCTAAGAGCACGAGGCCGTCGGGCTTTTCGAGGTCGGAGGCGAGCTTGGCAAGAAACCAGTTGGGGCCGATGCCGATGGAGCTGCGTAGGCAAGGCCCGACCTCGCGGGCAATCTTCGCCTTGATTTGCCGGGCGAGCCGGCGGGCGCGTTCCGGCTGGGCGAAATCTCCGGTGAGCGCACATTCGAGTTCATCGATGGATTGGATTTTCGTCACCGGAATCAAGGTCTCGACGACCTCTTTCAGTTTACGGTGATACCGGATGTAAACCTCGGGCCGAGCCTCGACGATGAGGAGGCCCGGGCAGAGCCGGCGAGCCTCGGCGAGGCGCGCGTTGCGTTGCAGGCCGAGTTTTTTGGCCTCGATGCTGACGGCGATGGCACCAGTGGTCTCGGCGAGGACGGGCACGACGATGAGTGGCCGGCCGCGCAACTCCGGCCGCTCCTGCTGCTCGACGGAGGCGAAGTAGGAGTTGAAGTCGATGGCGAGAGCGCGGAGCACAGATCATTGTCGCGCCGCAAAAACCGCTGTCAATTGGGGCGCCGGAAAATCATCGTCGCGCACGGCAAACCCAATTCCCGCCAGCGATTTGATCTCACGGCAGGATGAGTCCAGCGAGGTCGGCGGGACGCAGAGTAGGACTTCACCCTATCGTAAATGGCGTTCGGGAGGCGTAGGATGTCCTCCACACGTCCCTCCGGCTCTCCGGCGAGACGACATCTAGCCCTCGAACCATCCTCCGCCCATGCTTGCTTCAATTTCCCTCCCTACCGCTGTCTCGCCTCGCCGTGCCGTCAACGGTCAGCCGGGCCGCACCTCCAATGCCGATACCGCCCTTGATCGTGCGCTGGTCTCGCGTTTTACCGGCGGCGACGAAAGTGCGTTCGTCGAGATCATGACCCGGCACCGGGCTAAGATTCAGGCCGTGACCCTCGGGATGCTCCGCAACCGCACCGATGCCGAGGAAGTCACGCAGGACACGTTTATCCGGGCGCATCGTGGATTGAGGAATTTCCGCGGCTATTCCTCGTTCGCCACCTGGCTGTATCGCATCGCCGTGAATCTGGCCCGCAATCGCTACTGGTATTTTTTCCGGCGGCGCCGGCAGGACGCCATCTCGCTCGACTGCACGCTGAGCGAGGGCAGCGCGGCGACGCTGGCTGATCTGGTGGCCGATACCGGGCCGGATCCCGCGCAGGAATCGGCGGCCAATGAGTTTGCTGTGCTGGTGGATCGCAGCATGGCATGCCTCGACGAGCGGCAGCGCGAAATCCTCACCCTGCGCAATGTGCGCAACCAGTCCTACGAGGAGATCGGCGCCGCCCTCGGCCTGAACATCGGTACGGTCAAGAGCCGCATCGCCCGGGCCCGCGGGCGTTTGCGGCTGCACTTGGCCGAGGCTTGCCCAGAATTCGCCAACGGGGCGGATCCGGCGCAGTGGTTTTCGCCCGCCCGCCCGGTGTCCGGCCCACGGGCAGCGACCGGCTGGTAGGGTATATACTTATCGCCATCCCGCGGGCGACGGTGTTTAATGCGTCAAACGGAAGCTTATTCAACTTGGCCAAGCGCAGTCCGTATCACCCCGATCAACTTCACCAGTCTGCCGGATTTCCCCTTGAAGATTATTAGGACAAATAGCGCGGCTAAAAAATTCGGCCAAGGATTATCCGCCCGCTACCTAGGCGCACTGCGGCTCCGGCTTGGCCAACGCGGTCCGGGCGGTGGAGATCGCGCCCAAAGCCTCGGCCGGGCGGCGCAGGCCGGCGGC
>JBDNGL010000038.1:0-5835 GCA_041689285.1 Opitutaceae bacterium
CAAGGGCTTATGAGTCCCCTGCTCTACCACTGAGCTACTCTGGCGTCTGAGGAACCGCGTAGAAGCCACAGTTTTATCAAATAATCCACAAGTTTTTTCTCGCCGCTCGGGAGCCAACGCAGGCGGACTAGATTTCGTCCGGTGTCAGCCAGCGGAAATATGTAATCACGAAGCGTCGGCCAAAACCGGGTATCTCTTCGACGGTGCGTTGCACAACGGCCTCACAATAAGCGACTGCCTCGACTTGGGTCGCGTCTATGGGGTTGACTGCATCCCCATATGCCCGGATCCGGAACGTATCCGAGCGAGCTGTGAACCACGGTTGCATGGTGGCAATGAACTCCGCCACCGAGACACCATTGCCAATGAGATAGATAGCAATTGCGTCAATGAATTCCCCGACCACTACAAATGGCCGCCCCGGCAGTGCCGCGGCTGCTGTCCCGAAACCTGTCGGACTGAGGTTAGCTCCAGCGCTTGGATTCAAGCGGACAAATGTAGCACCCACCCCTATCCAGTAGCGCACAGAGTTGGAATTCACGTTCAAACCACCCGCCAGCAGAACATTACCAACAACCCTCCGGTGCGTGAGTGTATGACTGTGGAAGCCACCTTGACGCTGAATCGTGGTGGCACCGACTAGATTCACTTGCTCGTATGCCAGTAATTTCGCGAGCACGGGAGAATCAGGAGATACTCCGCTAAAATGTAGATTGATCGCGTGTTTTAAGTTAGGGACGACTGCCTCCGCTTCGGGAATTGTCAGACTCAGTTTCACCCCTTCATCACCGACCCAATAAGCATAGTTTCCCGGAACTTGGGGCATTCCAGTTTGATTCAAGATCGTGACCTGACGCCGAAGGACGCGCGCATGCTCACGATCAGTGACACTGGCGCCCAAGGAGTTTGCCGCCACGAGCGCAATCGCGGCTCCGTCTGGCATTGGCGGGATCGAGCCAGTCTCGCCTCCTGATGCCAGCCAGCGCACGAATTGTCCATCGCCTGTCCAAACACCACTCCAATGCCTCCCTGAATTGTTGCCTCCGGCCGGCACACCGCTGATGCCGGCCATACCAGTGATACGATCATCAGCCCCCGCATGCTGCTGTAATTCGCCCAAAGCCAGCTTTAGTCCCATTAGCGCATTTTGCCTCGCCTGAATTCGATAACCCGTGGTCGTGCCGAGTTGCGCATTGACACGTCCCAGCACCGAAAGTGCGTAGGTCACAAGCACGAGGAGCCCAAGCAAGGCGATGACGAGCACGAGCGCAAAGCCATGGGATGGACGTTTGTTCACGGGTGTCCTCCGATGATCTCAATGCGTTGGGTCCAGACCTGTGAGTTGGCTTCTGCCACGGCCCACCACCAAGCCGCATCCGTGGCATACTCCGGCGGGCGTGAACTTAAGCCGGTCTCAATGGCACTAATCAACGCCGCACCATCTTCCGATAATATACGCAACATAACGTCCGCCACTTCCGGCATGCGGCGTTCATCAGGCGGATCGGGTAGACCAATCGCCTCATGCGAGTGATCATCGGCATTAATCGGGAAGATGGCCCGCAAGTCGCCATCCGGCTGGCGCGCATACAACCAAATGCCAAAATCAATCACATTGTTCGCCAGCACATCGAGTGAGTTGGGATTTGTCACCGTGGATGGTGCCCGTTGCACGCTAGGATTATTTCCCGTGCTGGCATACGCGCCCGCAGCCAAGTCGTAACCAGTAGTGAAGGTGTTTTGGTTTGAAATCGCCGAACGATAGAGCGTGTAGTGAACCGCCGCAGGGTTAGTGGCATCCATTCCGCCCCGCACTGGGCGGCGCGCGATTTGGTAGGCGATCACTCTGGGCAAACCCAGTTCGTTCGTTGATTCAGTGCTTGAAGCGACCAACCGTAGCCAAGCTCCCGTCAGTCCGAATCGCGCATCGCGGAGCTGCCGCCCGCCAGTCGCATCTGGTTCAGGCAACAGGCGCAAACTCTCAATTGTGGCCGGCTTGTGGCGCAACGCATCCGCGAGCAGCCAGCCGCGGTTCGCAAGCACAGCGGGGTTGTTGCTCACGGAGACGGCCAACCATGTGCCACCATACTCACGATAGAGTGCCGACTGGAGGTCGCGTTCCAAATAATCCAAAGCCACCATCGCTTCCGTTGCTGCGGTGAAATCACCCTGAGATCTTCGCCAAAGTTCCAACGCCCCAGAACTCACCCTCAGCATGATACCCGCCAAGATCAATGTGACGACCGCAGCCACCAAGAGCTCTAAAATGGTGAAACCTCGCCACTGATTCCGCGGATTCATCGCGTGAGGGCTAGATTGAAAATAAAGTTCTGCCGATCACCGGATGGCACTACGGGGAGCGGGCCGGAGGGTGTGCCCGGTCGATAAGGCCATGACACCCGGATGTTCAGAGGTAGTGCGGCCATTTCTGGCGTGAAAGCCAAGGGGCCAGCTGGAAAACGACGGACTTCCAAAAGGAAATATTGGTCGCGGGCAGTCGCAGCATCAAGGATGCGGAGGTAGGCTCCGTCACGGGATGCCACAAGTAATAATCCCTCGTCAGCACCGCCGGACATAACCGGTATCATGGAGGCGAGTCGATCAACATCCAATTGACCTGCAAGCCGTCGCAGCTCCACAGCGACCCCCGTGGGCATTTGGACGGCGATTTGACGATCCGCGACATCGGTGGATTGTCGGGAAAGATTCGCCAGTAAACCCAGCACGACCATAACACCGACCGCCACTAAACCGGTGGCGACCACGACCTCGATTAAGGAAAATCCGCGTCGTAGTGTCATGCTCACCTAAAATCCCGTGCGCTCATTGATCAACAGACTCAGCCCATAGGCACTGAGCTGCAGGCCGCGGACGGCATCCTGATTTTTTAGCATGATTGGCGCACCATCGGCGAAACTCCCCGGGGACTGCGGTGCGCCGGTAGCCACAACCAAGAAACCTGAATTCTGCGGCGTTCCCAGCGAAGTGAATACAAGTTCAACCCAAGCCTCTTGGACCGTTGTATTGACAGCCCGAGAAATCAGTGGACTTGAAAGGCATGACGAGTGCAGCCGACTGCCGTTGACTTTCACCCATGGCCCCGACGCATCATAGAGATTTGACGGAGTCCGATTTTGGTGCGGCACGACATAAATCCCTGCTGGCAATAAGATCGTTTGTAGCGTGTGCCAGGCCCCGCCACGCAATTCTTCGAGCGCGAGAAAACGCAGGTAACGCTCGCTGGCAAGAGCACTCGCTGGATCATGATGCACTAGTATCCGCGTGCGATTACCTGCCGCCAAAGCTTGGGTTCTCGCCACGATCAAAAGATTAGCGATGGTCGCCTGTCCCGATTGCAAGGCGGTGTTACGACCTCCATCGGCCACTCCACGCACGAAGAAAAATGCCAGCCCGGCGATCAAGCCGATCACCACCATCAACTCAATCAACGTGAATCCGCGACGACGATTTGGCATTGTTATTTCCAGCTAAAGATAAAATTCGGCTGTGCGACATTGGCACCCGGAGCTAGTGCATAAAAGATCACGCCCGCGCGGACACCCGCAGCAGGGAAATCCACGACCGACGGGGTGACTCCGGCCACGGTGGGCAAGGCCGGATAATCGCCGCCGACACCGATCCGGATGACCCCGTCGAGGTTGCGATCAACCAACACCGCTATGGTCGTGTTTTCAAAGGCATCGCGGATTAGATTCGGCGCCAGTGACGTGGCGGGAGTAAAGTCAGACTCTGCAAACGAGTAGAATACGATGCGTTTGCGGTTTTGGGCCTCGGGCGCCAACGGAGTCGCCACGGTGTAAACTGGCAGTGCCGCAAGATTTCGCCGGCGTCCCGCCAGCAAGTCATGGAAAATATGCAATGTCGCGGGGTCTGTGCTCTGACCGGGCGGATTGACCAGCCCCAAGTTGTGCATAACTGGGTAGTATCCGTATTCCCCCCGGAATGATTCTATGGCTGCGGCCCACTGCATGAACTGCACCTTGGTCTTCGCCTTGTTGGCCGATACGCGAACCGCACTGAGCGTGGGAATCAGTATTCCCGCGAGAATGCCAATGACTGCAATCACCGCGAGCAGCTCGATTAGCGTAAATCCGCGCGAAGAACAATGGCGTTGACCCAATTTCATGGTTCAGCGGTTTGCATAAATATTGTCGTGATTTAAAGGCGCGCCCAAATCCGGATAGCCGCCCGCCACCAAGGTCTGGTCAGCAACGCCATCAGGTCCTGCGGAGTAGAGCACATAGCTGGCATTGGTCCAAAACGCGAGAGACCGATGTGTGTAGCGATAGGGTTGACCCCAAGGATCAGTGAGCCGGATCCCTTCATCCATGAAGGGATCCCCTTGCCTTTCCGTGACGAACGCGGCTGGGTCCAACAATGCGCGACTCTGCATCTGGTTCATCAGCGGGTCGCGTCGCCCAATGAGAGCCTGCAGCATCTGTGCGGCATCATCTGTTCGCGGATAATCACCGTGAACCTGCCGGTAGCCTTCCAATGCCACGGACAGGGTTGCGAGTTCTGCGCTGGCCCGGCTGATCCGGCCACCCTCGCTCACGCGCCGACCCAGTCCAAAAACTATGCTCGAAAGAATCGCGACGATCGTGATGACCGTGAGCAGTTCAATCAGAGTGAAGCCACGCTCACGTGAGCAACGTCTGCCGGAAGGACCATCAAGGCCGGACATGAAGCTGAAAATGACGCAGCTAGGGTCACGCCGCAAATGGAAACGGCAGACCCCAGTTGGATGGGAGCCAGCAGCAGTCCTCTGCCTTGCGGCCGGGTTTATTCCTCGCTCTGCAGCGCGGCCACGACGTTGAAATCCTCCAGGGTGGTGATATCGCCTTTGACCGTGCTGCCGGAGGCAATCTCCTTCAAGATGCGCCGCATGATCTTCCCGCTGCGGGTTTTCGGCAACCCGGCAGCAAAGCGCACGTCATCCGGCCGGGCAAGAGCACCGATCTCCTTGGCCACGTGAGCGCGAAGTTGCTCCTTGAGCTCGGGTGACGGCTTGTGGCCATCCTTGAGTGAAACAAAGCACACCAGTGCATGCCCCTTGAGTTCATCGGGCCGACCGACCACGGCTGCTTCGGCCACCATTGGGTGAGCGACCAAGGCACTCTCAACTTCCGCCGTGCCAATACGGTGACCGGAAACATTGAGCACATCGTCAATGCGCCCGACCACCCACAGATAACCATCTTTGTCGAACCGGGCCCCGTCACCGCAGAAATACAGGCCGGGGATCTCGCTCCAATACTGCTTCTTGTAGCGGTCATCATCACCCCAAAGCGTGCGTAGCATCGAGGGCCAAGGTTGGGTCAAAAAGAGTTTACCGCCCGAGCCCCGTGGAACCTCCACCCCATGTTCGTCGAGCACTTTGGGCACCACGCCGAAGAATGGGCGCGTGCAGGAGCCCGGTTTAGTAGGGGTGACGCCTGGCAACGGCGAGACCATGATGGCGCCGGTCTCGGTCTGCCACCACGTATCTACAATCGGGCAGCGTTTTTTCCCGATTTGCACGTGATACCACATCCACGCCTCCGGATTGATCGGTTCACCCACCGACCCGAGCAGACGCAGTGATGCGAGACTGTGTTTTTTCACGTAGTCGTCACCCCAGCGCATAAAGGCGCGGATGGCGGTCGGTGCGGTGTAGAAAATTGTCACCCCGTGGCGGTCGATAATATCCCAGAAGCGGTCGGGCTCAGGGTGATTTGGTGCGCCTTCATACATCAAGACAGTCGCACCATTGGCAAGCGGCCCATAAACCACGTAGCTGTGTCCAGTGATCCAGCCGATGTCGGCGGTGCACCA
>JBDNGL010000039.1:0-24907 GCA_041689285.1 Opitutaceae bacterium
AGCTCGCACCACATGGGTGCCGTCGCCCTCTCCGAAATGATGGCCCACTACGAGGAACGACTCGAGCAACCCAACGGAGCCGCCCTCACCGCCGACGCGGTCGCCGCCGCCGACCGCGAATTCGAGGTTGTTGCCGCGCCCCTCCGCACCTTCCTCACCGACTGAGGCGGGCCGCCTTTTCGTTGTAACCGCTAGACCCGCGTTGGCGTACTCTTTCTCGTTCTCGGGTCAGCGGCGGCATCGTCCAACCAAGCCACCAGAGCTTACGTAAATCTCGGGTCGACGACGAGCCGCAGCACCCACAACTCCGAGGGGATGAAGTGCAACCACTACCTCGACTGCGCGGCCTGCAGCAGGCCGCGCATGTAGCCGACGGCAAATAGGCGGCCCTGCATCGTGTAGCCCGGTTCACCCGTCTCGCCATCCAGCATCGGCACATGGTCGCTGCGGATTGGACCGGTGAAGCCGATGTCGAGGTAGCTGCGGATCGCCTCGGCCATGTTCGTCGGTCCGTTGTCGTGAAAGGTCTCGCGGAAACTGGGCACCGTCCCGGCCACATCGCGAAAGTGCACAAAATTTATCCGGTCACCGAAGTGCCGGATCGTCGCCGGGATGTCGGCGCCCATCGCCTTGAAATTACCTTGGCAGAAACAGACTTTGTTCGCCGGGCTCGCCGACAGGTTCAGCAGACGGTCAAACGCCGCGACCCTCGTCATGATCCGGCCGTAGCCAAACAGCGGACTGAGCGGCGGATCATCCGGGTGCATCGAAAGCTCGACGCCGTGCTGCTCCGCCCAAGGCAGCAGCTCAGCCAGAAACAAACCGAGGTTGGTCCACAACTGCGCCTCCTCGATGAAGACTAGCTTGCCCGGATGCGGATCCTCCACCTGCGCCAGATCGAAGGCCGTGACCAGCGCCCCTCCCCGCTCGGTGTGCGGCACCTTCGTGCGCACCCAATCGCCGGACGGCATGAAGTTGTAGCACAGGATACGGATGCCCAGTCGGCCCATGAGGGTGATGAGCTGCCGCATCCGCTGTAGGTCGTTTTCCCAGCCGGGCGAGCGCAGTTTTAGGCTCCCCATCGGCAGGTAACCCTCGACCACCGAAACTTTCATCCCGCGCGCCTCCACCCGGGCCACGTCCTGCCCAAGGGTGTTCAGATCCTCCTGCGGACAACGCAGCACGATCTCATCACACCCGATCTGGGCGGCCAGCGCGAGATGGTGGTCGGATAACGGAGTGAGAACTTCGGCGATTTTCATAATATGATAGATCTGGAAGGTCTACGCTGCCGGCACGGAGTAAATCTGCCACACCCCGCTGCAGTCGGAGGTGAACAGCACTTCGCAGGACCGTCGAAAGTCACAAACCGGTGATGTGGCCGTCGACATCGACATCAATGCGCTCGGCCGCCGGCACGCGGGGCAATGCCGGCATGCGCATCATCTGGCCGGTGAGGGCGACGAGGAAACCGGCACTGTTGGCGAGTTCGAAATCGCGCACCGTGACGGTAAAACCGCGCGGCCGCCCCCTTAACTTCGGGTCGTCGGAGAGTGAGTCCTGTGTCTTCGCCATGCAGAGTGGCAACCGGTGAAATCCACCCTTGGTGAAGAGGGCGAGCTTGGCCTGCGCTGCCTCGGTCAGCATCACGCCATCGGCCCCATACATGCGGGTCGCGACCGTGTGCAGCTTTTGCGCCACCGGCTCATCGTCGTGGTAGAGAAAGGGTAAGGGCGGCGTCTCCGCCGACAGAGTCGCCGCCACGGTTTCCGCCAGCTCAGTGGCGCCCGCTCCGCCCTGCCCGAAGACATCGGCGACCGCACACGGCACGCCTTCCGTGCGGCAGAATGCCTGCACGGCTGCGAGTTCCTCCGGCGCATCGGTATTGAAGCGGTTGATCGCGACGACCACCGGCCGGGCGAAGGCTTTAGCGCTGGCCAGATGAGCGGCGAGATTGTCGAGCCCGCGCTCGACGGCGGCGACATCGGGCCGCGTGAGCTCTGAAGGGGCGGTGCCGCCGTGGTGCTTGAGAGCGCGCATAGTGGCGACAATCACGATGGCCGCTGGCGCCAGCCCGCTCTGGCGGCACTTGATGTCGATGAATTTCTCCCCGCCGAGATCGAAGGCGAAACCGGCCTCGGTCACCACGAGATCGGCATGCGCCAGCGCCATCCGCGTCGCGAGCACGGAGTTGCAGCCGTGGGCGATATTGGCAAACGGGCCGCCGTGCACGAAGGCGGGCACCCCCTCGATCGATTGCACGAGGTTGGGCATCAGGGCATCGCGCAGCACGGCGAGCAGCGCGCCCGTCACCTTAAGTTCCTTCGCATAGACCGGGTCGCCCTGCGCGGTGATACCGATCACGATCCGGTCGAGCCGGACCCGCAGGTCGGCCAACGATTCGGCGAGGCAGAGGATGGCCATGATCTCCGAGGCAGCGGTGATATTGCAGCCGGTCTCACGCTCGATGGGCAAACCGCGACCCGTGGTCAGCGAGCGGAGGGAACGGTCGTTGACATCAAGCACGCGTTTCCAGAGCACCTCAGCCGGGGCGAGCCGCGTGGTTTTGAAGTGCAGGTGGTTGTCCAACACGGAGGCGAGCAGGTTGTTCGCGGCAGTGATGGCATGGAAATCACCGGTGAAATGCAGGTTGATGTCTTGGGCCGGGGTGAGCGTGCTGCGACCGCCGCCGGTGGCGCCGCCTTTGCGCCCGAACACTGGCCCCATCGAGGGTTCGCGCAGCGCCAGCGCCACGGAGCGGCCGATTTTTTTCAGCCCTTGGGCGAGGCCGATGGACACCGTGGTCTTACCCTCGCCGGCAGGTGTCGGGGTGATGGCCGAGACAAGAATCAACCGGCCGCGCAGCGGACGGTTGGCGAGCGCCGCCAGCGCGATCTTCGCCTTGTTGCGACCGAAAAATGTCAGGTGGGCGGGAGCAACGCCGATTTCCTCGGCCAGCAATGAGAGGTCCTTCATGCCGGGACGTTGGCGGGTCTGCGGGCATCGCTCAATCTGCAAAGCACCACCGGCTATTTTCCCCTGCGTTTTTTGGTCGCACGCTTTCAACGGGTCACCACCCTTGCGGTCATGACGGGGTCACGTCCCATCAGGCTTTTACTGGCGCTGGCTTGGCTGCTTGCAGGCGCCGTCGGCAGTTCGGCCCAAGAGGTGCAGTCGCACGGCCTCGTCTTTGAACGTTGGGTGAGCGACACTTTTTTCGACGGCTACCGGCCGTCGCGCTACACGCAGAAATGGGATATTCCGGCAGAAGCCAACACGCGCCACGGTGGACTGCCGGTAAATCCCAAGGCCATGAAATACGGCACGCCCGTCGGCCTCGGCGACGCGCTCCAGCAATTCGACATCGCGGAGCCCTTCATCCTCGTCCTCGGCTACTGGCGGCAGGAAGGCGCGGAGAAACGCTTCGTCAACCTCACCGCCATCACCGTGACCCCGGAGCAGTGGCGCAAGCTCTGGGGCCCGGTGACCCGCGCCGATCTCGAAAAACTCGATGCCGTGATCAAGGACCGGAGCCTGAATTACCGCGAGGCCCGCCGCCAAGCCCAAGCGCTGAAACGCCGCGCGCCTTACAACCAGAGCCTGATCGTGCTGAATCCGAAGATCGATTCGAAAACCCAACGCCGCCTCCAGTGCAGCCTGCGGTTCAAGGACATCTTCACCCATCTCGCGCCAAACGCTGATGCCGGCATGCAGTCCGAGCCTGCACTCTGGGGCGTCGTCTTCACCGGCACCGTGACCTCCGGCCCGCGCAGCTTCGGCGGCCGGTAAGTCGCCCACGGGCACGCGCGCTCCACTCGCTGCGCATCGAGATTCGCCCAGTTCTGTTCAGCTCGGCGGCGGATGGCAGGCCGTAGGCGCAACCTGATCGTGGTGATGCCGAACCGTGACCACCGCCAGTAACGTAGAAATTTCCTGCGGACTGACTCGTCGGCCGCGGCGACGCGCGCCTCATGGGCAAACCTCGAGAGCCAACAAGAGCTGATGCTATCGCTGCATCACGCAACCTTGCGACCTGAAAAATTGAACCGCCCGGTCTTAGACCAACTTCCGCTCCCGCGCCACGAACCACAGCGGTTCGCCACCATCATCAAGGACCGGCGCGATGTGGATATTGGCCCGATACGTCCTGCCGTCCTTGTGGTAGTTCATTAAGGTCTCGCGGCACGGTTGCCGCCCACGCAGCGCTGTGCGGATGCGCGCCACCGCCGCGGTATCGGTATCCGGACCTTGCAGCAGCTCGCCCGGCTTGCGGCCCCGGAGTTCGGCCAGCGTGTAGCCGCACATCGCGGTGAAGGCGGTATTGACCCACTCAACGCGGCCGGCGGCGTCGGTCGCCACCAACGCCTCGGGTTCCGGCTTATCCGGCAGCCGGGCCAGCAACCGCTCCTTCAAGTCCGGCGGTGCAGCCATGGTCGGCAGATCCGTCAACATCACGGCAGCCACCACCTGTTGCAGACGGTTCACGCTCGCCCGCAGCTCCTCGTGAAAACCCAAGATCACTTCAAGCGCCTCCCGCTCCGGAGCGGCCAATTCCCCGGATACATAGCGAGCCGCTTGGATTTCGAGCACTTCGGGCAACATTTAACCGCAGAGGTAAACAGATTTCGCCCCCAGTCAAAAGGAGTTTCCCCTCGTTAGGCACCAAACTACATTTCACTTAATAAGTGAAACGTAGTTTTCCGGCAGGGAGCGCGATCGCGGGCGGATGGGGTCACTGCCGGTCGAGAATGGTCTGGAGTGTGTGCTCGTAGGCAGCGCGCGGCTCGGGGTTGAGCGCCAGCGCGCGGCGGATAAATTGCTCCGCCTCGGCGAGGGATCGACCCTCCTCCGCCAGCAACCAGGCGAGATTGTTCAGGGCGTGGAGATGGTCGGGGTCCGCGGCAAGGGCGGCGCGAAATTTTGCCTCGGCCAGCGCGGGCTCCTGCCGCGCCGCGTAAACGTTGCCCTGCCCGGTCAGCGCCCGGCTGAGCATCGGCCCGGTCGCCGCGCGTTCGTATTCCCGCAGCGCCAGGTCGGTTCGCCCCGCATGTTCGTAGGCGATGCCTAGGTTCAAGTGTTCGGCCGAGGTCAGCGCATCGCGGGCCGGGCGACCACCGAGCGCGACACAGCCGGTGAGGCCGCCAAGCACGAGCAGCGCCATCAGGAGGCCGGGGTAATGAGGAGATATTGGTTTCCGGCGCGAGACCATTGGCGTTGAAAATTTTGTTCCGAAAGCTCTACGCCCGCCGGCCGGGGGCTCAGGTAGCGCAGCCGACCTCCACCCCAGCCCGTGACCGCCGTGAAGTGCGGCTGCCGCACCCCGGCGATGCCGAGGTCGAGCAGGACAATCGGCGGATGCCCGGCGGTAAGGGCGGCTTGCAGCTCCCGCAGGGTGCCGGTGCGGACTTCCGTGCGAAACCCTCTTGCCCGCGCATACCAGGCCAGATCGGTCAACAGCACTCCGCGCGCGGTCGGGCTGTAGATCGCGCGGGAAATCTCCACCTCCGGCACCGGCTCACCGTGAAACGCCAGCACTGCGGCCAGCGTGGTGGGGCCACATTGAAAAAGCGTGCTGGATTGCGGCGCCAGTGACGGCCCGCCGAGGGGCGGACCGGCTACGACGCAGCCCGCAGGCCCGACGATCATTAGGCCGAGCACCATCGCGGTGCCGGCCCAACGGCATAGGCGGCGTTTTGTAGAGACCACCAAGGCAAATCACTTGACGCGCATGATCAGGAAGACGAGCAAGATGATGACCAGCACCGAGATCACGAGGCCGGTGATCCCCCCCGCCATCATGGCCTCCGATTCCGTCGCCAGTTGGTGTAGCTCCGCATCCGTGGCATGGTCCAGCCGTTGCTGGATTTCCGCGCCGGTGAAGCCGAGTTCGCCGAGACGCTGCTGCACCACCTTGTGCTCAAGCGCCTGCTGAATGGTGGCGAGGTCGGTGGTGCGGGTGGAGTCGGTCAACATTTCTGAGGAGGCGATGGGGCCGGCGAGAGCAACGGGGGCAAGGCCGTGGAACCCGGCCGCGAGGATCAAAGCCGGAAGCAACCGGCGGATCCAAGCGAGGGTGGGATAATTCAGGCTGAGGGTTTTCATAGGGATTGGCATTGCGGTTATGGCAACATTGTTTCCGAGGAGCCCAAGGTGCACCCGCCGCCGGAAATCCGCCATGGGGTCTTGCCCTACCGCCGGATCCCCGCGCGCTTCCCGCGGAGCCCGTGGTGGACCTCTTCGTTGGGGAAACCGTGGCTGCCTGACCTGCAGGTCATGGTCGCGCGGGATGCGGAGGGCACGAGTGACGGATTTTATCTCGCCGCCAAGGGCGGTCGCAACGAGCAGAGCCACAACCACAATGATGTCGGCTCCTTCGTCGTTTTTCTCGACGGTGCCCCGCTGCTCATCGACCTCGGCGTCGAGACCTACTCCGCCACGACCTTCAGTCCACAACACTACGAGATCTGGACGATGCAGTCTCAGTGTCACAACCTGCCGGTGGTCAACGGCACCCGACAGGAATTTGGCGCAGTGTTCGCCGCCACCTGCCGCCGCCGCCATCGACCGCTGGACGCGCACGCTCCGCTTGGAGCGGGGTCAAAAAATCGTGATCACCGGCGACTACCAGTTGCGCGAGTCGCGGGCGCCGGGCGCTTTCCATTTCATCACCCAGATCGCGCCCGCGGTCACCGCGCCTGGCACCCTCGGCTTGCAGACCCCGACCGGCATCCCCGCGTGGCGGCACTACGATGCCGACCGGCTGGAGGCGAAACTTGGAACCAAGGAAATCACTGATGCCCTGCTCGCCGCCTCATGGGGTGCCAGCGTGCACCGTATTTTACTACCGGAGAAAAAAGCGCTCACTCCCGCGCGGTATGAGTTTCACCTGACAAGGCCACCCACCACACCCACGCGATGAACAGCGCCTGAAAAGGCAGGCGCAGCCACAGCGTGAGCGGGGATACATCGAGCCCGGGCATCTGTCCCTGCAGGGCCACGTGCACGTTGGCCGGAAACACCGCGATCAACAGCGCGATGAGGCACCCGCCTGCCAGCCGGCGGACAGGTGACCAGAGCAGCCCAATGCCCCCAAGCATTTCCGCCGCACCGCTGACATAATTCAGCGCCGCCGGCCACGGCAGCCACGGCGGCATCATTCCAAGATAAATCTCCGGCGCCCGGAAATGATTCGCCCCCGCGACCAGAAAAAATAACGCCGCAAGCCAGCGGGCGATGGTCTGTAAGCGCTTCATGCGAATTGGCGGTTGGCCGCCCCGCCGCCAAAGAGTTCGCGGACGACGTTCCACGCCTTGCGCAGGCCGACCGGTTGCACCCCGTTCCAGCCGTAGGTTTTCACCAGCTCTTCCTCATGGCCGCGGTAGCGCGGCGGGAGGATGAAGTAGGTTTCCTCCTTGCCGGTAAGCACGCTGGAGAAAAACAGCCCCTTGCCAACCGAGAGCGTGTCGCCCGCGACGTTTACTGTGCGCGCCGGCAGCACCAGCCAAGGCCGGTATTCAAAGACCAACCCCGCGTCCGCCTGCCGCAACCGGCCGTAGGTGCGCACCGGCACCTCGGGCAGGTTACCGCCGGTGAAGACCTTATTAACGTCGGACCGCACCCGGTAGCGCACACTGCGGAGCGTGAAGAAGTCCCACGAGATAATACTGCCGTAGATCGTGAGCCGGAAGGCCCAGCCCGCCACAAAGTAGGCGAGGATGATCACCACGATCGAGAGCGCGGCACTCACCCATGGATTCATCGTGGCCGTGAGCGTGAGCAACCCCAGCAATGCGGTGCGCGCGCCCTTGAGCGCCGCGTCAATCGCGCCCCACGGGCTGAGCAGGATGAGGACGTTGATCGCGTGCGAGGCCATCCACACCACGGCAAAGACCGCGATGCCGAGGGGAACGGTCAGCAGGTTTAGCAACCACGACAGATCAATCGCGCCGAGATGAATCATCGCCAGCCCGGTGGCGGCGCTGGGCTCCACCGCCGGCAGGTGCGCGACCATCAACTTGCTGAATGCATCCATCGTGAACGGAATGATGGCGCCCGCCGCGATGAGCCCGGTGGCCTTGTTTTCCACAGTCTCCAGCACATCCAGCGGTTTTTCCCAACCCGGTGGCAGCACCGCCCCGAGTGAATCCTTAGCTGCCACCGCCCCAACAATCGCCAGCGCCGGCAGCCAGAAACTCACCTGCGCATACCATGGCAGGGCGGCCCGGGCCGTCTGATCCTTGGCGGCGACCCACTGGTAGGCACCATAACCACCCGCGCTGAGCAGGGGCGAGATGGCCATGCCCGTCACGGCGGTGATCGTCAGCGCCAGCTCCGCCCCGGGGGCCTTGCTTTTGGCCGGCTTCGCCGCTGGTGCCGCCCACAAGGGCGTCACGATCACGGCAATCATCAGGGCAACCAAAACCAGCGGGGCGAGTCGTTTCATGAAGGAAGGTGGTTGCGGTCCATGCTGGCGGAGCCGCCCGCCCTGACAACAGGAATTCCGCCAACCCCAACCCAAAGTAACCTAATAGGTTACTTTGGGTTGGTTGAAGCGGGTGCCCGGTTCACACACGCTCGCGCTCTAGGTTAAGCCAGGCCAGCTCGCGCGGCGTCAGGGTGATCTTGAGGCATTCCAGCGAGCTCACCGTCTCGCCGATGAGCCGCGGGCCGATGAGCGCGAAGGTCGGAAACGGCTGGGCTAGCACATAGGCAGCGGCGATGGCGATGGGCGTGGTGCCTTTTTTCTGCGCTAGGACAATCGCACGTTCACGCCGGGCGAAATTGTCGTCGCTATACCAGCAGCGCACCAGTTCGGCATCGTCGCGCTTGTCGCGGCCGGCGCGCTCCGTGAAGAAGCCGCGGGCCTGGCTCGACCACGCAAAGAGCGGGAACTGGTTTTTCTTCAACCAACGCCGCGACTCTGCATCCGCAGCGGAGACGCAGCCGGCCCAGACCGGATCCACCATGCGGGCGAGACTGAAGTTGTTGCTGACGACGCCGAAGCCTTGTAGCCCCTTGCGGACGGCGTAGCGGTTGGCCGCCGCGATGCGCTTGAGCGACCAGTTGGAGCCGCCAAAAGCCCGGATACGGCCGGCGCGCACCTGCTCGTTCAACACCTCGACGAATTCACCTACCGGCACGTCAAGGTTGTCGCGGTGCAACATATAGATGTCGGCGTAATCCATCTGGAGGCGGCCAAGCGATACGTTGAACTCGCGCACCAGATCGGTCGGGGTGCAGTAAGGTGTGTGGGCACCTTTGACGATCACGCTGACTTCCTCGCGAAGCCCACGGTTCTTCACCCACTGGCCAAGCAGTTTTTCCTGCAAGCCCCCGCCATAAACATAGGCGGTATCGAAGGTCAGGCCGCCCCGTTCGTAATAGTCATCCCAAACCGCCGCGCCGTGCGCCATCGTGATCTGGTTGTCGCAACCGAAGACCAGCCGCGAAACCGGCTTGTTGAGTCCGGCGATATGGGCCGAAGGAATCTTCGCATCCGCACGGCGACGCAACGGCCGGCGACTGTGCGTGTGTAGATAGTTCTGCGGCTGCTCCTGTTCATAAACGAGACCGATCGCCGCGCGCCATTGGTCGAGCGTCGCCAGGTTGCCGAGGGTGTCGGCCACCGGCATCGCTGCGGTTTCACGCTGACCCGCCGCCAGAGCCGTCGCCACGGCATCAGCTTCCAGGGCATAAAGCGCCGCGGGGGTGACGATTTCAATCTCCTCGGTCTTGCCGCCCACCTGCAACGTGAGCTTGGCCGGCACACCTTCGCTCGGCGGAATCCACGGCGAAGGCACCTGCAGCATGCCGGCGGAGCCGTAAATCCGCAGTGAATTGTCCAGACTCGCGCCGATGCTCGTCGCCACCTGCGCGACAAGGCCGTTGGCAAATTTCAACGTGGCGGCCGCCACGACATCGACGCCTGTCTCGGAATGAAGCTGGCCCGCACCACTGACGGAAACAGGATTGAGAAAAGCCTGTCCACTCATCGCTCCGGCAATCAGTCGCGCCATCGAAACCGGATAACAACCGACATCGAGAATACCGCCGCCGCCGGCCGCATTTGCCCAGAGACGTGAGGTGGCGTTGAAACCGGCATTGAAACCAAAGGTTGCCTCCATGAGCCGGATCTCGCCGAGCACACCACCGCGCACGAGTTCCACGATCTTCGCCGTCTGCGGATGGCAGCGATACATGAACGCCTCCATCAGCAGCACGCCGTGCTCGCGCGCCGCCTCGCTGATGACCATCGCCTCGGCATGGTTCAGCCCCATGGGTTTCTCGCAAAGGATGTGTTTGCCGGCTTCCGCCGCCTTGACGGCCCACTCCACGTGCTGCGGATGCGGCACCGCGATATACACCGCCGTGACTGCGGGATCCGCCAGCAGCGCCTCATAGGAACCGTGCGCCCGCGGCACGGCAAATTCCTTGGCGAAGCGCTCCGCATTCGCCGCCGTGCGACTCCCCACGGCGACGAGCCGGCTCTGTTGCGAGCGGGCGACGCCCTGCGCAAAAATTCCTGCAATCCGGCCCGTGGCCAGTATCCCCCAGCCCAATCGTGTGGTCATAAGAAAGCCCGCGAAAGTGCGGATTTTTAGTCGCAATGCAATCACGCGCAAAGTTGCCCCCCCTCCGCCATGTGCCCTTACATCTTCCGCTCTGTTTGTCATCTAATAGATGACAAACGGATTGGCGCGGGCTTGGGCCAGCGCAGGGTTGCACCCGCCCCGGCGCCGCCAACACTGCCTTCATGCCCACCAAGGCCGACTTCCAGCGCTTGCGCTCACTCCGCGACAAAAAATCGCGCGAGGCGCTTGGACTATTTGTCGTCGAAGGCCAGAAGGTCGTGGGCGAGCTGCTGGCCGCAGGATTCCAGTTCGAGGAGATCCACGCCACCCCGGACTGGAACGGTGCCGCCACCCACAGGTTCACACCGGAAGAAATGGCCCGGGCCAGCCACTACCCCACCCCCACTAGCGTGCTGGCCGTCGGGCGGATCAACCGTCGCCCTTTGGCGCCAGACGGTCTGGTAGCAGGGCTCACCCTCGCCCTCGATGGGGTGCAGGACCCCGGCAACGTCGGCACCCTCCTGCGCATCGCCGACTGGTTCGCACTCGACCGCGTCGTGCTCTCCCCGGACTGCGCCGACCTGTTTTCTCAAAAAGTAATCAACGCCAGCATGGGTTCATTCGCGCGCGCCACGGTGCACACCGTCGAACTCGCGGCCGCGCTCGCCGCCTTGCCGGCGACGACGCCTGTGTTGGGCTGCGACCTGACCGGCACGGACGTCCATCACCTGTCACCCCATCGCGATGCGGTGATCGTCATCGGCAGCGAGGGCCGCGGCCTCTCCGCCGCGATCCGGCCGTTGGTAACGGATTACATTACCATCCCGCGCTTCGGCGGGGCGGAGTCGCTGAACGCCGCCGTCGCTGCGGCGATCGTGTGCGACAACCTGCGGCGCATCCGGCCGTGACCGCCGCGCCTTTTTCGAGCACCGCGAACGACTCGTAGTAGCGCACCGGGAGGTCGCGCGGCCCCACCTCCAGCCGCCAGTGCGCGCCGAGGGACAAGCCGACGGCGCCTGCGATGCAGCCGCCCGCAGCACGCCAAGGCGAAGTTGCGCCGTGTTTGCTACCGGGCGGACGAGGCCGGCACCGCAAATGAGTGCCGCACCAATTCCTCATCGAGGTGATTCCGACCACTCCACTCCACCCGCAGCTGTGGACCCCATCATCGTGGACCTTCATCAGCCCAAACTGGCCGGGGCCGGGAAAAGTGCCGTGACTGTAGGGGCCGCCCTTGACGGAGCCGCGCCGGTCCAATGCCCCGGCATGAAACACCGGAAATGATTTCCGGCCAGCCGGTCCGTAACGGTTGTTGGAGCCGTCATCAATCGCCAGCATGTGGGCATCGCCACTAAGCAGGCAGAGGTTGTTTATCCCGTGCTGCTCGATGAAGGCGGCCAGTTCCGACCGCTCGGTCGTAAAACCGGTCCAGCGGTCCTGCCCTTCCCTTTCGGGCTCTTCCCCGATCCACGGCACCGTGCCGACCCACACCACGAGGGCATGGGTGTCACGGGCTGCGAGCAGTTCGGCCTTGAGCCATGCTTTCTGGGTGGCGCCGAGCATGCTCCGCTCCGGGCCCTCCGGCACGGCGCGCGGTGAGCGCTCCGAGCGGAGATCAGTCAGGATAAAACGCACGCGGCCGACCGTGAAGGCATGATAGACCGGGCCGGCTGCCGCCGCCACTAGTGGATGATGCGGCACATTGATTCGATAGGCGCGTTGCGATGCCTCGCGGCTGGGCGACGAACTGTCGGAATTGTTCGGCCCGTAATCATGATCATCCCACATGTAAGCCACGGCCGTGCGGCGAAAGAGCTGTGTTTGGGTCGCGGCGGTGAGCGCCCGATCGGTGGCGGCGTGAAAGACCGCTTCCTCATTAACGGCAATATCCTCGTAATGCAGATCACCCGTATGCAGGAAAAACAGCGGCGCATGCGCGGCGATGGTGGCAAAGACGGGATGCACCGAGCCGGTCTGCGCGCACGACCCGAAGGCGAGCGTGAACGAAGCGGGACCGGTGGGCAGGGTGCGGACACGCGCGGTCACCGCCCCGGCAGTGTAATGGTAAGCGGTGTCCGGCCTGAGTCCCGCCACCTGATAATCAGCCACCCAACCGGTCCCAGCCGGGATGATGCTGACCGGGGCGATTTCCCGGATAGCAGCCGGACTATGATCCGGTGCGATGCGCAGAGGTCCGGCGGCCGAATTCTCGTATTTGACCTTGATGCGCAAGGCCTCGGGACCGAGACCGCCGCTCCACACCCAACGCACCTCCGCCAGAGCCGGCAGGACCGCCCAGAGGCTGAAGACGAGGACCCACCACGCCTGCTTTCCTGCCAATGATGAAACCCGCAGCTTCATTTGCGCTTCAAGCCGGCGGCGGCAGCGATATCGTCCCAGGCATAAAAATGGAACGTGCGGTCGGTGGACATCGCCACGAACAACCCGCCCGGAAAACCCGGTAGCTCGACGGGGGTGACATCGCTGCCGTCGCTGTCCAGCGTTGACAACCGCACGCTCGCCACCAGCGGGTGGTCGTGTGGGTCGGTCGGCGTGCCCTCGCGGGCAAAGATGCGGAACGTATTCGCCTGTTGGTTCGACACCACCACATAGCCCCGCCCCGCCCCGGTCGCATAAATCGAGATCCCCTCCCGGTCATCGGCAAAACCCTCCGTGCCAAATAGCGCTAGCTCGTCTTCCGCATCCTCCGCCCCCGGGTCCGCCAGATACTTGCGGATGCCAGTGTTTTCGTCGGCGTAATAGACAAAGCCCAGCTCCTGATCGACCGCGATCGCCTCGATTTCCTTTGTGCCGCTCCAAGCGCCGAACGCCCGGGAGAAGACCCCGCGCAGCACCCCGGTGCCGTCATCAACCAACCGGTATTGGTGGAGATAACCCGCCGTCGGCGCAAATTCGTCTGACCGGCTCACGATCGCAAACACCGCCCCATCACCAGGCCGTGAATACAACGCGATGCCCATCACATCCCGCGCCCGCTCCTCTGCAAACACCGGGATGCCGCCGCCGTCGATCGGCGCCATGTCCGGCAGTCGATACACCCGCAACCGGTGCGCATACCGTTCCGCCACCACCGCGATGTCCACCTTCCCGCCCGCCAATGGCACGTCGTAGGCGATATCGACATTGTTCGGCCGCACCAGCCCGCGCACCGACAGTTCCTTCCGCTCCACCCCGTCGAGTCCGAAGACAATCAGCGCGCCGTCGGCATCCTTGTCCGTGCCGAGCACGAGGCTTTTCGCCGGGTCGGCCCGGTTCACCCAGATCGCGGGATCATCGGTGTCATGGCGCACGGGCGCCGTCACGACCCGCGGCTTAAGCGCCGGATTTTTGGCGTCGGGGTCGGGCAGGGCCTCCCGGGCGGCCGCCGGCAGGGCCAGCAGCACGGTGAGCAGGAAGCGGAATAGATTGTTTTTGTTCATGGGTGAAAAATCGGCCAAGGACGGCAGGCTGACACCCGCCGTCCCGATGGCCAAGGCTGTATCAGAGTTTCCAGCGCACGCCGAAGTTGGCGCTCCAGCCATATTCCTCAACTTGGCCGAGCCGCGCTGTCTGGCCGTTGTCGCTCTTCAAAAACACGCGAAACGGCTCGTCCGTGAGGTTCAACACTTCGGCGTAGAGCTCAAACTGGGGCGTCAGCTGGTAACGCAGCGTCAGGTCGAGCTGCGAGAAATCGTCCACGAAAAGATCCTCGTTGGCCGCGCCGCCGATCGGCTCGTCCTCGCGCAGACGCTCGCTGCGGAAGTTCATCGCAAGCCGCGCAAAGAAACCGGCCTTTTCGTAAGTGAAACCCAGGTTGCCCACGTAGTCGCTCTGGCCGATGAACGGCACGTCCTCGCCCGGACGCGTCGGGTAGCTCGCCTCCGAGTCCAAGAAGGTCACATTGGCCAGCAAGCCCAGCCCATCGAACGGCGCCGGCAGGAACCGCAGCTCCTGCTGGTAGGCCAGCTCCACTCCGCGGATCGTGCCTTCACTGCCGTTGGCATAGGAGGTCACCTCATAGGCCACGCCGTTGATGATCTGCGGCGTGGGCGACGTGAATTCATACGCGAAGTTCTCGATGTCCTTCTGGAACACCGCCGCCGAGATCACGCCCAACGAAGGCAGGTAATACTCCACTGAGGCATCCCAGTTGGTCGCCTCCAGTGTCTCTAGATTTGGGTTGCCCACAAAGATCTCGCCGTCGTCTTCGCTGATGTTGCGCCGCAGCGCCAACTCACTGAAGCCGGGACGGGCAATCGAGGTGGACCACGAAGCCCGCAGCACCAGTTTCGCGTTCACATCATAGCGGAAGTAGAGGCCCGGCAGCGTGTTGGTGTAGCTGCGTGAAGCCGCGATGCTGGTCGCCGTCTCGGTGTCGAGATCGACGTCCCGGCCCGAAGTCGAGAATTCCGTGCGCTCGATCCGCACGCCGCCGATCACGTTGAGCCGACCAAGCGTCGTGCTACCCATCACGTAGTAGGCCGTCACGTCTTCATCGATCGACCAATCGTCGAACTCGCTATCCGCCACGATGCGCTCACCCGTGAACGCCGCGCGGTTGGCATTATACGCGTCCTTCACTGCCGCTGAGTTGATCTGCGGTACGCGCAGGTAAGGGTAGTCGCCCACCGGACCAGCGAGATTAGCAAAGGTGAAGTCCGCCGGCGCGCGGTCGAATTCAAACACCTCGGCCTCGCTGGTCTTTTCCTTGGCGCGGTAGAGCGCGCCAAATTTCACGTAGGTCGGCTGCGTCGTGGCGAAATCATATCGGGCGTTGAAGCCGATATCGTTTGACCGCTCCTCGCCTGTTTCATTCGACAAGTCCACCCGCTGGAAGTTGTAAGACGCCGGCGACAGGAAGCTGCCGCCCGCGGTCTGGTTCACCGCGATTGAGTAGGGGCCGTCGGTCGTGTAACCGATCACGCTGTCGCGCGTATTGCGGCGGAAGCGGGCGCCAAGCTCTTCGGGCCGGTTCTCCTCGCCCTGCGTATAGCCAGCCTGGCCGTCCACCGACCAGTTGCCGAATCGCTTTTCCAGCGAGGCCGTCACCGTCATGACTTCCTGCTCCTTCTCGCGGATGCGCAGGCGACGCCCAAAGCGCCGCAACGCCGAGTAGGTTGCCGAGTTCGCGTCGGCCGCCGTCAGGGTGCCTTGGGTAAAATCAAAGATCGTCAACTGCCGATCCTCCGTATCCGTAAAATTGTTATACCCAGCGCGTAGTCCAAAAATTGTGTCATCATCCGGCTGCGCCTCCAAGGCAAGATTCACCCCGTAGCGTTCGCGCTCGATGATGTATTCCCTGAACTGCAATTCCTCGATCACGTAGTAATCGCGCCCGTCGGTGGGCGACGCCTCTTCGCTCCACGCCCCGCCGGTTTCAAAGTTGTAAGACGAAAACTTGCGGGACTGCCAAGTCGGCGAGAGCAGGATGCCGTATTGTTTGTTGTCGCCGAAACGCGTCGACACGAAGCCGTTGAACTTGCGGCTGAACTTGTCGGACTGCTTGGCGTATTGGCCTTGCGCGCTGAAGCTGGCGTCGAAGCCTTCGCTGTCAAAGGGGCTCTTCGTCCTGATGTTCACTTGGCCACCCAGCCCCTCGCCGTCCATGTCGGGCGTGGGCACTTTCGTTACCTCAATGGCGGCGATCGCATCCGCCGGCAACACGTCCAGCGCGGTCGCCCGTTCACCGAGATCGGCGCCGGCAAACGAACCCCCGTTCACCTTGACCGAGGTGTAATTGAAATTCAGTCCGCGCAGCACGATGTAGCGGCCCTCACCCTGATCGCGGTAAAGCGAGACGCCGGGGATGCGCTGCAACGCCTCCGCCGCGTTTTGGTCGGGGAAGCGACCAATCTCGTCCGAAGCCACGATGTTCTTCAACGTGCCCGCCGCCCGCTGCTCGTTGATCGCCCGGGCCGTGCCGACAAGCGAACCCTTGATCACGAAGTCGTCCAGCTGCACCGTGTCGCCACCAAAGGCGAAATTGAGCGTGGCGGCCCGGCCCACGGCCACGGTGAGGGTCTGGGTGGTCTCTGCATAACCGATGTAGTTGAACACCACCGTCTGCATACCCGCCGGCACGTTCCGCAGCACATAGTCACCGTTGCTGCTAGTATACGCCTCGAGCGCGGTGTCGGTCACCGAGACGCGCACGCCGCCCAGTGCGAGCTTGGTGCCAGTATCCGTAACCCGACCGTCCAGCGTGCCGGTGGCGGCCTGGGCCTGCAGCTGGGCGGGTGCCAGCAACGCGAAGCCGAGAATAAAAAGCAGGACAGGTTTGAGTGATTTCATCGGGTGTTGGTGTGGTTTCGGTGCGGCGTCAGCGCGCCTTGAAACCGAGCTACGCCACACCGGCAAACCGCCGTCAATGTCTGCAACCGTCCGTCACAGACTTATCACACGGCAGACACTCTGCCGTCACAAATCACCTACTCGGCACAATTTTAACCCGCCCTCAGACCATTACGTTTCCGAGGCGGAAATGCGCCACCGCATCGGCGGTGTAAATCGCGGCGTCGTAAATTCGCAACGTGCTCACGCCACCGCCGACGCGCAGCTCTGCTGCGCCATGCGCATTTTGCAGGTTTGGGCTGAACCGGCCCCAGCCGAACTGCCGGTGAGTGCCACCATCACAAAAGACGCCGTCAATCACCGCGCTGATGATTTTTGGTCCTCCGTCCACGATCACCACGACGTGGTGGGCCGCTTGGCCGATGACCCGTCCGGGTTCGCTGCCCCAACGCGCTTCCGTGCACCCATCACTCAGGGTAAGCACGATCCCGCCATCTGCCGTGGCGTGCAGCATCAGTCCACGACCATCGGGTAGACGGTTGTCGAGCAGCGCGCCGGTGGTGCCGGCTTGCAGCCACAACTCCAGCGAAAAACCGGTGCGCAGATCCTGCGTGCCGTAATGCGGCGAGCCCCAATCGCGATCAAGGAAGGTCTTGAGGGGCGGCATCGGCAGCTCTCCGCCCAAGGCCTTGGGATCGTGATGCGTGCGGACCAGATTGGCGCGCCGCAACTCCCGGCGACTGGTCCGCTGCCACAGAGCGTCGAGCAACGCCGCCGGAAGCTCATGCACGCGGGCATAGTGCTTTTGCGTCTCCGTCACGTAATAGCGGCCGTCATCCTCGATGAGGAGATCGGGATAGCTCATCCGCACCAGCGGATCGTCCACGTAGAGCAGGATCTCCGGCTCACCCCAAGCGATGCTGCGGCCGGCCGGAGTGGCGATTTCCACTCCACTGCAAACCCAAGCGGGGTTGCGGTCATCGTAGTTGCGACCGCCGTGATTATGAAACCAATAGAGATAGCGGCCCCCGCCGCAGGGCCACACGAAGTTGGCGGCGCGCGGATGTTTCACCAACCGGCCATGGGCGTAGGTGAGATAGCGCGGCTCGCTCCAAGTGCGGCCGCCGTCGCGGCTCGTGGCGTTGACCGGATGGCCAGCCACGCTGCGATAAACTGCGTAGAAAGTGTCGTCGGCGAGCACGACCGTGCAGTGTTCTTCGGCAATCGGCCCACCGCCCGGCGGGGTGCGCAAACCAATCTCGCCCTCCGGCAAGGTCTCCCACTCCGCCGTGGTCGGCGACGCAACCGTGAGCAAATCTGCGCTGCGCAGCCACACCCCCTCGGAGCGCGTGAAAAAATCATCCCCGATGGGGCCCACCTTGTGCACCGTCACATAAACGGCACCGCCATGAATGAAGGGTTTGCCGACATTCCAGAAAAAGCGCATCCCGCGCGGCGCGTGGTTTTCCCGGTCGATGACAAACTCGCGCACCGGCAGCACCACCCGCTGCACGCTCCACGAGCGCCCATGGTCATCGCTCCAACGGCACACAAAAGCGCCGGTCGAGTCCACCCGTTGGCAACGCCCACCAGGGTAAGGCGGATCGTTGGCCGGGATGGTGCGCACATTATCAATATTGTAATTGTAGAAAACGTAGATCCGACCGCCGGGCACCTTGAGCAACACTGCGTAGGAATTTTCCGGCGAACCCGCCGGCTCCAGCGGCACGCCTTCCGACCAACTGAGGCCGCGATCCGGGCTGCGCCGCGACACCACACTCTGCCCGGAGGAGCCCTCGTGCGCGACCCCGGTGGTGACGACATTGAGCCACGCGCCATCATCCGTGCGCACCACAAACGGCTGGTCGGCGTAATAGCCGGCCGGAATGGACCGACCGTTTGCGAGGTGACGGGGATCAGGCACGAGCGGGGTAGCGGGGTTCACGGTCGGTGATGCAAGGGCGGCCGCAGCCCGAGGCAAGGCCGCAACACAGTAGTCCGCACGCCGTCCAACCACGTTTGTCATCTAATAGATGACAAACTTCAGGGGGGTGTTGGCGTGGCGGCACCGCCCCAAGCCTGCACACGCAGTGCCTTGGGGCCTACTCCATGGAGTGCTTTGCACCAACGCGAAAAATGAAACGGGGTCTGGAAGCCGCAACGATACGCCACCTCGCCCACGGTGAGCCCGGTCTCACACAGCAATTGAGCCCCGCGCCTAGTGCGGGTCTCCCACAGGTAGCGGATGGGCGTCGTGCCGAGATGTCGTTTGAAAAGTTTCACGAGCTGCGCCGGTGAGACGCCGGCAGCCCGCGCCAGCGCGGGCAGATCCACGGCCCCGTGGCCCTTCTCGCCCAGCCACGCCAGCGCCCGCCGCAAGGCATCAGGTTCATCCGTCGCCCGACGCTCCTGCCGTGTATCCGTAAATAAATAGGCCTGCAGCACCGCGAAGCCGAGCGCGTCGATCAAACCGTCCGCTTGAGCGCCGCCCGTCAACGGCATCGACAGGCCCAGCTCCAACAACTGATCGAGGCGCCGCGACACCGGCAGCACGGGCGCAGCCCGCCGACACCGCTCGGCCAGCTCCGCCGAAACCAACGACGGATGCACCGCGCACCAAGTATGGTGACTCTTTTTATCCGTCGCGAAGGTGAACACCTCCCGCTTGCCCGGCAGAAACAAGCCCACTTCGCCGGGTCCTAGCACTCGCCTTTGCCCATCCACGTCCACCGCCGCTCCGCCTTCCACCAGCACTACCAACTGATAATCTTGCTGCACGCGCGGCCCGCAGGTTCCACTTGGTTCATAGACCACGTCACCAAACAGCACCCGGGCGGAATTCGCTGCACGTATTTTTATGGGTATGTTTTTAAGCGAGCTGTGGCTGGCAGAGGCCATGATTATATGGTATTGGATATACACTCCATGAGTTCCGCAACCCTCGAAACCCCGCCCCGCCACCTCGTCGTCGAAACCGCCGGCTTTGCCGGCACCAGGCGCAACCAGTTTCCCAAGGTCCGCCCGCCGGGCTATTTTACGCCCGATGCCGACCCCGCGGCCGTCAGGGCTTTCTTCGAAGCCAACGGCTACCTCGTGCTCGAGAACGCGATGACCCCGGTCGAGGTCGAGGAACTCAAGCAGGAAACCACGCTCATCGGCCGCGGAGATCGTGGGGAACTGCCCGACCATGCGAAGGCCGACACCGCCGAGCCGGACGATTCCGTGCTCCAGCGCTTCCTCTGCATCCATTTTCCGCATAAATGCTCCGAGGTGATGGTCCACGCTATCCACAATCGTCCGACTGTCTCGGCGCTCACGACCATCATTGGCCCCAACGTGAAATGCATGCAGTCGATGCTCTTCATCAAGGCCTCCGGCAAAGCCGGCCAAGCTTGGCATCAGGACGAAGATTACATCCCCACCCGGGACCGCTCACTGACCGGTGCCTGGATCGCGATTGACCGTGCTACGCTGGAGAATGGTTGCCTGTGGGTCATCCCCGGTTCGCACCGGCATGGCATCATCTGGGAGCAGCATTGGCACGGCGACCGCCGGTTCGACTGCGGCGAGGAGACCGTTAACTTTCCCTACCGCGACGACGAGGCCATCCCGGTCGAGGTCGAAGCCGGCTCCGTCGTCATCTTCAACGGCTACCTGCTCCACCGCTCGCTGCCCAACAAGGCGCCGCGGGGCACCTACCGCCGCTCGCTCGTCAACCACTTCATGAGCTGCGAGTCCCGCCTGCCTTGGGGCAAGACCCCGGAAGGCGAGCACAACGCGCGCTTTGATTACCGCGATCTCATCATCGTCGCCGGCCGCGATCCCTATGCCTACCGCGGCTATACCGACGTCCAGAAGCCCAGCGTCCGCCCGAGCGGCGAGGGCGGCTGCGATAAATGGGGCGGCGCCGGCCGCAAATACAAAGACGAGACGACCGCTACAGCACAGACGGGCTAGTGCGCGTTCGCTAGCCAAAGTCTGCGGTGAAGCTGGCATTGGGTGGTTAGCCTTAACCGCCCTTTGCCCTGCAGCATTCATTCGGAGGTGCGACCAGCAAAGCCCGACATCGGGCGGCGACACCGAACGCGCGGGGACTTCATTCTCATGAGTGCCTTCAACTGATGCTGGCCATGCCTTTCCCCGAAGCGCGCCGCCGCACGAAGACCAACCTCGGCGCCGAGGACATGACGCTCAATTTTCAGGTCAACCGTGTAATCCAGCGCCGCCTCGTTGTTCGTATTACGAACAATGAGAAATCCGCAACCACGTGAGGGGCAGCGTGGGATTTAGCGCGCCGGCACGGCCACGGGATTCGTGCCACGGTGGGCCACCAGCTCGGCCTCGTGGGGGCACAGTTCGCCGTGGAGCCGCAGGCCGCCGTGCGAAAGGTTGATGCTCATCGCTACTTCACGGCCGGCCTCCACCCAGTGCGGTGTGAGCAAGGTATTCCACAGCACGTCGCCCGGCCGCATGGTGAAGCACTCCGCATCCGCCTCGGGGAGCGCGGCCGGCTTCGTGAATCCGTTCGGCTCGTAATTGACCCGCACCTCGCGCGGGGCCCAGTGATCGGGATTGCGGAGTCCGCAAAAACGTTTCGTGCCGTAAACTTGCCACGCCAGCACGTGCGAGAAATCCATATGGTAATTCGTCGCGCAGCCGATGCCGCTGATAAATACAATCGGGTAACAACGTTCCCAAGTGAAGCCGGCGGTGGTGAGCGCGCGCTGCCAAGGCTCGATGACCGCTGCCGTAAAGCCATGCAAAAATTTTCCTGGCGCGTCGAACCGAGCGAGCTGGAAATGCGCCAGCGCAAATGGCCGCTGCAAGGCCTCCGCAACCGGTTGCGCGCGAAACTCCGCCGCCATGTCGGTGAGGTTCAAACGATCACCCTTCACCCCCGGCGTGATGCGTGCATCCGGATCAGCCCGCAGCTCCGCCACCACCCGCGCCAGCGGCGGCAGGTTGAAGGCGAACGGCACACAGTCGCTCGTCATGAGGAAATTGTGCATGCCGGACCAACGGCGTTGAAATTCCGGCCAGGTATGGACCGGTGATGACGGCAGGGCGGTGGACATGAGCGTGGCACGAAGCCCAGCACGGACAGCCCGCCGCGCCAAGCCGGAAGCCGCGCCGCATTCTGCTTTGCGTCCGCCACTGTTTGCACGAACGTCCCCACATGTCCGACCCTGCTGCCGCCGCGTTGCCGCTTGATCAGGCCGATCCCCTCGCCCGGTTCCGCGCGGAGTTTCATCTGCCCGCGGACAAAATCTACCTTGATGGCAACTCGCTCGGCCTGCTCTCACGCCGGGCGGAGGCCAGCCTGCAACGGGTGGTGCGGGAATGGGCCGCGCTCGGCATTGATGGCTGGACACAAGGTCAGCCGCCCTGGCTCACCTTTGGCGAAACTTTGGCCGACCAGCTCGGCGGATTGCTGGGTGCCGCCCCGGGCACCGTCGCCGTCACCGGCCAAACCACCGCCAACCTGCACCAACTGCTCGCCACGCTTTTCGATCCGGCGGCCCCGCGGCGCACGCTCCTAGCCGATCCGCTGAACTTCGCCTCTGATCTGCATGCCCTGCACAGCCACCTACGATTGCGCGGACTCGACCCGGCCCGCCAGCTCCGCCTCGTGCCCAGCCGTGACGGGCACACCTTGGTAACCGCCGACATCATCGCCGCCTTCACGGCCGACGTGCAACTGGCCCTCCTGCCGGCGGTGTTGTTCACCAGCGGCCAGCTGCTCGACCTTCCTCTCCTCACCCGAGAGGCTCACGCCCGCGGCATCCTAATCGGCTTTGATTGTTCGCACAGCATCGGGGCGGTGCCCCATCACTTCGACCGCGATGGGGTGGATTTCGCCTGCTGGTGCCATTACAAATACCTCAACGCCGGCCCGGGTGCCGTGGGCGGTCTCTATCTCCATCCGCGGCATTTTGACCGGGCGCCCGGGCTCGCTGGCTGGTGGGGCGTGCGGGCCGACCGTCGCTTCACGATGCACCCGGCCCATGAACGCGCCCCGGGAGCGGCCGGACTGCAGATCGGCACGCCGCCGATTCTCAGCCTCGCGCCGCTCGAGGGCTCGCTCGCCCTCATCGCCGAGGCCGGCGGTAGCCCGGCCCTGCGCGCAAAGTCGCTCGCGCAAACCCGTTTCCTCATGGAGCGCATCGCGGATGAATTACGCGGCCACGGCTTCACCTTCGTCAACCCGGTCGAGGATGCCGCCCGCGGCGGCCATGTAGCGCTCGCGCATCCCGCGGCCTGGCCCATTTGCCAAGCGCTGAAAGCCGCCGGTGTCATCCCGGATTACCGGCCACCCGGCATCATCCGGCTGGCCCCGGCCCCGCTCTACACGACCTATGCGGAATGCGCCGAGGCCGTGCAACGCCTGCGCACCATCATGATCTCCGCCCGCTACCGGGATTTTCCCGCCACCCCTACCCTCGTGCCATGAACTTCATCGATATCACCCATCCGCACACCAACACCCTCGCCCCTTGGCCGGGTGACATCCCGTTTCAATTCGGCTTCAGCGTCACCATCAAGGACGGTTACAGCTGCAACGTCGGCCGGCTCACGTGCAGCATCCATACCGGCACCCACCTCGATGCCCCCTATCACTTCAACGAGGCCGGGGCGACGATCGACCAGATCCCGCCCGCCCGGCTCATCGGCCCGGCCCGGGTGTTTGATGCGCGCGGTCACGATCCCATCACCCGCGCGGTGTTTGCCGGCCTCGATGGGGCCGCGACCCCGCGCGTGCTGGTGCGGACTAATGTCTGCGACGACAAAACGGTCTTCCCCGACCGCATCCCCCTCCTCGCGCCGGATGTGCCCGCGTGGCTCGGCGCGCAGGGGGTGACCCTCATCGGTCTCGACCTGCCCTCGGTGGACCAGATCGACAGCGGGACCCTGCCGCGACATCACGCGCTCAATGCGGCCGGGCTGCTGATCTTGGAAAATCTCGACCTGCGCGCGGCCGCACCCGGTTGCTACGAACTCATCGTGCTGCCCTTGAAAATCGCAGGGGCCGACGGCTCACCCGTGCGGGCCGTGTTGCGCCGGCCCTGAGGTGCGCTCAACCGACTTTTTCCGTCAGCTCATCGTAGGCCACGCTCAGGTTGATGCCCAAGCGGTTGGGCAGCGGTGTGTGGAACTCGGGAAAGTCCGGCAGGTTTTCCATGGCCACGATTTCGTTCTTCGGTTTGCCGGCGGCGAGCTCCTTTTCGACGTGGGCGAGGAGGCCGGTGAGGTAGTCACGGAAGATCAGCAGCTCAGCGTGTCCGCCGGTGACGCCGAAATTCGGATTGCCGTGGCCGAAGATGTAAATCGCATCGGCCGGATAGTTGGCCACCGTCTCCTCGAGCACCGTGATCCATTTCCGAATCGAAGCACCCGAGGGTCGGTCGATGACGGGGTAAAGGCGGTTGAACATCAGGTCGCCCAGATGGACGACATTCGCGCGCTCGAAGTGCACGATCACATCGCCACTCGTGTGCGCGGGACCATGATACTGCGCGGTGACGATCTCGTCACCAAGCTCGCGGCGCCAGACCTCGGAAAACGTTTCATTGGCGAATACCTGCCGGTCCACCGTGCCGGCGCGCTCGGCCGCGGCCAGTTGGAGCCGTGGCACGTTGGTGTGGGCGACGATGGTCTTGGTCGCGGGCTTGAAGATGCCATTGCCGCCCGTGTGATCGCCGTGGTGATGGGTGTTGATCACGGCATCAAACAGGCGGTCGCCGCGCCCCGGCAGACCCGCGAGACAGATCGCGGCGGTTTCCGGAAACTGCGTGTCCACCGCCAGCACGGCGTCGGCATTGGCGAGCCAGCCGATGGTGCCGCCGCGTCCGGTGAAGTAGCCGACATTCCGGCGCAGAGGGTGAAAAGCGGTCACCGGTGGGGCGCCAGCGGGCGTGGGTTGGGCGGTCAGGCCGGGACGAAGCAACAGGCCGGCGGAAACTAGGAGCGAGGAGCGAAGCAGGAAGTTGCGGCGATTCATGCCGGCAACTATGCACTCGCGGGCTCTTTCGCCAAATTTTTTGTAA
>JBDNGL010000040.1:0-2500 GCA_041689285.1 Opitutaceae bacterium
CCCGGTGGCGCGGTAGAATTCGCCCAAGGCGAAGACAATATGGCCGGGTTCATCCGGGCGGGACTGCTCACCGTTGGCGGCGAGCACGGCGCCATCGGGTTGGATGGAGTCTAGATTGTGGGCCAGCATTGAGCGGGCCATATCGAGACATTGCTCGGAGAAACTATGCATTCGGAGGGAGTGGGTAGGGTTGCGAAGCCGCCGGTGAGGGCGGCAAGAGTGAGGTGAAGGTTATTTCAACGGGCGATGAGTTTGAGGAACTCGGCGTTGGTCTTGGTCTTGGATAGGCGCGCGATCATCGTCTCGGTGGCTTCCTCGATTTTCTGCTGCACGAGGGCGCGACGAAAGAAATGGATGCCCTCGAGGTCTTTGGCATCAAGGAGGAGTTCTTCTTTGCGGGTGCCGGAGGAGGCGATGTTGATGGCCGGCCACAGGCGCATTTCGGCGGATTTGCGATCCAGCACGAGCTCCATATTGCCCGTGCCTTTAAATTCCTGAAATATCACGTCGTCCATGCGACTGCCGGTCTCAACGAGGACAGAGGCAATGATGGTGAGCGAGCCGGCCTCTTCGGTTTTGCGGGCGGTGGAGAAGAGTTGGCGGGGTTTTTCGAGGGCACGGACATCGAGACCGCCGGAACCCGTGCGACCTGAGTTTCGCGCGGTGTTGTGCGCCCGGGAAAGGCGGGTGATGGAGTCAACGAAGAGGACCACGTCGCGGCTGACTTCGACGAGACGCTTGGCGCGCTCGATACAAAGGTCAGCTATGCGGATATGGTTCTCGATCTGCTCGTCGTTGGAGGAGGCCCAGATTTCAGCGGGCACGCTGCGCCTGAAGTCGGTGACCTCCTCGGGGCGTTCGTCCACGAGGAGAATCATTACGTGACACTCAGGGTTGTTCTCGATCACGCCGAGCGCCATGTCGCGGAGTAGGGTGGTTTTGCCCGTGCGCGGCGGGGCTACGATTAAGCCGCGCGTGCCTTTGCCGATGGGACAGAATAGATCCACGGCGCGGGTTGTCATGCGGCCGTCCTTCAATTCCAGCTTGAGATGCTGTTCAGGGGAGACGGTGGTGAGGGTGGTGAAATCAAACCGACCGCGACGTTCCTCAAGGGGAACACCATCAACGGTCTCGATAAAGCGCATCTTTGGATTCAAGAAACGTCCGTCCGGAGGGAACGCCGTCCCGCCAATCATGTTACCGGTGCGCAGCTTGAAGCGACGGATCAGTTCCTTGGGCACAAAAGTGTCGGTTGGTCGACGTTTGCCGCCCCGAGAAAGATCGAGCAGCTGGCCGTTGCCGCCACGTTGCAGATCAATATCGAGCACACCTTCGACGTGGATGGTGTTTTCGACGGGACGCTCCACGGGTTCTTGGGTAGCTGCCGGAGCGGACGACTGGGCTTCAGGTGTGGCCACCGGAAGGGAGGTGTCCGCCGGAGCGGACGAGATTTTCTTTTCCATACAAAATATTGGGACAGGACACTACCCGCGCTTGACGCTTAAAACTCTGGGCGGGATAAGAAGCGCGTTTCGCGTCCCCAACCCCTTAAATCCGCCACAACGTGACAGACCAAACGATAACCTCTGTTTCCCGAGAAAATCGGGTGTTCAGGCCCTCGGCCGAGTTCAAAGCCCAAGCAAACCTTGGAAGTGAAGCCGCTTACAAAAAGCTCTATGCTGAGTCTGTCAACACCCCAGAAAAATTCTGGGGTCGGCAAGCGAAAGAACTTCTGCTCTGGCGGAAGCCATTCAAGAAGGTGCTTCAATGGAAAGAACCACATGCTAAGTGGTTCACTGGTGGGCAATTAAATGTGGCTGAAAACTGTTTGGATCGCCATCTTGGCACTGCACGCGAAAACAAGGCTGCAATTATTTTCGAAGGTGAGCCAGGCGATGTCCGCACAATCACTTACAAACAGTTGCACCGCGAGGTGTGTCAGTTCGTCAATGCGCTGGCCGCACTCGGCCTAGTCAAAGGGGATCGGGCTGCCATCTACATGCCGATGGTGCCAGAGGCTGCGGTGGCCATGCTCGCCTGCGCTCGACTTGGTATCATCCACACCGTGATTTTTGGCGGTTTCAGCTCCGAAGCCATCAAGGATCGCGTCAATGACTGCCAAGCCAAGCTGGTCATCACCGCCGACGGCGGGTGGCGTCGCGGCAAAGCGGTTGAGCTCAAGATCAATGTGGATCGCGCCCTGACCGGCACGCCCTCGGTAGAGCATGTGATTGTGCTTAAGCGCACGAATACGCCGGTCACCATGGTCGAAGGCCGTGACCGTTGGTATCATGAATTTATCGCGAATAGCCCGGGAGCGCATAAAGTGAAAGGCTTCGAGAGCGAGACCCCGCTCTTCATTCTCTATACCAGTGGCTCGACTGGCAAACCGAAGGGCGTCCTTCATACCACGGGCGGCTATCTCCTCGGCACCACGATCACCACGAAATACGTCTTCGATCTCAAGGAAAACGATATCTATTTTTGCACCGCCGACATC
>JBDNGL010000041.1:0-18318 GCA_041689285.1 Opitutaceae bacterium
CGGCGGCAGCCTCACCGTTGATCTCTGGTCGCGCCCCGTCGCTGTGCACAACAGCGCGGCCAACCGCTATTTTTGGCCCGACGATGTCATCCTCGGTTACGGCGGCTACGGCACCGTCATCTCCGCAACGGACGCCGCTTTCCTGCAGGCCATCGCGACGGGTGGCCCCTCCCCGATGCCCGCCGCAGCCGCGGCCCTGGCCTTGTAAGTCGCCCACGCCGCCTGGCAATCCGCCGGGGCCGACGGCCGGCTCGTCGTACTTTAGCCCATCCCTTTATGAACCCCGGTGAACCCAAACCCCGCCTTGAAGACATGACCTGGCCGGAAGCGCGCCGTGCCGCCCTCGCCAACCGCGTCGTGCTTATCCCCGTCGGTGCCATCGAGCAGCATGGCCCGCACCTCACGGTGGACCTCGACAACCGCATCATCACCTGGCTCTGCGACGAAGCCGCCCGTCGCCGACCCGATCTCGTGATGAGCGTGCCGATCATTCCCTACGGTTTTAACACGCACAACATGGGCTTCCCCGGCACCGTGTCCGTCGAGGTCGAGCATCTGATCAACTACGTGGCCGATGTCGCGCGCAGCTTTGTAAAGCAGGGCCACAAGCGCATCATCCTCATCAACGGCCACGGCTCCAACGCCATGCCCTGCGCCCTCGTCGCCCGGAAGATCGTCAACGAACACGACGATGCCCTCGCTGCCGCCATCAACCACTGGAGCCTCGCGCGCGATCTCGCCGCGAAAATCCGTGAGACGCCCGTCGGCGGCATGGCCCACGCCTGCGAGTTTGAAACGTCCTGGTATATGCACATCGCCCCAGATCGCTATTACCCGGGAAAAGCCGTCGCCGACATGCTGCCGGAACGTTCGAAGCAGATCTGGGTGGACCTCATGGCCGGTGACGGCCCGGTCTCCTTTATTGACGACTGGTCCCGCGTCTCCAACGGCTCCGGCGTCGAGGGCGACCCTGCCACCGCCACCGCGGAAAAGGGCCGCCTCTACGCCGAGGAGGAACTCAAAAACCTCTTCAGCTTCTGCGAGGAATTCCTGGCCATGCCGGTCAAGCTCCGCCGCGACTACACCGCCCGCGGCACCGATCCCAATCCCTACTACGACAAGTGAATCCCGCCGGTCCGCACAAAAGCTCCCGCCTCTGGGCGCCAGCCGGCTCGCCCGACCTCGCCGCTCTGCCCGTACGCGAAATCATCGGCAGAACGCCAAGTCCGCACCTGCTCGTCACCGGCGGCGTGCACGGCGATGAATACGAGGGTCCCGCGGCATTGGAGACGTGGTTCGGACAACTCGACCCGGCCGCGCTGGCCGGCCGTGTGACCCTGCTCCCCGTGGTCAACGTCGCCGCTTGGAATGCGCGGCAGCGCCGCACCCCGACCGATGATGCCGACCTCAACCGCGCCTTCCCCGGCGATCCCGCCGGCGGACCCACCGCACGACTCGCCCATGCGGTCTGGCGCACCTTTATCGCGCCGGCCGATGCCGTGATCGACCTGCACAGCGGCGGCATCGCCTTCATGCACGCTCCGCTCGCGGGGATTTATGCGGGCGCCGGCGCTACCGCGCGGAAAATGGCCACCTGCTTTGATGCCCGGTTTCGCGCTTGGATCGTGCCCGATTGCCCCGGCGTATTGAGCCGCGAAGCCCATCGCGCGGGCAAGCATGTCGCCGGCGTGGAATGGGGCGGCGGCGGCGCGCTCGATCCCCTCGGGGTCAGCGCGTTGCTCGACGCGCTCAACCGTTGTCTCGGGGTCTTGGGATTGACGCAAGTCGCCGGGACGCAAGCCGGGACTGATGTCCGGCCGCCCGTCGCGGGCGACTACGAAACCGCACCCGCCGCCGGGATTTTTTCCGCGTTGGTCTCCCCGGGCGATGAAGTCGCCGCCGGTGCGCTCATCGGCACCTTGGTCAATCCACTCACCGGCACGACCACGCCAGTGCTAGCGCCACGCGCCGGCCAGATCGGCGGTCTCGCCCATCGCGCCTGGCTCGAGGCCGGCGAACGCGCCTTTTACCTCGGCTGATCTGGTCAGGCCGTCCGCCGCGAACCGCCGCGGCACAAGGCAATCAGTCCGACCAAGGCGAGCACAGGGATCCAAATCGGACTGAGGCCCACCAGCAGCACGATGAGCAAAGTGAGGATCACCACCGCAGCCAAGGAAACGGTCGCCCAAAGCGCAAGCAGCCCGGCGACCAGCAAGGCGACCGGGATCATCAGGATCGGCGCAAATTTGAGGGCCAGAGCGGCGAGCACCAAGAGCACAAGAATCTTTAGCAAGGTCGTCATGCCTCCAAAACCCGGTAACGTCCGAAAAGTTGCACAGGATTTTCGTGTCTCATGACGGCCGTTGACACATTTGCACTCGAAGCCTTCGGCGATTTCTGTCCATTCATTTCATTCGTGGTTTCTCCTGAGCCTATCCCCGTCGTCTGCGCCGTGATTGAGCGGGCTGGTCGCGTGCTGGTCGCGCAACGACCCACCCACAAACACCTGCCGCTCAAATGGGAATTCGCCGGCGGCAAGGTCGAGCCCGGGGAATCCGCCGAGGCCGCCATCGTCCGCGAAATCCGGGAGGAGCTCGGGTGCGAGTTTGAGATCACCCGCGCCCTGCCCCGCTTCCCCCACGCCTATGCCGTCACGATCGAGATGATTCCCTTCGTTGGTCGGCTCGCGCCGGCCAGCCCGGAGCCGCAGCCGCATGAACATGTGGCACTCCGCTGGGTGGACCCGGCGGAGCTCCCCGCTCTCGACCTCGCCGCCGCTGATCTGCCGGTGGTCGCAGCTTGGCTGGATTCCACCACCACCGCATGAACCCTGATTTCCCCGAACCAACGCAGATGCTCCGTCGCCATCTGATTGCGCACGGACTGGACGCCTTGCAGGCCGGAGCCCAGCGCTGGGCGGCGGACCGACCCGGCGTCCGACAGCAATTCGCCGCTTACTACGGCGATCTGCAGTCCGTCCTCGCTGCGACTCCGCTCAAGACCCGCGTGGTGGGCTCGGGGCAAGGCCGGGGCTTTCGCTACGAAAACATTCTGTTTGAATCACACCCGGGTTGGGAGGTGAACGCCACGCTCTTCCTGCCGGCCGACCTGCCACCGCCCTACCCGCCCATCATCATGTCGGTGGGCCACTCGGCCAAGACCCGCCCCTCCTATCAGTTGCCGTGTCAGTATCTGGCCCGCGCCGGCTTCGCGGCCCTCACCTACGACCCGCCCGGCATGGCTGGTGAAAAACAGCCGGGCAACGATCACTTCGCCGACGGCGTGCGCTGCCATCTCACCGGCGACACCTCCAGCCGCTACTTCGTGGGCGACGCGCTGCGCGCCGTGGAATACCTGCTCACCCGGCCCGATGTGGACGCCCGGCAAGGAGTGGCGGCAACGGGCGTTTCCGGCGGCGGCCACACCTCGATCTTCGCCGCATTGCTCGACGACCGCATCACGGTGATCGCGCCGTCCTGTTGCTACGCGCCGCAGGCCGGGCTCGTGCTCGAACGCAGCTACAGTTCCTGTCCGGAAACCCTCATGCCCGGCCGGCTGCACAACGGCCTTGATGATTTCGATCTGTGCTGCGCGCTCGCCCCGCGGCCGCTGCTGTTGATGGCCGGACACGAGGATGAAATCTTCGACATTGCGGAAACCACCCGCGAGGCGGACCGTATCGCCGCGCACTACGCGGCGGTCGAAGCGCCGGGAGCTTTCCGTTTTATGGCTGATGAAGGCGGTCACGCCTACACTCTGCGGCAGGCGAGGGTATTCGCGGCTTGGCTGCGGCGGCACTGGTCACTGCCAGACACCGTGCCGCTGCCTGAGCCAGCCGCGGCCGATTTTCCCTTGCTCGAGGACGCGGCGATGCAGTGCCGGCCCCGGACCGACGTGAATATGCGATCGTTGACGCGGGATCGCGCCGCCGGTTTGGCCAAGACGCGGCCGGCCAAGCCGACGATCGAAATTATCCGCAGGTTGAACGGCATCCCGGACACATTGCCGCAGCTACAGATTTCCGCCCGTCACCCCGGCCAACACACTTGGTTTCATACCTGGTCCGAGTGGCTCGTGACCACCGAGCCGGGCATTACCGTGCCGGTCACGCAGGTTGACCCGGGTAAAAAAATGCCGGCGCTCTGGCATTTCGACGAAGCCGGCCGCAACGCCGGTCTGGCGCACGGCGGCTGGCTCACCGAGGTCATCGGGCACCTTGATCGTGACGGTCCCAAGGCCTGCCTGCTGACCGCCGACTTGCGCGGTCGTGGCGAGACTGCGATGGCGTCGCGGCCCTTCGAGGCCGTCAATTGGGGCGGCCCGGACCGCTTCGCCGCCTACGTGGGTGCGGCGCTCGATGATGCACCCGAAGCCGGACGTCTGCGGGATGCGTGGCAACTGGCGCAGGCCTTTACACCGCGCCCGCGCACCGTGCTCAGCGCGACCGGCGCCGCCGGCCCGGTCGCGCTCCAACTTGCCGCCTTGTTGCCCGGCAGATTTGCCGCCGTCATTCTCCACGACGCACCGGCCAGCTACGCCGCCTTGCTCGACACCGAGGAATTCGCCTGGCCACACGACCTGGTGCTACCCGGCGTGCTACGGCATTACGACTTGCCAGACATCGCCGCAATTACCGGCTGCCCGGTGCATTGGCTCAATCCGCGCGATGGCGCCCGCCGGCCCATCGGTTCCGGCACGGCCATCAATGTGGAGAAATATATCGCGCTGGTACGCACCCTGCTCCACGAGTAGCCGCCCGGGCTTTTCCCATTTTGCACATGTCGTTGGCCAATTCAGCCATACCCATTTCCCAAGATATCCGCTAGATTGCCGCTACCCCATTTATGAGCACCCTCGCGTTGCCCGCCCTCACTGCCCTCGGTCTGCCCCTCAATACCAACGATTCCGCCTTTGGCTGGCTCCGCTCCTCGGAGGACCTGCTCGGCGATTCGGCCGCCCTCCGCACTCGTCTCGATGACGATGGCTACCTCTACCTCCGCAATTTCTTTCCACAGAAGATCGTGCAGGCCGCGCGTCTCTCGATGCTCCGACGGCTGGATGGCGCCGGGCTGCTGGACAAAGATTTCCCCTTGGCCGACGGCGTCGCCACCAAGGATAAGACGATCACCTTCATGCCTGAACTGGCCCGCGGAAACCCCGACGTGCAACGCGTGGTGTTCGGTCCGGAAATCACGAGTTTCTACGAGACCTTCTTCGGCGGCCCCATCCGGCACTTCGATTACATCTGGGTGCGCTCGCTCGGCCGCGGCCACGGCACCTCCCCCCACTGCGATCTGGTTTACATGGGGCGCGGCACGCACCGGCTCCTGACCTGCTGGATTCCCTACGGGGAAGTCCCCGTCGAGCAGAGCCCACTCATATTACTGGAGGCTTCGCACAAAAAATCCGAACGCATCAAAAATTACCTCGAGTCCGATGTGGACACCTACTGCGAAAACCGGCCCGAGCAGGTGAAAAAGGTGAAGGAGGAGGGTGGTTGGACCCATGCCGGCTGGCTGTCCAATAATCCCGCCTCACTGCGTGAGAAATTCGGCGGGCGCTGGCTCACCGCGCATTTTCAGCCGGGCGATTTTCTGACCTTCCGGATGAACATGATCCACGGGTCGATGGACAACGCGACCGACCGGGTCCGCCTGTCCACCGACACGCGCTACCAACCGGCCAACGAGCCGATTGACGAGCGCTGGATCGGTCCCAACCCCGCCGCCCACGGCAAGGCCGGTAAGCGCGGCCGGATCTGCTGAAATCAGAGACGGGGAACGGCAGAATCAACGGGCGAAAATATCCTGACCATCATCCCCGACCCAGCCGTTCACTGCGCGGTTTCCACCAGCACGGTCAGGCCTTGGTAGATGTTGAGTTCGGAAAACGTCTGGCTCGTCTCCAGCGATTCAGCACGGTGGTCGTTAGCGGACGTCGGCGTCGCCACGCGGTTGAGGGCGCGGGCGGCCATGACCTCGGCATCCTGTGGGCGCAGGGCATTAGTGAGGTTGCGCACATCCGTCCGTAAGTCGGCGCGCTGGGCGGCGGTCATGTCGGGCTCTAGCGCCGCGATGAAGCCGGCTACGCTACCCTGCGGCCCCACCAGCCGATACATGTTCTGGATGAACACGTGCGCGGTGTTGGCCCCGGTCCGCATGTAACCGCCACCCAGCATGTAGCCGTTCACCAGACCCAGCGCAGGCTCCAGATACTCGGGCAAGACCGTCTCGCGCACCGAAGAAATCCAACCGCTGTGGTCCATAAAGAGCTGGCCGGCTTCCAAGCTCGTCATGAAGCGCATGAAGTCGATCGCCGCCTCCTTATTGCGACCGTTCTTGTTGAGATACATCGCCATCGCCGTCAGGCCGGAACCGTCGGCGGCGCGACCATAGTGGAAATCACCGACGACCGGGTCATTCGCATCGGGCTGCGGAAAGCGGCGGATGCTCACGGGGAAGTCCGCCAGCCGGATGAGGCTCGTCGCGTCCCAAGTGCCGGTCGCCACGAAGAGCGCATGACCATTCATGAATTCGCGCACCGCATCGTCGCGTTCCAATTGGATGAAGCCCGGCCGCATCTCTTGGGCAATCTCACGCACCAGCTCCAGCGCCGCCTTGAGTTCGGGGCGCTGATAATTCCAGCGGCCGCGCAGATAATCCATCTGCACATTGCGCTGGTAGCGGGTGAGCTGGCCCTCGCGGTCCATTTCCACGCTCACGGCCAGGAGCGACGAGGTCAGCATAAAATCGAGCAGCCATTCGGCGTTGAGTTTCGCGCCTGCCAGTGAGCGGACCGGTCGGCCGGTGCGGGCGGCAAATTCGCGGGTGCGGGCAAAGAGGCCGCGCAGCTCGTCAAAAGTTTCCGGGAAGCGAAAGTCGGGATCATCGCCGACAATCTCGCGGAGCAAATCCTCGTTGCAGAAGAACCGTATGGTGACTTGGCAAAGCGTCACGGAGTAGATTTGCCCGACCTCGGGGGAATAAATCTGCTCGTTGAAGAGCCCATCGAGAAAGGTGTTGCGCCACAGAACCCCTTCCAACGGTGTGCCGCGGTTGTAGGGGTTGGGCTCGTTGAGCAGATCGGTGATCGGCTCGAAGAACCGAATGGGCACATCCTGCATGCCCGCGAGAAAATAGCCGTATTCGATGATATCCGCGCCGGTCCCGCCCACGAGATTCGTGCGCAACCACTGGGCGTAGATCCGACCCGGCACCTTCACCTGCTCCACGCGGATGTGTGGATTGAGCTCCTCGTAGCGCTTGATCACGGCCTCAAGCCCATCAGGTGGCCCAAGCTCGATCTGCCAGTGCGCGATGCGCACCGTAGTGCGACTGTCGGCAAGACCACCGGTCTTGCGCGCAAACATCCACCACGCCAGGCAGGCGTAGCCGGCCAAAGCCAACAACAAGACAATCCGCCCGCGCGTCCAGCCGGCCTTCATGATGAGCCCTCCTCGCCGGCCATCAGCCGGGCCTCGATTTGTTTCAAGCGCTCGTTCGCCGTGTAGGCGCGCGGATCGGCCGTGTTGAGCTCAAGGTAGCGGGTGAAGTAATCGCGTGATTGCCGCAGGTGACCCGCCCAGAACGAAAGCTCCGCAATCTGCAGCAGAAATTCACCCTGCGCGGGACCAGTGAGTCCACCAATCTCATCGGCCGCGAGCAAATCGGTCAAAACCGCATCCAGCGGTTGATCATAGAAAATCCGCGTGCGACCGAGGACGATCAGTAGGTCGCGTCGCAACTGCGGCCGGGTTACCCGCGGCAGCAGGGCCCCGGTTTTGGCCAGCCGTTCCACCGGCCCACCGGGCTCGGGCAGCATGTAGAGTTGCAACAGCGCCAGCTTCACCAAGCCGAGCTGCGCCCAATGCCCTTGTGGAAAACGGATTGCGAGCGTCTCATAATATTCCGCTGCCCGGGGATGATCCGCTCGCAGGAAATGCACCTGATGCAACCGCCCGGCTAGATAAAGCGCCACCTCAGTCACCGCATCGTCCGTCTCCGCTGCAAGGACCTCGAGCCGCCGCTCTGCTTCACGGAGCCGTTCGTCGGTCGTCGGCTGCTGTGCCGCCAGCATGACGGTCGCAGCCAGTTCCCGTTCGCGAGATTCATCCGCCCCGCGCAAGGCGAGGCCGGCCTCGGTGTAAAGATGCCCGGCAACCTTGCGCCATGCCTCTGCGAGCTTGGGCTCGGCCACCGCCGGCAAAGCGGTCAGGCACGCGAGCAGGACAAATCCAATCAGTCGGCAGGGGGTTAACGGGGCAGCCACACTGGTCAGCGTGGAAGTTTATGCACGCTCCACAAGTCCGACGTGCGTAAATTTTCTTGGCCATGCCGTGATCGGCAACACCCCGCCCTGTGAATCGCTCCCGCCGGAACCACCGCCCCTGCTCACACAATCCCCTGCTCCAGCCACGCGTGCTCACCGGCCACGACCTGCTGCGCCAGCGCGTAGCCCGTCTCGTCAAAGTTGTGCGTGACCCCGCGAAAATTCCCCTCGATCCGTGCCAGCGCCTGCCTGGCAAAATCATCCGTAAGCGTCAGCACTTTCCCCGCCGTGTCGCCTTCGTTGAGCAGCTTCTGCGCATAGACGCAGGTCGCCGCGAGCGCGAAGAGGTCGCCGCCGATATCCGCGATGCGTCCGAGCAACACCTGCCGCTGCTCAAGCTTCGGGCCGAACTTCACCATCTGATGGAAAAGCGTCCGCGCCAGCCGTCGGCTCAGACGCGCCACCGCGCGCAGATGCCGCGCCAGCCGCGGATGCAGATCCGCCGGTGCGCGGCCGCCGACCGGCAGCCACTGGCGCGGATACCAGACCGCATAGAAGCCCGCCGCCTGCAGCGCTGACTTGAGCCGCTCGCTCCAAGGCCGTTCCGAGTTGAGCGCGATGCCGGCAACCTTCAGATGCGGGTCGAGCGCCTCGCGCATGATAAAGAGTCGCATGATCTCCGACGAGCCCTCGAAGATTGTGGTCACCCGGTTGTCGCGCATCATCCGCTCGACCGGGTGCGGTGCCTCGCCCCGTGCCCGCAACGATTCCGTCGTCTCGTAGCCGCGCCCGCCGCGGATCTGCATCACGTCGTCGAGACACATCCACGCCTTCTCCGTCGCCCAGAGTTTGCACATCGAGGCCTCTAGACGGATGTCGGCATGCTTGTCGCGGTCCACGATGCGTGAGGTGGTTATGAGCATCGCCTCCATCGCAAAGGTATGCGCCGCCATCCGCCGGATTTTTTCGGCGATGGCGGCGTGGCGACCGATGGGCACGCCCCACTGCACCCGTTCCGCCGCCCACTCCCGCGCGATCGCGAGGGATTTTTTCGCCATGCCCAGCGACGAGGCGGGGATGGAGAGCCGGCCGGCGTTCAGCGTGGTGAGCGCAACCTTCAGGCCGCGCCCTTCGCCGCCCACGATGTTGGTCCGCGGCACGCGGACGTTGGTGAAGCGGATGACCCCGTTGTAGAGCGCACGCAGACCCATGAACTGGCAGCGGTGCAGGACTTCAATGCCGGGCGCATTCGCCTCCACGACAAACGTCGTGATCTGCGCGCGCGGCTTGCCGTTCACCAGCTTTGGCGGGGTCTGGGTCGCCACGATCAACAGCCCGGCCTCGGTCCCGTTCGAACACCAGAGCTTTTCCCCGTTGATCACAAAATCATCCCCGTCAGGCACGGCTTCGGTGGTGAGTCGCGCGGGGTCGGAGCCCACGCCCTTTTCGGTCAGGGCAAAGGCTGACAGCTCACCCCCGGCCACGCGGGGCAGGAATTTCTGCTTCTGCTCCGGCGTGCCGAAAAGCATCAGCGGCTGCGGCACACCTACGGACTGGTGCACCGACATATGCGCGAACGTGTTCATGCAGTGGCTCGCGATGAGCATGCAGGCGCGGCAATAAGTCGTCTGGGAAAAGCCCCGCCCGCCGTATTCGCGCGGCACCTTGATCCCATAAACGCCCAACTGCGCGAGACCGGCGCGCACCGCTGGCGGAATCTCCCCACTGCGGTCAATCGCCTCGGCGTCCACGTGCCCGATGAGAAACGCGGCGAGTTCCGCGAGGAAATGGTCCGCGCGCGTCTTCTCCTCCGCGGCGATCTCGGTGACCGGGTAAAGCTTATCGGGCCGCCACCGGCCCATGAACAGGTGCGCCACAAAGCTTAGGTCGGCGTGCGACTCGCGCGCCGCCTCGGTGACTTGGAGCGCGGCCCGCTGGCCTTCACTCATTTTGGACATGTCGATGACGGAGCGGCCGTCATCGGCTGGGGATTGGGGGTTGCGATCAGACATGGGGAAACTGCCGTGGCAGCTGAGGTAGTTATGACCCCAGCGAATCCACCCTGAACGGCCGGTCAACGCCCCGCCCGCCCTTCCCCCGACATTACTCCGAAAGGAGGCGACTTAGGGAGATAGCGGCCGCGCCGCGGCCTCAATCGCCACGCGCATGGCTTGGACATCGCGAATAATAGTTCCGTCATCGCCGAGTTCCTTGGGGTTGCGGAAGCGCTCCAGCAATTGCGCGAGTTCCGCTGGCAGTTCACCGCCATTGGCCTCGCGGAGGAGGCGCAGTTTTTCCCACTCTTCGAAGCCATCGCGGAGCAGTTCCCAGCGCACGGAGCTGCGGGGACCGGGATAGATCAAGAACGCATCCCCCGCCGGCAGGTAATGCAGATAGGGGTGCCCCCAGTAAGACGTGTCGCGCAGCGGATTCTCCGGCCACGTCGTCCACGCCCAGCGCAGAAAGCCATCGTAGCCGTTCACCGCCGTGTAGTAGCCGATCCACACGGCCTCGGCCGGTGGGCTTTTCACAAACGTATTGGGTCGCTTGGGGTCTAGGCATACATAAAAAGTCGTGATGCGGCCCTCGGCCTTGCGGCTGGCGATGTCGCGGAGCAACTCGTCGCTCGCGTGGTCAAGGATGATGCTGAACTCCGCCAGATCGAGCCCGGTGTAGTGCGAGGGCGCCTGGTTGCCGGCGAGACTGATCCGCAAACGCGGGGCGTTGAGCTTCACGAGTTCCATCATTGCCTGCATCATCTGCGCCGGCGCCTCGTCCACCGCCAGCCGGGCGCGTTCGAGCCAGCCCTTCGCCGCGAGGTGTCGCTCGAAATCGCGTAAGAATGGCGCCCAGTATTCCGCGAACTGAGGCCCGGTCGTGTCGCAGAGCATGAACCGCTCATCCCCGGTGGCCGCATCCGTGTAATAGAGCCGGCCCGACCAGGTGAGCAGCGAGTAACAGTTGATCTGGCCCGTGATGCCGCAATCCATCGCCAGCTCCACGTAGCGGTCGAAGGCCGTATAATCGTATGTCCACGACCCATCCGGGTGCCGCACATGCGCCACCATCGAACGGTAGTCGTCATGGTCGCGCCGACCCCAAGGCCGGTCGGTGATGGTGGCGGTGATGATTTTCTGCCCGGCGTTGGCAAGTTCGGCAAGGTAGGGTCGCATTAATCGGAAGTGTTCCTCACTCCACGACACGACGTCGTGCCACCGGGCGATCGCCCAAGGATGCTGCCAAAGATCGAGGTGGAATTTCCAATCCGCCGGCGCCGGCAGGATCGCCGGTAGCACTTCGACGGTGAGCGCAAACTCCTGCGGCGCGGTCCCATCCGCCCGCACCGTGAGCACGCCCGTGTAGACTCCTGGCACCGCCGCACGGTCCGGCTCCACGGTCAGCCACAGTGCCCGCCACGAGCCGGTTGGCATCGGCGTGCGGGTCGCATCATCCAGCAGGTCACCCGCGAGTTCACTGTCGGCTAGGATCTGTTTCACGAAGCGGACTTGCGCGGCCGCTGTCGGCAACACGTCACCCGCCGCGCTGCGTAGCTCCGAAACTTCTGCGCGCAGCCCCTCGCGCCGTGCATCGGTCCACACCACAAATTGTCCGTGCACCCGTTCACCGCGCCACGCGGCCGCCGACCAATTTTGTCCGCCAGTCGTCATCGGCAAATCGGAGGGCACCACGCGCCGATGGATATCGGTTACGGCCCCGCCCACTACCGCCTGCACCGGCTGAGCAAACGCATCCACCTCCAGCAGTGTCAGGCCGTCCTCCGGTTTTGAGCTGCCCGTTACCGTCAGCCGCAGCGACTGAATTTCTACCGCCTCCGGCAGAATAAATTTCTCCGCCCTCAACGTAACCGGGATTTGGTTTTCGCTCCGGTCCACGAGGGTTTGCCAATGGGTCCCATCAGCCGAACCCTCGATCACAAATTGGTGGGTGCGCCCACCGGCGGCGAAAAACCAGACGTGAATTTCCTTCACTGGCCGCGCCGCCGGCAGATCGAAGCGAAGCCATGCCGGCCACACTTTGGTCGCCCAGTGCAGGATGTTGTCGTCGTGGTTGTCATTGTTGGCGAACTCCGGGATGTAGCCGGGCTCGTGGTGCGAAGCGGTCACCACCGCATCCGCCAGCACATCGCCGGCCAGCGGCGAGGCGAGTCGCGGCGCAGCCGGTTCACGCGTGAGCGCGCGGGGAGAAAAGTTCTCGGGCGGGGCGGCGCACACGGTGACGAGCGTCAGCAGGAACCAGACACCGGTGCAGCGCAACAAGGACAGCATGATCGGCAAGCTGTGCGAAGCCCCGGCCGCGCTCAACGGAATTTCGACGTCATCGATCGCATCCGTTCTTGGTTCCCCTGCTCCCCAAGCTTCGTAATGCTCTCACTTCATGCACCCGATTATCCAGCTCAATATCGCGGGCTCCGTATTGATCTGACGCTCCCGACATCTGATGCACTCCAACGATCCCAAAGACTCCTGCTGTTCACCCAGTCGCGATCATGCCGCAGGGAAAACACCTGTCGCTAGCCTCGGTGTGTTCCAGCGCATCACCCGCAGTAGCACGGACGGAATGAAACTCATCCCCGGAGGGGAGTTTCTCATGGGCAACGAAGGCGACTACGGTTTCCCAGCCGATGGCGAAGGGCCCGTGCATGCCGTGACGCTCGATCCGTTCTGGATGGACGCGACCTGTGTGACCAACGCGCAGTTCAACGCCTTCGTCAACGCCACTGGTTACAAAACCGAGTCGGAAAAATTCGGCTGGTCCTTTGTTTTCTTCGGTCACCTCACCCCGGCCCAACAGGCCGCCACCGAGCGCGTGCGCGTGCTCGGCAGCGAATGGTGGTGCCGGGTGGAGGGTGCGACGTGGCGACATCCCGAAGGACCGGCCTCAAACATCAAGAAACGTTGGGATCATCCGGTCGTGCAGGTTTCTTGGCATGACGCCACCGCCTATGCGGCGTGGGCCGGCAAACGTCTGCCTACCGAGGCCGAATGGGAATGCGCCGCCCGCGGCGGCCTGGTGCAGCAACGTTTTCCGTGGGGCCAAGAGTTGGAGCCGGAAGGAAAACATCGTATGAATGTCTGGCAGGGCACTTTCCCGACCCACAACACCGAGGCGGATGGTCACTACGGTGCCGGCCCGGCCAAGAGCTACCGCGCCAACGGCCACGGCCTCTACCAGATGACTGGCAATGTCTGGGAGTGGTGCGGGGATTGGTTTGATCCCGGCTCCTATGCCCGTCCACGCGCGCAAAATCCCCTCGGCCCGGCCCTCGGCGACCGCCGCGTCATGCGTGGCGGCAGCTATCTCTGCCACGCCAGTTACTGCAACCGTTACCGCACCGACGCCCGCAGCAGTAACACCCCCGACAGTGCCACCGGTAACCTTGGCTTCCGTTGCGTGCGTGAGGTTTGACTCACGCTCGATTGTAGGACGGGCTTTCCAAGCCCTGCGCTGAAGTCGTAGGTCTTCGCTGACGGGGCTCGGTGAGCCGGCCTTTCAATTCTTTCCCATGAAAACCCCCAATCTCTTCCTCGGTATTGACGTCGGCACCGGCAGCGCCCGCGCCGGACTCTTCACCGCCACCGGCCGGATGCTCGGCTCCGCCAGCCAGCCGATCAAGCTGTGGAAACCCCAGCCCGACTTCGTCGAGCAATCCTCCGAAGACATCTGGGCCGCCTGCGGCCGCGCTGTGCGGGGTGCGCTCAAACAAGCGAAGTCCACGCCCGCCCAAGTCGCCGGCATCGGCTTCGACGCCACCTGCTCGCTCGTCTGCCTCAATGCCAGCGACAAGCCCGTGACCGTTTCGCCCACGGGCCGCGCTGAGCAAAACGTCATCGTGTGGATGGATCACCGCGCCATCCCGCAGGCCGAACGCATTAATGAAACCAAGCACCCGGTGCTGCGTTATGTCGGCGGCGTCATCTCGCCTGAGATGGAGACGCCCAAGCTGCTTTGGCTGAAGGAAAACCTGCCCGCCACTTGGCAACGCACCGCCCGCTTCCTCGATCTGCCCGACTTCCTTACCTACCGTGCCACGGGCGACGACACCCGCTCGCTCTGCACCACCGTCTGCAAGTGGACCTATCTCGGCCACAAGGGCACGGCCGGCGACGGCTGGGATGAAAGCTATTTCCGCCAAATCGGGCTCGGCGATCTCGCCTTGGAAAAATTCGCTCGCATCGGCCAAAAGATCCGGCCGATGGGCGAACCCCTTGGCCGCGGCCTCACCGTGCAGGCCGCGCGCGAACTCGGTCTGCGCCCCGGCATCCCCGTCGGCGTCTCCATCATCGACGCGCACGCCGGCGGTCTCGGCCTGCTTGGCGCACCCGTCGCGGGTAAAAAACCCGCCGCCGCCGCCCTCGAACAGCGCCTCGCGCTCATCGGCGGCACCTCGACTTGCCACATGGCCGTGTCGCAAAAGCCGCGCTTCATCGGCGGAATCTGGGGTCCGTATTACTCCGCGATGATTCCCGGTCACTGGCTCACCGAGGGCGGGCAATCCGCCACTGGCGCGCTCATCGATCACGTCATCTTCTCCCATGCCGCCGCCGCGTCATTACAGACGGAGGCAAAAAAGTCCGGCCACACAATCTACGAGCTGCTCAACACCCGGCTCGACGTTCTCGCCAAAACCAAAGGCGTCAGTTTCCCCGGTGAACTCACGCGCGACCTGCACATCCAGCCCGATTTCCACGGCAACCGCTCGCCCCGCGCCGATCCCACGCTCCGGGGCACGATCAGCGGACTCAGCCTCTCTGCCACTGCTGACGACCTCGCCCTGCAATACCTCGCCGCCGTGCAGGCCGTTGCCCACGGGACCCGCCACATCCTCGCGGAGATGAACAAAAAAGGCTACCGCATCGACACCCTCCTCGCCTGCGGCGGCGGCACGAAAAATCCCGTCTTCCTTCGCGAGCATGCCGATATCACCGGCTGCCGCATCGTCCTGCCCAAGGAACCCGAAGCCGTGCTGCTTGGCGCTGCGGTCCTCGGCGCCGTGGCCTCCGGCAATTTTCCCGGTGTGCTCCCCGCCATGGCCGCAATGAACGCCGCCGACAAAGTGATCGCCCCGGCCAAGGGCCGGATCGCCCGCTACCACGCAGCCAAGCACAAGGTCTTCCACCGCCTCCACGCCAACTTCCTCGCCTACCGGCGTTTGATGGCCAAAGCTTGAAGCTACATCTCCCTCATGCTCCTCCATCGCTCGCCCCTGCCCATCCTGTTGCCCGATCAACCTTGGGAAGCCGGTGCTTCCCTCATGGCAATTGCAGCCTTCACGGACGAGGCGAATGGCGACCTGCTGCTCTACTACCTGTCGTGCCGCAGCACTTTACCGGAGGGAAATGTGCTCTGTCTCGCGCGGTCCGCCGACGGCGTCAAATGGACCAAGCCTGACCTCGACGACGGCACCAACATCATCATGCGCGGCGCCGGTCATAAAATGAATTGGGGCGAATTCATGCCATCCAGTCTCATCCGCGATGACGCGGAACCGGACCCATCCCGGCGCTGGAAAATGATCTACTGGGACCGGCCCGACCCTGAGTCACCGCCCGGCATCTGCCTCGCCACGAGTCCAGATGGTCTCCAGTGGGACCGGGTGCATCCCCGGCCCGTCATCACCAACGCCAACGACGCCATGTCATTCATCGCCGCGCAGCCCGGCCTCAAGACCCCGCTCGGCCACGCCACCCATTTCATCTATCAGCAGACTTGGGCCTACAATCCCGCCCTGCCGACCGACCGCGACAACCTCAAGGGCATGCACCGCCGCATCTCCATCTGGAAATGCGAGGATTTCGCCGGCCGCTGGGTCGGGCCGATCACTATCCTCGAACCCGATGCGCAGGATTCGCCCGACCTGCAGTTCTACTGGCTGGCCCCGTTCCACACGCGGACTGGCTACGGCGGTTTTCTCAACTGCCACCACACCGGCGACCAGACCATGGACGTGCAGCTCGTGACCAGCACCGACGGCTGGACCTGGACACGGGCATTAGATCGTCAGCCGCTCATTCCCCTCGGTCCGCGCGGCGGCTTCGACAGTGGATTGGTCATTGTCGCCGCCCTGCCCGTGCGCTGGCGCGACCGCGTCTTGGTCTTCTATCACGGCCGCGCCACTGTGCACGATGGCCGCCCGCATTATCCCTCCGACCCGCAGCCTGATCCCGTCAGCGGCATCGGCTTGGCGGAGTTTTCAACCGATCTGCTCGAAAGCTGAAGGATTATCCTGCTATCGCTGCCGCATAGGGTGCGGCGGTAAGCTCGACTGCCTGCCCGATCTTAATCGATTCAATCGCCGCCAGCACGACCGCAGTCGTGCGCCGGGCAGATTGCACAGACACGGGCGATGGTTTGCCTTCCGCCACCGCTGTAATGAAAGGCGCGTCGATCACATCCGCGCCCTTTTCCGGCCAAGCCGAATGCTCGGTCACCTGTTTCTCCTCGCGCGTCATCAGCGAGTTGAGCCGGTTGTAGAGGCTGAGGCTGCGCGCACCGTCGGATTGCTGGAGCGCAAATTTCGAGGAGTGCGGCGGCACGCCGCAATCGCCCACCGCCACCGTCGCCACCGCACCGTCCGCGAAAGTCAGCGTGATCAACGCGGTGTCCACGATGTCGCGCGTCGGATGATGCCGGTTGCCACCCGCCGCATAGACCCGCACCGGCGGGGTCGCATGGAGATGCAACACCGTGTCCACCATGTGGCAGCCCTGTGACAGCACATTCCCGCCGCCCTTCACCGGATCATTGGCCCAAAAATCCGACGGCCAGTGGTCGTCGATCACCTGCGCGACCGTAAGCGTGGGCTTGGTGAGGAAACGCTTCGCGGCAACCACCGCCGGGAAGAAGCGTAACTTGAATCCGGAAGTGGCGATCACGCCGCTGTGTTCCACCGCCGCCACGATGCGGTCGCAGTCCGCCAACGTCAGCGCCAGTGGCTTCTCCAGAAAAAAATGCTTCCCCGCTGCCGCCGCCGCCTCGGCCAAGGGCGCATGCGTGTCGTGCTGCGTGCAAATCCACACGGCATCAATCTCCGCATCCGCCCAGATGCGGTTCACATCCGCGGTCGCGTAGCCGGCGCCATAGTTCCGCGCAAAGTCCTGCGCACGCTCTGCAGCGATGTCCGCCACGGCGTGTAACTTCACGCTAGGTGTCGCAGAGAGAAATTTGGCATGCTCAGCGCCGTAGCTGCCACAGCCGATGATCGCGACGCGGATGACCCGGGGTTTGCTCATATGGAAGCTCGGAGCAAAAGCACGGCATTCAAACCGAACAAGCTTTTTGCCAAAACGCCCCCAATCCGCACTTTCTGTTTTCCTTCATCCAGTGGCACCCTAGCGTCCACGCTGGCTCGCAGGAAATATGCCGTCGCGACCTCGTGACCCGCAGCATCGCACTTGCACTCTGCCCGCGCTTGTGCAGCATCACCGACCTGTTCTTTGATTGGTGCGCACGCATCAGTCCTCACAATCCCTTTGGGGGTGTTCCGGATTCGATCCTTGGTTAGAGTGCGCCGCTGCCGTTCGAGAGTGTTAGGTCTCTCGTTAATCCCCCTGCAAAAAAATAATAGGCAACAACGAAGAAATGCTTCTAGCCGCCTAAGTGCGGTTACGTTGGTCCGGTGACACCTGCTAGCAGGAACTGACGTCGACAGCAGGCATAGTGGATTGAGCGACTCGCGGTCTTTCCATCGTATCTTCATCCGGGAGTTGGCTTGGGCTTAAGCGCGCGTGAACGCGTAACCCCGGCGAGATTAATCTCACGCTACAACGGTAGACGCGGTGTGCGAAGGTCAGGGACACGCGGGTTCAACTCCCGCCACCTCCACTCTTTAATACGCAAGCCCCGTGCGGTCGTAACCACCGTGCGGGGCTTTTGCGTGCCGGTGAAGGAAGCAGCACGTGACAATCGCGTTACCCTGCGTTGCGGGTTTGCGCTACGGCCGACTGGACGTTTGTTTCTCCTCATGCGTTCGCTAGCTTCACTCCTCGTCTCCGCCTTGTTGTGCACCGCGCTCACCGCCGCCGACCCCCA
>JBDNGL010000042.1:0-10770 GCA_041689285.1 Opitutaceae bacterium
AATCACCAATCGTAGCCCACCGTAAACTTGATCCGCCGGCCATCCTCCCGGTGAATACTGGCCGCGCTGTCAATCCGGTAGACCGCCGGATCGTCGCTCACATTGGTAACCCCCAACCGATAGGTCATGCGCCCAAGGCGCAGCGGGTATTCATAGCTCGCAAAGAGGTCACCCATGCCAAAGGGCTCACTGGTCCTGAGCCGGTTGCTGGAGATGGTCTTTCCCATGTAGCGGTAGCCTCCGCCGAAGCTAAGGCGCTTGGTCACATTGTATTTAACCCACAGATTAAATGTCTGGTCGGGACTGAACACCGCCCTCAGCCCTGTGCCTTGCTCCTTGGGTGCGTTGGCCAGATAGACGCCAATCAGTCCGGAGAACTGCTCGCTCATGTAAGTGAGCTGGGCTTCGATCCCCCGGTTGATCTGCACCCTGTCTTGGATGAAGTAACCGTGGTTCATGGGGTCGCTGCGCCATTTGTTGCGCACCTTGATCTCGAAGGCCGCCAAGCTCCCGGAAAACGTGCCGCCCAGCGCCCGCAGGAAATCGAGCTTCAGGCCTGCTTCGCGATTCCGACCGGTTTCCGGTTGCAGCCGGCTGCCATCTGACTTGTAGATCGCCCCAACCGCGAGGTAGGCCTCGGTGTGCCCGGCGTAAAACGCCAGCCTTTCCGTCGGCTTGTAAACCACCCCGTAGCGAAAGGTTAATTTTTTATTCACAAGCGCGGGCTGTGGATTGCCCAGATAAATGCCGCCGGGAGCTTGCGTCTGCGGGGTGCGCCAGATGGTGTGGCTGGAACGGTTATCGTAGTTCCAGCGCACAGCGGCAGACAGCTGGAGCCGGTCGGCCATGAAACCGACGCGGTCTTCCAGCACGATCCCGCCAAGCCACTCGGTGTTGTAGGGGATATAGCGGGTGGGATAGTCAAACCGGTAAACCACCGCCGGCCAATCCGGAGCGTTCGGGTTGATGCGCCACGTGTTGACCGGCGCAATCAGCAGGCCGTCGAAGATGGTGTAGGTGTTCTCCCAGTGGTCCATGCTTAAGCTGCCTACTAGGTGATTGCTCATTCCCGACCCCGCGACATCGTCAACCTGCCATGATAGCGAATAATCCACAAAAAACGTGTTCCAGCGATAGTCTCCCTGAAACGCATTGAGCCGGTAGTCGGTGCTGGGCCCCTGGCCCACCAAGTTTAATTGATCGTAACGCTTCTTTCCGAGCCCCGCCATCAGGTTCAACCGCGTGCTCCATTCGTCGTTCAGGCGACTCGTGAACACCGCCTGCACCAACTGGTCATGTCCCGTGTTGTAGCGGTTCGCGTCCGGCAGTGGCGGCCCGTAGCTGGAAAACTCAGGCACGAGCCGCCCCACCGCATCTAGGGCCGTGGTGCTCAGCTTCTGGTCGGAATGCAAAAATTCGAATCTCAGCGTCAGTCTTGAGGAGGCACTGAAGTCATAGGCTAATGAAGGGGCGATGAGTTGCACCCGATTGAAATCCCAGTTCCAGCCTGGACGGCCCGCATCCACGAGTCCCGCGACCAGCCGGTATTGCAGGTTGCCCTCACGGCCGATCATGCCCCCCAAATCGATCATGCCACTGTAAAGTTCGTCCGTGCCCACCGCCACTTCCACTCGATTCACATGATGGCGATGCGGCTTTTTAGGTATCATGTTAACGTAACCGCCATAAGCGGCGAAGGGACCGAAAGTAACTGAAGCCGGACCTTTGATGACCTCGAAGGCCTCGTAATTGAAGTTCGTTAGCATACTGAGGTAGCGCGTCGTCGCCCCATCCACCGACCAGTTTTGCGCGCGGAACCCACGGATCATCGCATTCACTCCCGAAGGTCCGGCGAAACCACTGACCCCGGGCACAACCTTGCTCAGCACCTCGGTGGGATCGATCGCCCCGAGGTCGTCGATTAAATCACGGGTCACCACATTCACAGTCTGCGGCACATCCTGCAGCCTCATCACGGTCTTGCCGCCGGCAAAAGTCCCCGAAGCCACGTAGCCACTGTAGGTTGCTCCCGCGACTTCATAGGGACTGAGTTTGATGACTTCCCCGATCGCGGACACCCCGCTGAGTGCGCGTGGGGTGAGGCTGCGTGCGTTGATCGCCAAGGCACCGGTGATATCGTTACGCGTCAGATTGAGTCCGGTGTCGGCAAGCATTTTCCCTAATGCTTCCGCTGCGGTCATCTGGCCGCTGACTGCGTTAGTCTTAATGCCACGCACGCGATACACCCAATAAAGCACCTGCTGGTCGGCCTGCTCCACAAACTGCCTTAGGGTCTGCTCAGCCTCGCCCGCTGGCAACTGGAAGGAACGCTCGAGTGACTCCATCGCCAGCGCCGCGTGCGCCGTCAGCCAGCCCAGACCGAGCCACCTAGCCCCAGCGCAGGCGAACCGACCTATGAAACTGATAACCATGGAGGACTCAGATTGCTCTTGGTCAGCAGTTTGCCAAGCAGCTAGTGATATTTCAATAGATCGACGGCCGTTCACTTCCATTCGCTAACCATTGTAACCCACGTTTGCAAATCATGCGGCATGCTTTCCTGACCGCGCTTGTTTCACTTTCTCATCTCCAAAAATGAACTTGGCGACCCTCGCGCCATGCACTGACCCCGATGCGGGAGGCAAACCGGCGAGGCCCAAGAGGAGCTCGTCAAACTGACCATGAAGGGAAGAAGCTCCCCAGATCATCAACAAAGAGGGCTGTCCAAAAGCAGCGCGCCCGCAGTCGAATGACTGCGGGCGCTTTTCAATACAGGAAGCTACCGGTTACCAAAATTGAGGCTCCCGGCCCGGCGCTCCCGAAAACTAGCTGTAATTACCAAGTGTAGCTCGCACTCAATTTCACTCGCCGTCCATCTTCACGCTGGATGGAGCCGGCATGGGCGATGATCATGACGGCATCATCATCCGTAACGTTCGAGACGCCTAGACGATAGCGCATTTGCCCCTTGGCCATGGGCATCGTATAGCTGGCGAAAAGATCGCCGGTCGTGTAAGGATCGGTCATCAGCAACCGATTATTGGAGATGGTATCACCCGTATGCTTGACACCCCCGCCCACACTCAACCGGTCCGTGACGTTATACTTCATCCACAAGTTCCAAGTCAGATCCGGCACGATCACAGCCCGCAGCTTGGACAGCTTATCGACCGGACCGTCGCCCTTGTAGTAGCCGGCAATCACCGAGAGCTTCTCACTGGTATAGGCCACCTGTAGGTCCACGCCCTTGTTTTCCTGGGCACCGTCTTGGATAAAGAATCCCACATTGTTCGGATCGCCGCGCCATTTGTTGACCACGTTGACCCGGAATAGCGCTCCTGTTAGGGAGAAGTTCCCCCCCAGGGCCTCAAATAGGTCCAGCTTAACGCCGATCTCCTCGTTCTTGCCCGTCTCCGGCGACAGGCGGCTGCCGTCCGCCTTGAAGATCGCGCCGACCGCGAGGAACGCTTCCGTCGAACCCGCGTAGATCGACATCTTCTCCGTGGGCTTGTAAACTAAGCCGAAACGCTTTGTCACCTTCTCATTGATGTTCGTCGGAACCGGAGTGCCCACATACGTGCCACCCGGATTTTGATTCTGCGGCGTGCGCCAGATCGTGTAGCTGGAACGGTTGTCATAGTTGAAACGCAGCGCTGCTGACAGCAGCAGCTTGTCCTTGAACAACCCGATCACGTTCTCCACCACCGCGCCGCCCAGCCACTCGGTGTTGTAGAGGATGTAGCGGGTCGGATACGTCGGAATTGACGTCGGGTAGACCGACCAGTCGGGAGTCATCGGATTGATCCGGCGCGTATTGAAGGGCGGGATCAGATTGCCGTCGTAGATGCGGTAACTGATGTCCCAGTGGTCCATACTCAGGCTGCCCACCGTGCGCATACTGATACCCGTATCGCCGAATTCCGCCTTCTCCCACGCGAGGGAATAATCCACATAAAAATTCTTCCACCAGTAATGCGCCATGAAGTTGCTGAACAGGTAGTCCGCCGCCGGCGCCTGGCCGATGAGACCCACTTGGTCGAAATCCTTCTCTCCAAGCGCCCCGAAGATGTTCATCTTCGTGCTCCACTCGTCGTTTAACTGCGTCTCCCACACCATCTGCATGTTCTGGCCATTCTCCGAGTTGAAGTGGTTGCGCGGCGTTTCCGGTCCAAAACTCGAAAAGCCCTTCACAATCTCGCCGGCTGCATTCATCGCCGTGGTGCTGTTCTTCACGTCCGTCTTGGAAAGCTCGAACCGCACCCGCACCCGCGAACGCTCGCTAAAATCATACGCAAACGAAGGCGCGATCATCTGCACATGATTGAAATCATAGTTCCAACCCGGCCGATCCGTATCCAGCACGCCCATCACCAAACGATATTGGAAATCACCCGTCTTCCCCAACTCATCGCCCACGTCGAGCATGGCGGAGTAGTAATTATCTGTGCCGATCGAAAACGACGCGGTGTTTTTCAAATTACGCTTCGCATACTTGGGCAGGATACTGACATAGCCACCATAGGCGGCAAAGGCACCGAAAGTCACCGACGCCGGACCTTTGATCACCTCGATGGCATCCGTGTTGAAATTTGTGACCAAACTTAATCCACGCATCGTCGCCCCGTCCACTGACCAATTTTGTGACCGAAATCCCCGGATGTAAGCTCCTGCGCTGGAACTACCCTCGCTGGCGACCGGAGTCACGGCAGGTGCAATGCGGCCAAGCGATTCAATGGGGATGTCGAGACCCATGTCGTCGATCAGATCCCGGGTGATAACGTTAACCGTTTGTGGCACATCGACGATTTTCTGCGCCGTCTTGCCTCCGATCAGCGTCGAGGATGAAACGTAACCCCTGTAAGTATCAGATTCGACACTGAAGGGTGAAAGTTTTACAATTTCGTCGGGGTTTTCGTTTTCTTCAGCCGTTTCCTGCGCAGACATTGGTCCGACGGCAGCTGACAACGCAAACAGGATGGTAGGCACCATCCGCATGAATAAACCTGAGTGTTGGTAGGGGGTCATGTGTGCGCCGAGACAACAAGGGTGTTGGGGGTCGGCAATGTGTATGACGGTCGGCGCGCCGGTTTGGGCTATCGTGTCGCGTGATTTTTTTAAAATAAATCACCCCGTCAAAAATCACTGACTCCAAAAGTCCGTTTCAAGACGGCATTCGGCCTAAAGCTTATCCGAAAATCTCACCCCAAAAGAGCGGACTGAGGAATTTGGAGGGACCGCTTCCTGCGGGCCAGAGCTCGGCTCTCAGGAACGCGAGCCCTCCGCCGGCAGGGCGAGACATCCGCGCTATCACAAACGAAGGCCGCATCCGGGCTACATGTCCGACACGATTAACCGCCCAATCCCGTCATGAAAATTACCTGTGCCGTCCGCTTCCGCTTGCGATTGGCGGAGCACAGCTTTCTGCTCGCCTGTATCGGACATTTTCCGCGACCCCATGTCTCGTTTCCTTCTCTATTGGCTCCTGCTCTGTTCCGGCGCGGCATTCGGTTACACCCCGTCGGCGGCCGCGCCCGTCATTCTGGTCAACGACCAGATCGAGGTCGGGATTGATCCCGCCAACGGACTGATTCTCGGCTTCGGCCTGCCGGGCCAGGACAATCTGCTCTGGATCAATCCGCATCCGTTTTCCACCGCGCGACACGCCGGGTGGATCAACTATGGCGGCGACAAGCTCTGGTGGGGCCCCCAAGTGGACTGGCAGGCAGTCAAGGGCCGCCGCTTCCCGCCAGACGAGGCCCTCGACGGCTCGTGGACCGTGACCACGCGTGACGCCAGTCACATGACGATGCGCAGCGGGGTCAGCCCTTGGGTCGGCATCCGCGCCGAGCGGACAATCACGCTCGCAACCGATCATCCTGGCATCGTCATCCACAACCGCTTCATTCGGCAAACGCCCAGCACCCAGCGCCTCCAGCTCTGGACCATCTGTCAGCTGCCCCCGCCACGCTGGTGCTGGCTCGATAGTCAACCCGCACCCGGCGAGGCACCTTTCGTAAACCTGCGCCCTACGCTCGACGTCACCCCGTTTATCCGCGTGGAGCACGAACTAGGCTGCGTGCGTCTGGCACCTTCCCCAGACGGGCACTACATGGTCGGCACGCGCGGGACATGGATTGCCGCAATCTACGACGACCTGATCCTCGTCCACCAAGTGGAACCTTACCCCGACGGCGACTACTCCGAGGAGGTTTCGCTCCAGCTTTTCTCCAGTCCCCACTACGTGGAGCTCGAAACACTGGGCGGTCTCGCCACACCTGCGGTGGGCGAAACCATGGCCAACACGGTGCGCTGGCGCATTCTGGCCCGTCCTGCGGCCCTCGGCGAAATCGAACTAGGCCACTGGCTGCGGGCACAGCTAGCCGCCCCGCCCCCCTGATCAAGTCAACGCACGGATGGCGTCGAGCGCTGACGGGTTGTCCACACTCGTCAGGTCGCCCGCCGGCTGGCCGGTGAAGACGCGCAGAATGGTGCCGCGCAGGATTTTGCCGCTACGGGTCTTCGGCAGTGCGGCGACCACATGCACCGCCTTCGGCGCGAGCGGCTTGCCCATCTGCGCGGCAACGTGGGCGATCAATTCCTTCTCCGACGGCGGGGTAGCGCCAGGCTTGAGCACGACGAAACATACCAGCACCTGACCCTTGAGTTCATCCGGCGCACCGATCGTCGCCGCCTCACTGATCGCCGCATGGGTGATGAGCACGCCCTCGACTTCGGCGGGACCGACTCGCTTGCCGGCAACCTTGATCGTGTCGTCACTGCGGCCGAGCACGAACCACGACCCGTCCTCGTCCTGCCGCGCCCAGTCGCCGTGATACCACACGTCAGGAAAACGGCTGAAATACGTTTCCAGGTAGCGCGTGTCATCGTGCAGAAAACTCTTCGTCATCGAGGGCGCGGGCTGCTTGCACACGAGGTGACCGACCGCGCCGCGCCGCGCGGGCTTGCCCTCGTCGGTGAACACATCCACGTCCATCCCGAGCCCGGGCCGGCCCAGCGAGCACGGACGCAGCGGCGTGAGCGGCGTAGCCGAAAGGTGACAGCCAACGATCTCGGTGCCACCGGAGATGTTGATGACCGGGCAGCGGCCGCCGCCCACGTTTTCAAAATACCACCGGTAGGAAGTCTCGTCCCACGGTTCGCCGGTCGAGCCAAGCACGCGCAACCGCGAGAGATCGTGACCGCGCGGCCCCTTGCCTTCGGTGACGCGCATGAACAGCCGCACCAAGGTCGGCGAAGCCGCAAAGGTCACAACTTTCAGCCGCGCCAACGTGCGCCACAGGCGGTCGCTATCGGGAAAATCCGGCGCGCCGTCGAAGAGCACGACCGGGGTGCGGTAAAGCAGGCAGCCGATGAGCTCCCACGGGCCCATCATCCAACCGATGTCGGTGAACCAGAAGAAAGGTTCGCCCGGCCGCACATCAAAGGCATAGCGGGTCTCCTTGCCCATCTGCGCGAGACAGCCGGCATGCGTGTGCACGGTGCCCTTGGGCCGGCCGGTCGTGCCGCTGGTGTAGATGAGCAGCGCCGGTTCCTCGGCCGCGGTGCGCACCCCATCGAATGGCGTGCCGTAGTTGCCGCCATGGACGAATTCCGGCCACTCCGGGGTGTCGAACATCAACACCCGCTTGATGCTCGGCACGCGACCGGCCGCCGCCCGCGCGATCGCGCCGGACGGCACCGCCTTGCCGCGGCGGTGGAGCTGCTCAACCGCAAACAGCACCTTCGCCTCGCACGAGGCCAGCCGCTCGACCACCGCCGCCTCACCATAACCGCAGAAAATCGGCACAAAGCGCGCCCCGAGCTTGAAGGCCGCAAACATGATCTCGACGGTCTGCACGCACATCGGGGCATAGAGCCCCACACTGTCACCCGGGCCCACCCCGAGGGCCTGCAACTGACGACAGCAAGCATCAATGGTGCGCTGGAGCTGCGCAAAAGTGAACTGGCCACGGCTGGCCGGCTGGTCCGAATCCGCCTCACCATAAAGCGCCACCTCGTCGCCATGCCCGTCGCGCACATGTCGGTCGATGCAGTTGTGCGTGATATTCACCTCGCCGCCGACAAACCACTGCGTCCACGGGAAACCGCGCGAGTCATCCTTCACCTGCGCATAAGGCGTGAACCACTCGATCCCCATTTCCTTGAGTGCCGCGTCCCAGAACCACGCCGTGTCGCGCACCGACTTGGCATGAAGTTCATCCTGCGTCGCGCAGCCTTGCGTGCGCATGAACCGCGCGAGGTGAGACTTACGCGTCCAGGCGTGGTCTTTAGGATGCCAGAGGTAAATAGGAGTGGTCACTGAAAGTCGCAAAAGCGATGATGCCAACTTTGCTATTCTGCATTCGTCTGACCAATCAAATTTATCGTCACCCAATCACCAGATTATCACCGACGCTCACCCCAACCGCTTTTTCCAATACCCCGGCCGTTGCTTGAAATGAGGCATAGCCACGATCCAAACGCGATCAGGTTGGTCGAGGTAGATGATGGCATAATGCCGGAGCGCATTCAGGTATTCCGCCTCGGCCACCGGGCGGAAGCAAACCGATTTCACAGCCCGACAATTTTCCGGGCCTTGGCCATGACCACTTCACCCGGCACACCTTCGACTTTGCCGCTTTCGATCTCGGCAATGCGTCGCCGCGTCTCCTGCTTCCATTCCTCATCCATTGCAGGATCGGGTCCGCCCACTGACTCCACCCGAAGTAAATCAACCAGCTCGGCCTGTCCAGAAGGCGAAAGTTTCTTGGCCTCGGCGACGATCTGTTGGACGGTCATAGGCATGGTCGCATGACTAGCTGCAGCCAGCGTGGAAGCAAGCTCTAGCAATTACAGACCGCGTGCCTATGCTGCGTAGCCGTATGATACTTTGGGCGTATTTGCCGGCACCACTGTCAGTTCGCCAGTTTACGTCCCGTAATCACAACATTTGAGTCAACAGGCAGATAATTTTGAGGTGAAGTAACGTCGTAGAGCCTGTCCGCTACTTGAACTCTACCAATTGGCTTCGGTTCCAATACCACCACCCCGGTTTTACCAACAAGCTCATCCGTTAAGTATTCTTGAGGTGCTGCTTTCGCGGCGCCTTTCCGGTCCAGAAGCATGATTACCAGCCATGCGGGCCAAAATATAAACCGCAACCATCCCCCGCTCAATGGATCGGCCAAGAAGGTTACGGGGTTAAGTTCTTCGCTAGTGCTCTTCGCATTCCTGCGTTTAAGCGCAAAAGCCAACGAAATCAGAACACCCACCACGAAATAACCCAGAAAGCATACATGATCCACTGATGCTTCATCTGAATACTTACACCAACTCCACACACACGGCCAATCCCTCGCCGCCGCCGATGCAGATGGCGGCGACGCCGCGTTTCAAGCCGCGCTCCCGGAGAGCCGCAATCAACGTGACAAGGATACGCGCACCCGAACAGCCGATGGGATGACCGAGCGCGATGGCGCCCCCACGAACATTTAACTTTTCATGCGGCACGCCAAGTTCCGTCATGAAGGCCATCGGCACCACGGCGAAAGCCTCGTTAACTTCCCAAAGATCTACCTCGCCGACTTTCCAGCCGGCCGACTTGAGGGCGTGTTGCGTCGCCTGCACCGGTGCGGTGGTGAACCACACCGGGTCTTGGGCGTGTCCGCCAAACGCGACGAGCCGCGCGATGGGCTGCAACCCGTGCCGCTGCGCGGCCTCGGCGGGCGCGAGCACGAGGGCGGCGGCACCGTCGTTGAGCGTCGAGGCGTTGGCCGGCGTGATGGTGCCGTCCTTTTGGAAAGCCGGTTTCAGTGTGGGAATTTTTTCATACTTCACTTTAGCAGGACCCTCGTCGGACTCGATCTTGGTCACGTTGCCCTTGACGTCGGTGAGTTCGACCGGGGTGATCTCGGCGGCGAAGCGGCCGTCCTGCTGGGCGGCGTTGGCGCGCCGGAAACTCTCGATCGCGTAGGCGTCCTGTTGTTCACGGGAAAATTTATATTTGGCCGCGCACTGCTCGGCGCAGTTGCCCATGTGCAGGTTGTTGTAGGGATCCCAAAGCCCGTCGGTGATCAGCGAATCCACCACCTGCTGGTGCCCGAGCCGGTAGCCGTCGCGCGCCTTGGGCAATAGATAGGGCGCCTGTGACATGTTCTCCATGCCGCCGGCGATCACGAACTCGCCCATGCCCGCGGCCAACAGATGCGCGCCCTGCATGACGGCCTGCAGGCCGGAGCCGCAGACCTTGTGGATCGTGACCGCACGCGCCGCCGATGAAAGGCCTGCATGAATCGCCGCCTGCCGGGCCGGGGCTTGGCCTTGGCCAGCCTGCAGCACGTTGCCCATGAGCACATCGGTGATGGCCGGTGAGGTGAGCCCGGCCTGGGCCACGGCGCCCCTGATGGCGGCGGCGCCGAGACGAGCTGCCGGCACGGAGGCCAGACCACCCTGAAAGGCGCCGATGGAGGTGCGGATGGCCGCGAGGATGACGATGTCAGGCATGGGGTTGGGGGTTGGCGGCGCAGCCGGATCAATCCGGACGCTCGATGGTGAAGATATCCCGGGTGGTCGTATAATCCTCCCCACCCAAGCGGCCGATGAGATCGAGCTTGCGGGCATCGGGCCGACCGTCGTCGCCGAGCACAGCATCGCTGATGTGTGCCGCGTGGATGCGGCCGAAGATCACGTTCGCCGCCAGCGGGCCTTCGCCGATGTGCACGATGCGGTCGAGGGTGCATTCAAAGGCCACGGGGGCCTGAGCCACGCGCG
>JBDNGL010000043.1:0-3269 GCA_041689285.1 Opitutaceae bacterium
CAGTTCACGATACAGCTGTTTTAGCGACAGCCGGCGGACCAAGGGACTTTCGAAGCCACTGGGGGATAGAACCTGCGGGGTTAACGCATATTCGCGTAGCATGGGTCATTGAAGAACTTCTCTCAGCCCTTCCTCAAAAAAACCGCCTGGCCAGTCGCGCACCAATTGGCCGTTCTCGTTCAAGGGCATTTCGCGCACGATGCTATGGGTGCCCAGATTTTCGACGTAGAGGACCGCGACATCTTCCGGTCGCAGGGGCCGTTCACCCTCTGCTAGTTTGCCGTTAGTGGATTCGCGGATGCGTCGCATCAGGCGAAGGAGCAGATGTTCGCTATGGGTCTCGATTAGGAACTTCGTTTTTGGGGCGGATTTGCCCTTTTCGCCGTCGCGGCCTGCAAAGCGAACGAAGGCGTCGGCAACATCGGCTTGAATCGCCGGATGGAGATGCAACTCTGGCTGTTTTATGCAAATCAGGTGGTCCTTGTAGGCCGCCGCCGCCAGCAACACGGGTATGACCTGAGCGATGCCCGAGCCTACTTCATGCAAGCCGACCGGGATTTCGCGTTTCAAGTCTTCGAGGTTGATCTTCGTCGCTTTAAGGCCATCGGAGATTTCCTGTGTGGTCATTTTGATCGAATAACGTGCCGCACCGACGGCGTCTTTTTGCAGCCATCCATTTACATAGTCGAGAGCGGCGGGGCTCATAGCCCACCCTCCGATCCTGACGGCATCACCACTTTCGTGCGTTTTCGCAGGAGGAAACATCGAGTCTAGGTCGAACGTCTCGCGCATTGGGCCGCAATAGGCGATGCGCCTCAACGCGTCTTGTGCTTTCCAATTTCCATTGGCGCGAACGCATTCCAACCTCGCAAGAATCCCGTCTACCGCTTGCTGAAAGATCCGGTTATCCACATAAGTTTCAAACGAGTCTGCGAACGAACCGTCCACCGTTGGCGAGGGGAGTAGGAGATCAAACACCGCCTCCTTGTCCTCGAGGTCCGGTTGTTTTGACACGTTGGGATGAAACAGAGGTGAAACCGGCTGGGGCGGCAACGATCCAGCACTCAGGCGGAGTTTGGAATACTGCGTCGCTACCGCTTCGACCAGCGCCTCACGAAATTCGGGTTCGTGAAGGGTGCGATCCTCCAAGACTGCCTTTAGCAACGGCGTAATTTCGGCATCGGGCGCCGTGGCGCAGCAGGTGTGAAAATGTGCCTCGACTGCGATAATTGTCTCTCGTACCGCTGCATCGAATTGCGGATGCTGCGGATTAATTACCAAGTGCCCGAAGCGATGATCGTGATGGAGGTGAAAGTCACCGAGATTCGAGAAGGCCAAACGAAAGAGCCAAGTCTCGGAGACCGGACTCTGTTGAAAGGCGCTCAACCCATAGGAATCGAATCCAAAATCCAGCTGCGTCTCACCTAGTCTCGTCGCCACCGTGCAGCCCAATTTGAAATCATCGGATTGGTGTAGCATTTTCCCATGCACGAAATCCCAAGCATTTCCAAGGCGGACGGGATTGCCGGTAACTGAAAAATCGAAATTCGTATTGTAAAAATTAGGGCCGTCCCCGTAGGGGCGGGCGAAACCATTCGTCGCGAGGTGATGCAACAGCAAGACAGCGTCGATGATGCTGGATTTCCCAGCGCTGTTCTGACCGTAGAGCAAGGTGATGGGCCGAATCGGAATGGATTGCCGCTCACCGAAGGCTTTGAAGTTCTCCACGGACAACGAGGTAAGGTCGGACATCGGGCGCCGACTCAACGTGAAACGTGTCTTACCTGCAATAGCCTCGGAGCTGTGGCCCTGAATTTCCCAGGATGAGTCTGCGCCTGTTTTTCGGGGTCTGCCTGTTACTTGTTACCGGACTCAAGAAGGCCATGGGCCTCAACTTGAAACCGCTTTTTCACTACGGCCGTAAGTTCGCCGAATCAGGTAACGAAACCTCATTCTGGTCCGGCTGCGATCAACTCTGCGGCGGTATGCATGGGCTCAGCCGCAAGTTTCGTCGCAATTTCAATGGGTGGGACCGCCAATGTCCCAGGGTGAGGAGCATTATCCCCCTTTCCTTCAGCACCATCCGGATTGGCATCGCGCCCTTGTGCGCCTACGAAAACCCTGAACACTCCTAGCAAGGTCTTCATCAAAGTCGTCAATCACCATGCCGAGTTTGCCGGCGAACAACACGGATCCATCACGATCTTGGCAGCCCCTTCCCCAATGGATTCCAGCCACAAAGCTTCAGCGTAGTAAACCGAACTTCAGCACATCATGAAAACGATTCCGCACGTCTTGGTCATCCTCTTCTTCGCCAGCTCCAGTCTAATGGAGGCCCAGATCATTCCGGTGTCTTCCAGGGCGGTGATATCAGCGTCCGGAGCTGCCACCGTCCCCCTAATTTACGGCGGTCAGTCTGACACTTATTCACTGACCAACTCCGCCACGAATTTTAGTTCCTTCACTGGCAGCGTCAGCGGCGATGCGTTCGCGGAGATAACAACCCTTCCGCCATTCGCTCTTTTCTTGGGCACAACGCTACGCGCCGCCAGCAGCGCCACCCAGACGACCTCAATCGGAGCAAACACGATAAGCATCAGCAGCGCCGTGTCAGCCAGTGCATGGATGTATTCGCAGGTAGGCAGCCGCTCCTCCAATGCACGCTCGCTGACCGAAATTACATTTAAGATCGACCAGCTTTCAGTCTTTTCGCTGTCAGGCAGCGGCAACCATTTCCAATCAGGTTCGCCCTACACGACTTCGACATACGTTGCTTCGCTCACGTCGTCGGATGGGTCCCAACTGTTTCAAGCGACGGACAACCGCCAGTTTTTCAGCATGTCTGGCTTTTCGTTTAACTTGATCCCGCCGATGACGGGCCTTTTGCAGGCGGGGACCTATACTCTGCGAACAGATATAAACGCGAGCGCCCTGTTCGATCCGTTGGGCGAGAGCGGAAGCGGAAACATCTCCCTGATGCTGCGCGTGACGAATGTTCCGGACACCGGCGCCGTGGCGCTCCTTGTCTTCTTAAGCGGTGCAGGGCTCCTGATCTGCCGAAGTATTGGACTATCTTCCGGGACGTGACGTTCCCCGGATTCACCTCAATTTGCTTGTGTGACGTGGTGTAGATCCTCAAAGCCGACCTCGTCACGTTCTCTCGGTATCGTCGTGAGCGTCTGGTGCCGAGAGTAGTAGTCAGAATCCCGATACAAAAGGTTGCCAAAAGGTTGCCACGGACCCTGTTTTTGACTTCCCCTCGCTGCAAC
>JBDNGL010000044.1:0-2959 GCA_041689285.1 Opitutaceae bacterium
ATCAAGCCGGGCTTGAGTTTCACCGCGAGCCGGTAGGACCCGTCTGCGGCCGGCTTGGCGCTTTGGCCCTTGAAAGGCTTGCCGTCCGCGTAAACCTTCAGGAACACCGAGTCGGCAGGCTGATCCAGCGTGCCGTTGTAGTGCAAGGTCCCCTCGTTGCTGTCGTCACGGGCGTAGAATCCCCCCTCCGCGGGCTGCTCGTCCTTGTCCGCCGTCCGCGCGAGCCATGGATCGCTCTTGGGCTCGGTCACCATGATCGCCGCGCTTCGCTCGACCGGCTTGCCGCCGTTGGACAGGGTTGCCGTCACGACCATTTCCCCGCTGCTCCGCGCGCGCAGGAGAATCAACTTTCCCGGCTGCGTTTCCTTGACCACCGCGAGTCCGGAGACTTTCCAATCCACCTCCAGATCCCCTGCCCCACTTTCCCGCATCGCGGTGAGATTCGTAACCTGCGCCAACACCTCGACCGTCGCCCGACCGTCCCACGCCGCCGGAACCTTGAGAGTGAAAACCGGCTCTGGAATGTGCTCCCTGATCTTGATCGGAACCTGCTTGGTCTTCACACCGTCGGCGAAAACCGCCTTGAGAACCAGTGTCGCCGCGACGTCACCAGCTACCCGTCCGGCGTCAAAGGTGAACGACAAGCGGCCGGTTGAAACCACCGTCTCGACCCCGTCGCGCAACAGGCTCCAGGAAACGTGGCGGGCACCACCAGCCCGGGCCGAAAATGTTGCGCTGCCGCCCTCCGATATCGTGGCCGCCGCAGGCGAGACTGAAAACCCGCCGCTACCCGCCGTTACAAGCGGCCCCACTAGCGTCTGCAGCGGCTTCTGGTTCTCAAATTGCAGCCTGACCCAGTCCGCCGAACGGGCGACTTTGGAAACGCGGACCTCGTCGATGTCCCCGACAAAGTTATAACCGTGATACCAGCCGCCGATCCAAAGCCGCGCCGGACTTTGGATATTCATCGTCGTCTTCGTGGGAGCGCGAACGTCGAGTTTGCCATTGAGAAAGATTTGGCCCATTTCACCATCATAGGTATGGACCACCTGCGACCACTGCGATGCCGGCGGCACGCCTTCCGCATGGATGCTTCCGCCGTCACTATCGACGTAAATGTGCGGCGGACTCTGCAACTGCATCCTCACTTTTCCAGCCGACCCGCCTTCCCGCCCCCAGCAGACGAGGTCCAGATTGCTCGCCTGGGTCTTGAACCAAATTTCAGTCGAGTGGGGAGTCGCGCCGGAAGGAAAACCAACGATATCCTCGCCGCCAAAAACCCCTTGTCCGCCCGCGAAGTGCCGGGCCTGTCCGATCACACCCGCGGTGGCGCTCGTGCCGTTGTCTTTCGACGCCAGCGTTCCCACTACATCCTTCACCGGATCGTTCATGTGCCAGACGCTGAGGTAGCCGTTGGACTCGTTGAACACGGCGGATCCGCTGGATTCCGTGGCGGCGTCGGCCTTGCCCCAATGCACGCGGATTTCCTGGGTGGCGTTGCCCTTGATTGTTGGCAGCCGCACCCAAACACTCGCGCTTCCGGCAGTGGCATCCCACTCCTCGATCTCATAGGCGAGCGGCGTGCCCGAGGCACTTGAAAAACGCAAATCCTCGCCCCCGGGTTTCGCCTCGCCGAAAGGAAAGGAATCCCGGTCCAGACGCACCAGCACGGGGAAATCTTCCTCGGAGCACGAGGCAGGCAAGTCCGCGCCATCCGCGGTGGTAAGCAAATGAATTGAGCCGGAATGTCGCCAGCCTTGATATTGGGCGGAGGCGGTTCCGAGCAGCGCCAGGAAAAGCGGAAGGACTATCAAGCTGGGTTTAATCATACTGCTAGGAATTTGCTTTTGGCGGGAGGCTCCTGAAACAGCCGTTGGGCTAGACCGGAGGGCGGGGAAAAGGGGGTTGGTTTTCTCGCGGGCGTAGGAGGCCTCCACCAGTAGGTCCAGCACATCCATCGCCTGCCCGGTGAGCCGCTGGCCGAGCACGAATCTTTGGCTCTTCGGGAAGTTCTCCACCCGCTCCAGCAGCCATTTGGCGTAGTCATACCATTTCACCAGGACGACTGGGGCTTCGGGGCCGGGTGGTTTCATTTTTAAGGAAAAAATTTCGTCCGCCTGCGGCGGAGGGGAGCGCGGCCTCGCTGAGGCCGCAACCCCATGCGGGGCGAAAGAAAAGAGCTCCGCACTTGTCCTTTCTCATCTCATGGGCAGGCGCTCTCGGCGAGAGCGCCCTACCTGTTGGAATGCGCTCTCGGCGAGAGCGCACCACCGTTGAAGAGAAAGAAAAAGGGATAAAGAGTTAAAGGATCAAAGGGGAGAACGACGTCGTCTGGCCAGTGACACGCTCACAGCGATCATCGTCAAAAGGACTCCTGAGGGCTCGGGGACACTGGCGACGCGGAACCCCACGTTAGCGTCTCGTTCGTGGGCGAGCTGTCGAAGCGGTAGGACGCGGGCAGGATGCTGGAGCCGTAGAACCACGAGCCGCCCCGCAGCCCGCGCGACGAACCAAGGACCGCGTCGTTCCATTCGAACACGTTACCGGCCTGGTCGTTTGTCCCATACGCGCTATCCGAATTCGCTCCGTAGGCTCCCACGTCGGTGAGATAGTTCTGCGAACTTGAGTAGCTATTGCTCTGCGTCACCGCGAGATCCCCATCAAAATAGTTTGCCGAATTCGCCGTGCCGATGGTGTTTCCGGCAACCGTGTTGCTCTGCGTCGCCTGCGCCCAGTAGCCACCCACGCCCGCACCGCCTTTGTTCGGATCATAATACGCGGCTTTATACCACTCGCTCTCGCTCGGGATCCAGACTGTGGCTCCCACGTTTTTGGAAACACTCACCCCGCTGTTCGCCCCATTGAGCGTGTAAGCTCCCATCTCCGTGTCACCGCTGCCTTGGGCGTTGTGCAGCCAGTTGCAATACCGCGCCGCATCGAACCAGCTTACGTAGGTGAT
>JBDNGL010000045.1:0-2892 GCA_041689285.1 Opitutaceae bacterium
GATCGTTTACATAGCAGAGGAACTAAGGAGGGAAGGGGAGGTTCCTGCTTACGACCACGAGGTGTTCGGATACATCCCTCCAGAGGAGGATATTTCAGAGGAGCCGTACATGAGGGACGCGGCTGCGACGGCGGGAGCCAAACTCACCCTAGTCGCCCCTGACCAAGAGGCGGTTCGATCCGCTATCCCAATGGTTGTTGCGGCGCAGGACGAGCCGTTTGGCACATCAAGCATCCTCGCGCAGTATTTCGTCTTCGACAGGGCCAGGCGTTCAGGCCTAAAGGTGATGCTCGATGGCCAAGGCGCCGATGAAATACTTGCCGGATATCACGGTTACTTCCCGGTTGTTGCGGGGATGCAGCTGCGGCGTGGCGATCTGCGGAGCTTTGCGACCTTTTCGCGCTTGCATCAGTCCGAATTTGGACGCCGACCGATGAGCTGGGCATCAGCTGCCGCCCAACTGGTTCTAGGGCTGCCGGGTGCCGCGAGGGCGGCAAGATGGGCACGAAGCCGCCTGGTTTCCGGTTCTCACGGCCGTTGGCCTGTGAATCCCATTGGTCCGCTCAGCCAGGTGGTTAGGCCGGAGCTGTTCGCTGCCACGAGTAACGAGGCTTCGCTTCCATCTACCTTGAACGATCTCCTGCGAGAACAGGTTTCAACAACCAGCCTGCCCGCTCTCCTGCGGTTCGAGGATCGGAACTCTATGGCTCATTCGATCGAGGGGCGCGTGCCCTTTCTGGACCACCGCCTCGTCGAATACTGCTTTTCCCTTCCGGATACCTTGAAACTGAGTGGCATAAAGACGAAGTATGTCCTTCGTAAGTCAATGGCGAGCAGTCTGCCTCAGTCTGTTCTCGAGCGAAAAGACAAGATTGGCTTTCGTGCAAGTCGCTCTGTGACGTGGGATTACGCCGCGTCTGGCAGGCACAGTCTTGACGAGAATCAGACTCATTGGGAGAAGCTCTGGCTCCGTGAGAATCCCGTGTCCAGCCTTCTTGATTCACCTGACCGGTCTGACGCGGCGGAGAATGCGCTCTGGCGGATCGTGAACCTCAAGCTGTGGCTTCGTCAGTTTTGGGCTTCTGAAGCAGCTGACTCAGGCTCCGGGCGTTGATCCAGGCCCGGATGTTTTTAGTGCGTTGTTTACGACGGAGCGGACGAGTTCCGCGTTTGCCTCTGCGTTCAAGGCCTTTGCGGCGTTGTTGGTGTTGGCCTTCAGCTGGCTCAGGCGTTCGGGGCTTGTGGCTCTGATGGCGTCGGCGAGCGCTTCGGCGGTGAACGCTTCGGCGACGATGCCAACGTCGAACTGGTTGGCGATTGGTTCCATTTCGACGGATGGGCCGATTGCGACCGCTACTCGTGCCTGGATGAATTCGAAAAATTTGTTAGGGAGGGCGTAGGTCTGGTTGGCGTGCCCGTCAGGTAGAACAAACACTCCGATGTCGTAGGCATTCCCGAAACTTGGTAGTTCCGGCATCGGCACTCTGGGCAGGAACCGGATCGATGGCGATGAGGCTGCCTTGGCCTTCAGTTTTTCGATGTAATTCTCGTCGCCCGGCACGAGGATTAGGTCGAGACTGAATCTGGGGCCCAGTAACTCCATCGCGTCGAACATCAGTTCCAGCTTTCTCTGCGGATCAGCCGCCCCCCAAGAAACCAGCTTGATATTGCTGGCGTCGACAGGTTGTGGTGAGAGGTCTTCGTAGCGGGAGGCATTGGTGACTACGGTGAAGTCTCCCCCGTAGTTTACCTCGTAGAGGTCAGCGATCCCTTGGGACACTGTCATACACCCGGCCGTCTGGGGGATGTATGTCTGACATGCCCAGTCAATCGACGGTTGGATGAGAACTCGCCAACGCCAATCAAGCAGATGTTCGCTTGGCGCATATTCGTGAGCATCAAAGACAACCGGTCTTTCGCCGGCAATTCTAAACGCTAGTGGTAGCGTTACCGCGTCGTTAACAAGAATGACGGCGAAGTTCAACCCCGAGAGCTCGATAAGCCATTTTTGCACTGACGGATGTCTCCAATAAGCGTGGTCAAAACACCGCATCGAACGCAATGCCTGAGAAGCAGCTTTACTCCAGGGACTGGCATCGACGGGGCGCTGGATGGCAGTGAACGCCACCTCCATATGCCGTGGCGGTCCAAACGCCGCCGCACTAACCTTGTGCTCTTCTGCTAGCGAGTTGAGTTGTCTGTCGAGTCGCGGGTCGGAAGCAAGGTCGCTCAGCGATAAGATTAAGATCTCAGCCATACCGGTCTATCCCGGACACCGCAGGCGAATCGGCCGACTCAGCCATTTGCGTAAGCACTTCCGACGGTCGCAGGCTTCGACGCGTTCGCTCTGTAATTCGAAACTATACATTAGATGGGCACCGGCCCGGCGGCTAACGCCTAGTCGTGTTCCTCACGCACATAGCGCTCGGATTCAGGGCGGCGGTCGTGAGGAGTGTTTCCGCGTGGAGGGAGTAGCCGCGCCGGATTACCCCCCACGCGAGCTCCTGCGGGCACGTCGCGTGTGACGTTCGCCATCTGTTCGATGGTCGCTCCGCGTCCAATCGCCCGGTGCGGCGCGATCGTGGCGCCCAACCCAATGAAAACATCATCCTCAATCACTACATGGCCAGCGACTATTGCATTACACGCGACGGTACACCGGTGACCGATGCGTGCATCGTGTCCGACGTGCGCGCCTTTGAGTAGCCAAGAGTCGGCTCCGATGGATGTAGCGGTGTCAAATCCAGAATCGACTCTGACAAGCGCTTCGATTCTTGCCGTGGGGTCTATAGCGGGCTCAAACATCCTGTCCCCTGGCGACCAGTCTCGGTGCTCCGGGGGCCGTCCGATGATTGCTAGTGGGTCAATCCCCCCGCCATGCGTAGAAACCAC
>JBDNGL010000046.1:0-3570 GCA_041689285.1 Opitutaceae bacterium
CCTGAATGCCAGTCGGCACAGGAATGCTAACCTTGCGCTCTCCATCGAGGAGAGTGCCCGTGCTCATATGCACCGACAGATCGCGGGCATTCCCTCGATCATGACTCCAATACATTCCAATAAATGCCCCACTCTTTCTACCAACGCACAAACGTTGATCCCAGTAGTATACTCTATTGTTAGTATCGCGAGCTAACAGACCAGGAGCCGTGAACGTCTTGCCCTCGTCGGTCGAAATCATACACCAAGCGCCAGGAATAGCCGTTGCCGGATCATTATACTCCTTCAAACTCTCAAAGGCATAGGCAATCGTGCCATCCTTCCATTGTAAGAGAGGCCCAGTGTTCGAACAGCCTTTTAAAGGGGTCACATCAACCAGACGCCAGTCCGACCAGGTCAGCCCTTCGTCGCTCGAGAAGGTGGCCAGTTGCTTGCTCGGGAGAATCCCCTCCGTCTCGGGATCAAAAAAGGGGCGATCGGGATCGCTCCGATCAAACCAGGTAGCGATGAGAAGTAGACCTCCGTCGACATCAACCATGCTGCCCGCCGAGAAAGAACCGGGGTGGCCATCATAAACCGAATTGAATCGATGATTTCTCGACTCCCAAGTTCGGCCTCCGTCCTCCGAGCGACAGTGAACGAGAGTTGAATCAATCGCGTTCTTGGTCGTTCCGACTTGAAAAACACTGTGCAAGACCCCGTTCTTCGAACGCCTCAATTCCACAAACGACGCGATCCTCCCCAAGCCAGCGACGGCGGGCGAATCCCAGATTGTTCCTGATTCTTCAATGACCATAATACTTGTATCGGTTTCTTAACTTTTTTGGCGGATCACACCTCAACGTCCCCATGAAATTCGTTCAGTCGAAAGCTTCAACCGCCCGTATGCGGGGCGTCTTGATCCTCAGAACCATTGGGTCGCACAGGCGTAGCAATTTTTTCGAAGGTTCACTCTCTCCTCTTCTCACTGAGGGTAATTATAGATTGCCGTAATTTTCCTGCCATAGTCTGCGACAAAATTGACGGTCTTCCATGTCTCGAAATTCCTCCAATCGTGATGGCCCTCATACCGATCAGCATAGGCTGAATCTTTCCACCACAACGAACAGGAAATCACCATTTCAGTCCGGACGGGGCGCCGCTTCTCACGATCAAGCCAATACCGAGTGACCGAAAGCTGACCTCCCGACATGATCTTGATGTCATTGGGTCCAAATTGCATCAATGACTCCCGGTTGACGATGTCGGAGAAACTCCAGCCCTCTGCCTGATTCCAACTCGTGCGCTTGATCACCAGACAATCGATACCCTCATAGACCTCTTCCCCTTCGATCTCAAAACGAACGGTCGCAGGGACGAGCGCAGGAATACCGGACAATTGAAACTGCGGCAGCGGCTCTAACCCCATCACCTCCCAAGTATCGCCAATTTTCGCATAGCTCGCCAAGGGACTACAGATCATCTGATTCGATAGAAACCATTGCCAATCCGCGAGCGCTCCCGTGGGCATGGTCGAATCAATGATCCGCCCATCGAGGGCCATTCGAGCCGCGTAACGACCGTCGCCCGAAGAATATTCCACCTTTCGCAATTTCTCCGAACCTAGCGGAGCGAGGTCCATTTTCAAGGAGACCGTGTCGGCCAGCCGATAAACCGTATACCGCTTATCGTCAGGCGAGCTACCAGCCGAGGGAGCCCCATTCAAATCAAGCAAACGGGGACTCGACTCTACCGCGGTGGTCGCACTCGACTTCGGCAACTGGAGTAATCTGTTCTCGTGATCATAACCACCCAGCAACTGCTCAGAAGAAATTTCCACCCGAGCCATAGCCATAGCGTCTAGATCGTAACGAGGAAAACTTCCCTCAGGTAGCAGGGCGAGAAAGACCGCGCGCAATGCCTCCGCATGCTTAATGTCACCACGAAAAACATGGGCATTACCAAAAGTGCCGGCGTCCCCAAATGCCAAGACCCGACCCATTCCATGCTTAACCAAGACACCCAAAGGCTCGTGCGCGGACGACTCGCGATTATCTCTCAAGAGCACCTCCACATCGGGACTGCCTTCCTGCGCTAACGCAATCGTGGTGCCATTTCCAAAAATCAATTCGGTATTACTTCCAATCAACTGCTCGTTACCCAAGGGCACCGAAATTGTTCCGGTCTCTTCCTGATTGAACTGAATTCCAAAATTTCCGAGCAGAGCGTTCACCGCTTCGAGGTCGAATTCCGTATCCCCTAAATCCTTCGGAATACTATTCATGACAACAACCAGCCGCCCGCCTCGCACGACGAATTTGACGAGTAAGTCAACGTCTGCAGGTCCGATCTGCCCACGCCCCCCATTCTCAACCTTGATCGGACACACTAACATATACGCGTCTGTTCGATCCAGTAGCTCCGCGGTAATGCGCTCCGGTGACATCCGGATCTTAAACTTGTCCGATAGCAATTCGCTAAATGCGAACAAGCCTTTGGAACTAGCGTTCGCGATCGGAGAATAATAATTCGTGTTATCTCGGGCGCAATTGGTTAAAGCGACCCCCTGGGAATAGAGCAGTTCTTCGCGCGATTTTTGATAAAAATCATCAATCAACAGCAAGAACTTATCCTCGCCCCAAGCCGGAGCGGTCAGACTCGTCGCAAGCACGCCAATCGCAAACCACCCAGTCAAATGTCTCCGGCGGTTGGGGGAACTCCTTCTAGAATCGATTCCGATCTTCTTCATTTAAATTGAAAGGCATAGAGCTTCGCATTCCGAAATGAGATCTTGAGCCGAACCGACTGGCCTTCCAGTGCCGCCAAATCACTACTCCCATTCCAAGTGACGACTTCGTTGGATCCACTGGCAGAAAGAACGTCCGCTTCTTGATACGTATAACCAGGGACGGGAATGTGCCGAGCATTCAAAATCTCGACCCGCACCTCACAAGGACCAGCCCCCCACTGTTGGGTCGCCGCCTTCAGATTTAGATGCAGCTTAGCCCCTTCAAATGAAAAAGGCCTCGTGATCACGATGCTCTCTTCAATCCGAGCACCCTCGAGCGACACGAATCCATCTAATGGTAAAATCGCCAAGCCGATGGCACCAGTTGCCTCACTCCCTAGCGTTAAGAGGTCCTCCGGAGACCGCCAATTGCTACCGTCATAGTAAATCAGCACCTTGTCTTCGAAAACGATTGGGGCCTGAGGAAGGATCACGACAGAATCGAAGTCCCCCCGGTCGCCTCGATAGATTAGAGGATCACGATACGTTCGATCATAGTTGATACCGTCCCGACTGAAAACAAACTGGGGTGTATAAAATGTATTGGTGGTAGAGAATATCCAATTAATCCCGAACCTCCAACCTTCGTAATAGGAGGTCGGCAGGGCATAAAACTCGGTGTCCGGATAATCATCGCGATCAACGACCACAATCGTCTCGGGTTCACTCCAGGTCACGAGATCCTTAGTCTCCGCTCGACCGATCGAGCGTCGATGATGCTTCGAGTGCATGTGGAAATTGTTCTCCATATGCGCAAAATAAGTCTCTCGAATCGGATCCCATCCCTCAAAGAAGGTTGGGCC
>JBDNGL010000047.1:0-2282 GCA_041689285.1 Opitutaceae bacterium
AAGCGCGGCGAGACGATTTCGTTTCCGGTTAACGGCGTGATCCCTGGCTGGGTCGAAGGTCTCCAGCTCATGTCCGTCGGTTCGAAGTGGAAGCTCTTCGTTCCTTCCGCTCTCGGTTACGGCAACCAAGCCCAAGGCCCGATTCCGGCGGTTTCCACTCTGATTTTCGAAGTCGAATTGATCTCGATCAAGTGAACCGCGTGGCATGACGCCGCCCAGTCTAGCAGATTTCAAGGCGCGTTAACCCACCGCGCCTTTTCTGTGGGCGTAGGTCGCGCCGACATGGGCGCCATGCGACCCGCACATGGAGTTTTCCCTACCGAGTAAATACCCCGCTCAAATTACTCGAAGAGGGTTGGGGTTGCTCTGGTGCAAGTAACAGCAGTAACGCCATTCGATCTCGAGGTATTAAGATAATACCAGTTTCTGCGCCTCGTCTAACACTCCGCCATCCCGGAAACAGTCACCCGCACTCGGAGTGCAGCAAGAGTCAGAAGTAACCCGTCCACCTGTTCCGACATCTCAGCAACGACCGAAACAAATGATATCATGAAAAACCCAACCTTGATTGCGAAGCAAAGACTCCTCCTCCCCTTGATCATCTTCTCGATCCTTTCTAGTTCACCCATCACGTCTGCGCAAACCGCTTCCCCAGAATCCGTCCGGGAAGTGAGTCCGGAAAGCGATCAGACCGTTACCCTCTCCCCTTATATTATCACCGAGAAAAAAGAAGACGGCTACTTCTCCGAGCAAACGCTGCTCGGATCGCGTAACGTTTCAATCCTGCGAGAAATCCCGGGAAACATCAGCATCATTAACCGCGAGCTACTTGAGAACCTCGGCGCGCTCAGCATGCACACTGTCATCGGCTACGGGGCGAGCGGCATCGCCGAAAACGCCTCGATCAATGATGATTTCAACATCCGAGGATTTCGGTCCTTAGGCACCTTGCGTAACGGCACGGCTAAGCCAACCTTTAAGCGTTCTCCCACCTTTGGCATCGATCGGATCGAAGTCATCAAAGGGCCCGCAGCGATGCTCACAGGAAATAATTCGTATCTCGGAGGAGCGGTCAATTTTATCAGTCGGAAGCCCACCGACACGCCGGCGGCGGACTACTCGCTCTCACTTTCGGACAACAATTTCATCCGCACTGAGCTGAACTCCTCTGGCCCGATCTTTGATAAGAGCGTCAATGGCGAGAAGCTCACGGTCTCCTACCTCGTCAACCTCGGTTACTGGAAAGACGATAAGTGGAAGGAAATTGAAAGCATCGACGACAAATACATCGGCGGTGCCTTGCGCCTAAAATTCGGAGCGAAAACGACCATCACCCTGGAGGCCTTCAACTTCATGAGTGGTGGCTATGAATATGATACCGACATCTGGGATCCCGTGGCGGCCGCGAACGGTGAAGTTAAGCCCAATCCTTTCACCGCGAACAACTGGTCTCCTGGTCGCTCCCAAGACGCCTTTTGGAATGTCGACGAATATAACTCTTCAATCGAAATCCTCCATTCGTTCAGTGAGAGCTCTAACATCCGCGCCTATTTCGTCCGGGTTGACGGTGAGGATCGGCGGCAGCATCTCACCGGCGACTCGTTTCGGGCTGATAACGTGACCATCGATCGGTCCGTGCTGCCAATCGATATCGACAATAAGGTTAGCAACTTCCAATTGGACTACCTGCAGAAGCTGAGTCTCGGGCCGATCTCAAACGAGATTTCCGTCGGACTCGACTATGCCAGCTCGGGAAATCTCCAGCGTCTCGATTACTATACAATCGATCCGATTAATGTAAAAAACCCTGATTTCAGCAAAGATGATGTATCCATTGGACAGCACGGCGTTACCTGGATCTCGAATCGAAACACTTATGTCGATACGTTCTCCTATTACATTCACAACAACGCAAAGTTGCTGAACGACAAACTGATCTTAGTTGGTGGTTTGCGCTGGATCAGCTCCGATCGAGACTCGCACAATGTGCTGAACAACACCTACACGAGTGTCAGCAATAAGACGTTCCCAGCTCACAAATATGGGATTGTCTACCTTCCGAACGACTCCTTGTCGTTCTATGCAACGGAAGTCGCGACCAAGTTCGTGACGACTCGGGGCCCTTTGAATGGTGGAACCATTTGGGAGGAAGCAGCGAAGGACTCGGTCGGCGAGTTGAAGGAAGTCGGCGTCAAGTTTCGCTTCTTGAACAATGCGGTCTATGGCACCGTTTCCTATTATGAGATGGCGAAAACTGCCGTGCTCAGTGATCGAAATGTCAT
>JBDNGL010000048.1:0-5170 GCA_041689285.1 Opitutaceae bacterium
ACGACTCCCTGACCCCTTCAAACACCTTGAAAACATAACCTTAGAGCGGACGCTCGCGCTGCAAACTAACTCGCATCCCGTTCGGCAATCCTCGACCGGCCGGAATCAAACCGGGAAAACGATTTTAGGACCTCCCTTATTTCAGCTCGGGATGCGAGGCGACACTTTTCGGCCTGAACGCAGGCGAGTAACCCGTTTTAGCAATTCTTTCTTCAAACGCGGCAGGCCGTCGCCGGTCAGGCAGGAAATTTCGATGACATCGACCTTGGAATAGCGGCGCTTGAATTTTTCGAGGTGTCCGGCGGCACTCTCCATGTCCATTTTATTGGCCGCGACCAAGCAGGGTTTCTTGAGCAACGCGGGGTCGTAGAGCTTTAACTCGCGCAAAAGGTGCCGATAGTCCTCGCGGGGATCGCGGGCGTCGGTGCCGGCCATGTCGATCAGGATGAGTAATAGGGCGCAGCGCTCAATGTGCCGAAGAAACCGGTGGCCGAGGCCCTTGTTTTCATTGGCGCCTTCGATGAGCCCGGGCACGTCGGCCAACAGCAACCGACGCCCCCCCGCCGGGCCTTCGGGATAATCGATCACCCCGATCTGCGGATGCAGAGTCGTAAAGGGATAGGCCGCCGTCTTCGGGCGGGCGCGGGTAATGGCGTTGGTCAGTGACGATTTGCCGGCATTGGGGAAACCCACTAGGCCGACGTCGGCGATGCTCTTTAGCACCAGCCGGTAAGTGCCGGCTTCGCCGAGCTGCCCCGGGTTGGCGCGTTTCGGAGCGCGGTTGGTGGAAGTCTTGAAATGGGTGTTCCCCCACCCGCCATTGCCACCCTTGCAAAGGATGATTTCCTGACCGTCGTGCAGGACCTCGGCCACAACCTTACCCGTGCTTTCATCGGTGACGACCGTGCCCAAGGGCAGGCGCAGGCGGCGAGTTTCGCCATCGCGACCAAACTGGTCGGAACCGAGGCCGTGCCCTCCACGCTCGGCACGCCAGTGCGGCTGGTATTTGTAATCCACTAAGTTATTGGTGTCGTCGTTGCCCACAAGGATGACATCGCCCCCGCGACCGCCGTCGCCACCATTGGGTCCACCCCATGGCTCGTATTTTTCCCGGCGAAAACTGATGCAGCCACGGCCGCCATCACCCGCCGCCAGCTTAACTGTGCATTCGTCAACAAACATGACCGGCAAGATACAGATGCCCGGGCATTTGCCAAGGGGGCGATTGCAATGCGCTCAAAGTGAGATCCGGATGCCCTTGCGCAGGTAGGTCGGCACATCGAGGTCCTGCCCGTCGAAAAGGTTGCGGTCCGTCTTCTCAAAATAGCCGCGGCTCTCAATCTCACCGAAGCCAAATTCATCCTGCGCGGTCGGGGTGGCCACCGCTTGGGCCGGTTTCTGGGCGGCCTGCGGGGCGATTTCCGCCGGCGGCGCCGACGGCGAAGCCGGCACAAACGGTGCGCGCGTGGAGCGCTGGGCCGGGACAACCGCCCGCCGGGTTGGCACGCGTCCGCCCATGTCGCTCATGCCGATGACGCACACCTCGACGCGCTGCTGCATGCTTTCATCAATCACCGCCCCCATGATGATGTGCGAGTCGCGGCCGAACTGTTCGGTCACCGCCGTCATGAGTTCGTTGACTTTGGGCAATGTGAGATCCGTGCCACCGACGATATTGACCAGCAGCCGATCGGCCTTGCGCGAAAACTCCGGGGTATGCAGTAGCGGACAAAGCCTCAGGCTGGCCACGGCATCGGCCACCGCCGTGGGGCCGGAACCTTCCCCAAGACCGAAGAGCGTCTTGCCCCCGCGTTGCTGAAACACCTGCCGCAATGCGGAAAAATCCAGATTGATCAGACCGGTCTTGAAGAGCATCGCCCAGATGGACTTGACCCCGCGACCGATCCATTCATCGGCCCGTGCAAAAGAATCGAGCACCGACGCATCCTCAGCCCCCTCCTGCAACAGCATATCGTTGGGCAGCGGGATGACCGCATCACACACCCGGCGCAACGCCTGCAAGCCTTCCTCGGCCTGCTTCAGGCGGCGACCACCCTCAAAGCTGAACGGCATCGTCACAAAGGCGACCACCAGAGCGCCGTTTTCGGCGGCAATTTCCGCCACGGTAGGCAAAGCCCCACTGCCAGTGCCGCCACCCATGCCGGCGAGCAGAAATACCAGATCGCAATCCTTCACGACAGTGGCGATTTTCTCGCGGTCCGCTTCGGCGGCCTCGCGCCCGAGATCGGGATCACCGCCGGCGCCGAGGCCGCGCGTAACACTCATGCCGATGAGCACTTTGTCCTGCACCGGAGAAGTCGCGAGAGCCTGATGATCGGTATTGATGACGACCAATTGGAGCCGCTCCAGATTCTCCATCTTGAGCCGGTCCACGGCATTGGACCCGGCCCCACCGACGCCGATCAACTTGATGGCGATATTACGATCGGCGAGCATTTCGTGTTCGAGCGGAAGTTCGTTGAGATTCATGGCGCTCAGCGGGTGGCGAAGAGTTGAGTGAGATTACTGAAAAATCCTCCCCGGCGGCGTTGCCCAGGTTGAGGTTCAGTTTGGGACTGCAAACCGTAGTGGAGCACGCCCAGAGTCTTGCTGTGGCTGGGATCTCGCAAATTTTAGGCCACCCAAGCGGGCGCCTCGCCTAAGTGGGCCGGCACCCCAAAAACTTGGGCCGCAATCTCGGCCGTCCCGGGCAGCTTGACAGCCCCACCGGTGAGCACCACCCCCGACGCACAGGTTTCCGGGGTAAAGGCGGTGCCCAGTTTTTTCCGCACGATCTCCAGCATCTCCTGCAGCCGGGCGGAAGTGATTTGCTCGATGGTAAGACGCGGAAACTGCCGGTCGCCGACCGTGTAATTGCCGTCCAGCCACACCTTCTCTCCCCGATCACGCGTCTGCACATTGGCCCGACCGTGGCGGAGTTTCATCTTCTCCGCCTTGCCTTCGATCATCCGTAGACCGATGGCGAGGTCATTGGTCAGATGGGTGCCGCCAACCGGCAGCACGCCTGTCAGGTGCGGCGTCCCGTCGCGGTAGAGCACGAAGTCCGTCGTCCCCGCTCCCATATCGATGGCGAGCACGCCATGCTGCCGCTCTTCGGGAGTCGTGACCATCGTGCCGGAGGCAATGCTTGAGAGTACGAGTTCGCGCACCTCCAAGTTGAAACCGCGGATCACGTGGATCATATCGGCCAGCTTCGTTTCTTGGCCATGCACCGTCCAGTAACCGGCCTGCAACCGTTGCCCGACCAAGTGCTCGGGGTTCGGGACCAATCGGCCATCCACCCGGAAGGGGCGGCGCAAATTATGCACCACCATCCGACCGCTGGGGAGCTCCTTCGCCTTAGCCAGCTCGCAAACCGTCTGAATGTCGCCGGCGCTGATCATGTTGTCCGCCGCCTTCACATTCACCGTGGCCTCGTTGTAAAAACCTTCAAGGTGGCCGCCGGTCTGTGCCAGAAAGACGTAGTCAATTTTTTCGCCCGCCTCGCGCTCGGCAAGCTCGAGGGCACTGTGCGTGCATTCGCTGGCGGCTTTGTAATCGGCCACCGTGCCCTTGATGATGCCACGGGACTGGCATTCGCCGCGGCCGATGATGGCGAGCTCGCGACCGCTGTGTTCGCCGATGAGGACGGTGATCTTGGAGGTGCCGATTTCGACGGCCCCGATAATGGTGCTGTTAGAACTCACGCGTGGTTTTTTTCTGCGGGTTATTGAAAGGAGAAATGGCGGGCGGGCGGGCGGTGGCGCGCGTGGCAGTCGAAGGCTCCGGCCGATCCAACAATACCGGCACTTGCATGCGACCGTCCGCTGTGCGGCCGATGGCGAAGTTCACCTCGCGCAGGGGCCGGTCGGGTTGCGACTGTGCGATCTCCAAGAGCATGTCGAGCTGGGCGAGCTGACGGAAAAAATCCTGATTCGCGCCAAAGATAATTTTTTCCACCTCGGCGGAGCGCACTTCGAGTTCGCCGTCGGATTGCAGCCGGGCGAGCGAAACCACTTTCCATGTCGCGTAAAGATGCGGGGCTTCGTTGCGAGCCTTGGCGATGAGATCGGCCACCTGCGCCATGCCGGCAATCGGCTGGATCCGACCTTCGGCCCGCACTAACCGGAAACCATCGAGCCAGACGAGTGAACGGAGCATCGCCGGATCGTAACCGATACCGGTATAGACAACCCCATCGCGCGCCACCAACAATTCGCGGGGCAGTTCCTCGCCGGACGGCTGCACCATCACCCGGGCCACCGGGGAACGCTCGGTCAACTGCACCGCCAGCGTGGACGGAAACCGCCGGGTAAGCGAAGCCGCCAGGACCTGGCCGCCATTGAGCATGCGATCATGCAGCTGTTGCAGATCCAAATCCATCAGTGTCGCGCCGGCCTGCAGCGCGAACGTGCGCTTGACCCAAGCTTCATCCAGCACGCCATCGGTTGAAAGAGCGATTTCCTTAACCGGCGGCAGGCTGGCCGCGTGGGTGAGGACATGGGATTGCTCGTGCCAGACCTCGTAGCCGAGCCAAACCAACGCACCGCATCCGATGAGTGCGATCGTAAAGATCGTCGTCCGGACCCAGGAAAAAATTGCCCGCCGCCGACCACCCCGTGACATCGCGCGCGGTTTCACTTCCTGGGGGATGTCCCGCCAGTTACGTGCCGCAGGGGATTTATGGTTGTCAGTTTTCACGAGCGAGTCTGGCCGACTGCAAAACGTTGCACCGCTGGCAGGCAGAGTTCCCGAACTAAGGCCGTGAAATCGAACCCCGCACAGCGTGCACTCATGGGCAGCAAACTGGTTTCTTTCATGCCCGGTAGTGTGTTGATTTCCAGCAAATAAAGCGTGTTTTCCGCATCGAGCATGAAATCTACCCGTGCATAGTCACGACAACCACAGGCGGTGAAGGCACGTTCCGCCGCGCGCTGGGTATTTTCGGTCAGGGCCGCCGCCAGCGGTGCCGGTGCAAAATACTCCGTCATGCCCTTGGTATATTTACTGGCGTAGTCATAGACCCCCGACTTCGGCCGGATTTCCACCACCCCCATGGCCCGACCGTTGAGCACGCCGACTGAAAGTTCGCGACCCGCAATCCGCTCTTCGATCAACCAATCGCCTCGCGCAATACCGGCCAACGCCGACTCGAGTTCGGCGCGGTCGC
>JBDNGL010000049.1:0-10719 GCA_041689285.1 Opitutaceae bacterium
GGTAAAAAGGGGCATATCCGCAGCGTTCTCTTCGGATTTTTGTCTCATCATCACACTCGCCGAGTTGTGGAGCATGCGCTCGATAAGCATGCGGCTTGAGGTCGTCATGATGACCGGCGTGTTCGGATGCTCGCGGAGGGCGAGGGGCAAACAACCGATATGATCGAGATGGCAATGGGTGACGATAATCAGATCGAGGTGCGTGCCGCGCAGTTTACCCAAATCGGGCGCGGACTGCCGTCCTTTCAGTTTGGGATTCATCCCGCAATCCACCAATATGGATAGGTCACCGAGACGGAGAAAATGGGAGTTGGCACCGATGCCACCCGCGGGATTCAGATCAATGAGCTTCATGCAGAAGTGCGAAGGGAACAGATGGCACCGGGCAACGGAACACTATTTTCAATTCAGCGGGATGCACAGCTCGAATAGCGGCAGTTGGGCATGGATTTTACGGCCTTGATCGTCCACCCCGTGAAAACAACCGCGCACGGTCGCATCTGTGCCGGTCACGTGATAGCTATTGTAGGAGAATTGCTCGCCCGGCTCAATTCGCGGGGTCTCGCCAACAATTTTGTCGCCCTCAACCACGAGGTGGCTGCCGTCTGGGTGGGTGAGGACCCATTTGCGACCGAGGAGGGTGATCGTGCGGTCGGACCCGTTGTGGATGGTGACGAAGTAGACGAAAGCGTGCGGCTTGTCCGCCGACAAGCTGCTGCCACCGTGGTGGTAGCATAGTTTGTCAAGGCGGGCAGTAAGGCCGGGCAGTTCAGTGGAGCTGGTCACCCTTCATACAGAGTAGAGAAATGCCCGGCCTGCAAGTCACTGTGCAACGACAGCATTCAGACTTGCCGCCGAATCGTGCCCCGCGCACAAAAATTCAACCTATGGCAAAGTTCGCGCTTCTCTCCGTCAGCGATAAAACCGGCTTGGCTGAATTCGCCACCGCCCTCGTCACGCAACACGGTTATACGCTTCTCTCGACCGGCGGCACGGCGAAGCTGCTCGCTGCCCAGAATCTACCCGTGACCGAGGTGAGCCAGCACACTGGTTTCCCTGAGATGATGGAGGGGCGCGTCAAGACGCTGCACCCCAAAATCCACGGCGGCCTGCTCTGCCGACGCGATAAAGCCGAACACATGGCCGCCGCCGCCCAACACGACATCGACCTCATCGATCTCGTCGTCGTAAACTTGTATCCCTTCGAGCAGACGGTGGCGAAGCCGCACGTGGAGTTCGAGGAGGCGATCGAGAACATTGATATCGGCGGTCCTTCGATGCTCCGTAGCGCTGCGAAAAATCATGAGAGCGTCACAGTCGTTTGTGACCCGAGTGACTACAGCGCGGTGCTGGCTGCACTCGTTAATCCCGCGACGCTCAGCGCCCTGCGCCGGAAGCTTGCACTCAAAGTGTTTCAGCGCACCGGCAGCTACGACACGGCGATCGCCGCCTATTTGGAAAAGCAAGCAGATACGCCGGACCTCGCGACACTCAGTGGTTTTCCCGAAAAGCTCGCACTCAATTATAAAAAGGTGCAGACCCTGCGCTACGGGGAAAACCCGCATCAGCAAGCCGCACTCTACGGCACATTCCACGATCACTTCGAGCAACTGCAGGGCAAAGAGCTTTCCTATAACAACATTCTGGATATCACATCAGCGACTTATCTGATCGGTGAATTTGAGAAGCCCACAGTCGCGATCTTGAAGCACACGAATCCCTGTGGAGTAGCGAGTGCGGAAACACTGGAGGCCGCCTGGGAAAAAGCCTACGCCACGGATCGCCAGGCCCCCTTCGGTGGTATTATCATAGTAAATCACACGATGGGTGGTGAACTGGCCAAGACCATCGCAGACATCTTCACGGAGGTTATCATAGCTCCGCGTTTCAGCGCCGAAGCGCTGGCGGTTTTCGCCAAGAAAAAAAACCTGCGCCTAATGGTGGCTAAGAGTGGTATCGGCGCGGATTCCTTGCAGGAAGTGCGGTCGGTTATTGGCGGCGTGCTGTTACAGGATCGCAACAAGACGCTAGGCAACCGGGCGGACTTTAAAGTCGTGTCCAAGCGACAGCCGACGGCGCAAGAATGGGATGCGATGAATTTCGGCTGGAAAATCTGCAAACACGTCAAGTCAAACGCCATCGTCTATGTTAGGGGCGAACAAACCCTCGGTATCGGTGCCGGTCAGATGGCGCGGGTGGATAGCTCGCGCATCGCGGCATGGAAGGCTAGTGAGGCGAAACTTGATCTAAAGGGCTCGGTAGTCGCTAGTGAGGCGCTGTTCCCATTTGCCGACGGACTGATTGCGGCAGCGCTGGCCGGTGCAACCTGCGCAATTCAACCCGGCGGCTCGGTGCGGGATGGGGAGGTGATCGCAGCCGCTGACGAGCGCGACATGGCGATGGTCTTTACTGGCATTCGCCACTTCAAGCATTGAGTCGGTAACTTTGCCTTAGCCGCAGGGTCCATATCGTCATGCGACATTCCATGAAAAGGTTTCTGCTCGCCACCTGCTTGCTGCCGTTGTTGTGCCTAACTGGTTGCTACACGGTGCCGGAAACCGGCCGCACGTCATTTATTCTGCCCGTGGATGATGTCGCCCAAGGTGCCGCGGCGTTTATCGCGATCAAATCCAAGGAAGCAATTTCAAAGGACCGCGTCGCGAATGAGCGGGTGCAACGGATCGGACAGCGCGTCGCTACCGCTGTGGGTAACGCCTTGCCCAATGCCGTTTGGGAGTTTGTGGTATTTGACGCACCCGATACGATCAATGCATTCGCGCTGCCGGGGGGTAAAGTGGGCGTCTATACCGGCCTAATCAACCTAGTAGAGTCCGATGACGAACTGGCGGCCGTGATTGGCCATGAGATTGCGCATGTGACGGCGCGGCATGGGGCAGAACGTATGTCGCAAGGCATGTTGGCAGCGGCTGGCGGGGTGGCACTCGATGCTTCAACTCAAAATCAGAAAAACAAGGAGCTGATCATGGCAAGCTATGGTCTGTTGGCAGGTGGTGGCATATTGGCGTTTTCGCGCGCCCACGAGAGCGAGGCCGATTATATCGGCATCCGCTATGCGGCAAAAGCAGGTTATGATCCACGGGCTGCCATCAGTTTCTGGCAAAAAATGGCGGCGAAGAGCGGTGGCGCCCGTATGCCGGTATTCCTTTCCACGCACCCCTCGCATGACCGGCGCATCAGCGATCTTGAAATGTGGATCCCGGAAGTGATGCCCATCTATGAGGCGAATCGGCGGCAGTGAAGTGACAATGCGAACAGGATTGCTGCACTTGGGCACCCATCGGCTAATACTTGGTTTTTCCGATGGTCGCGCGACGGAATTGTCGCCATATTCGCTGCATGTTCGACCCAATCATCAAACTTAAGGAATACGTTAGCCATGCCAGCGTCTCAGCCGATCCAGCTTTCGCCGCCGGCATGAATGGTGCCCGCGAACTTGCGGGAGGGCTGTTGAGCGAACTCGGCTTCACGGTGGAATACGTGCCGACCGCCGGTCATCCGGTGATCGTGGCCAAGCGCGGAGGCGATCCGGCATGGCCGCACGTCATCATATACGGGCACTATGACGTGCAGCCAGCTGATCCCTTGGATTTGTGGACGACCCCGCCATTTGAACCCGTAGAGCGGGAAGGCCGGCTGTATGGTCGGGGCACGGCGGACAACAAGGGTCCTCTCATGGCACACATCGCGGGAGTGGGCCAGCTGTTGGAGGCTGATCCCGAGGTGCCACTGCGCATCACCTTTGTAATCGAAGGTGAGGAGGAAGTGGGCAGTAAACACTTCAAAGATTTCCTCCGGGAGCACAAGGCCATGCTCGCCGACGCGGACTTTGTTTTTCTATCCGACACTGGTATTCCTAATCCCGATCAAATGGTAATTACCGTGGGCCTGCGCGGGATGGTTTGCTTCGAGATCGAAGTCAGCAATGCGCGCAGTGATCTCCATTCCGGCATGAACGGAGGTGTATTGCTCAACCCCATCCAAGGCTTGGCAGAGCTCTGCGCTTCATTGCACACGCCGGATGGCCGGGTGAACATCCCCGGGTTCTATGATGATGTGATTGACGTTCAACCCTGGGAGCGGGAGCAACTGGCCAAACTCGGCCTGAAGGAGAATGATTATGCTGATTTCCTCGGTATTGAGAGCTTCCACACCCCGCCGGGCTACACCCCATTCGAAGCCATCCGCTTTTTGCCTACACTCGAGTTCAACGGTTTTGGCGGTGGCTACCAAGGGGAGGGGACGAAGACCGTGATTCCCAGCAAGGCTCGCGTGAAGATCAGTTGCCGGTTGGTGCCTAATCAAACGCCTGAAAAAATGAAGCCGCTCATCTTTAAGGCCATCCGGGATCGCGCACCAAAAGGCTTGAAGCTGAAAATAACAGATCAGCATGACGCAATGCCCTATATCGTGGTTCCGCCGGATCGTAGCAATACGCCCAAGGATCAATCACCGGTGCTAGCCAGAGCATTCCGCGCAACGCACCAAGCGGCCACCGAGGTCTGGGGCCAGGAACCGCTCTACCTCCGCGAGGGCGGTAGTGTAGGTCTCATTGCGGATCTCAAAAAAGAACTCAATCTAGACGCTATCATGCTGGGACTCTTCCTGCCGCAGGACAATCTCCATGCCCCAAATGAAAGTTTTGATCTGGCCGTGATGCGCAAAGGCATCACCACGGTGCAGCGGGTGCTGCAGCGCGTCGCTCGTGGTTGATTCTACCTCGCAAACGGACCCAAAAAAAGCCCCGGGATTTTCCGGGGCTTTTGCTTTGAGAGACAGGAAGCGCCTATTGCTTCAGGATGACCAGTTCAGCGCGGCGGTCTTTGCCAGCCTGCAAATCGTCGGCATTTTTCATGGCTTCGAGACTGCCCTTGGAGAGGGTCTCGATCTTGCTGTTATCGACCCCGAGCGTGGTGAGATATTGTTTGGCGGCGTTGGCCCGGCGGTCACCGAGGCCGAGATTGTATTCCGCCGTGCCGCGCCAGTCACAGTGGCCTTCGAGCAGAATGCGATGCTGCGGATTTTCACGCAAGTATTGCGCGGCTGCATCGAGCTTGGCACGTTCACTTTGCTTGATGTCAAAGCGATCGAAGTCAAAGTAGACCGATTGCAGTAAACCGCGGATAGTGAAGCCATCGTCGAGCACGCCATCGGCGCGCAGCTGCAGGCCGGAGCCAAATTCTGCCACGGTGCCAATATCTTGAGGATTAAGCATGCCGCCGGCACCCGATTGCGGGCCGAGCACGGTGGAGCTTGGGTCAGGCCTGAGCGGTTTCTTGGCACAGCCGGTAAAAAACACGGCGGCACTTACGAGGATAAATAAAAGTTTCCGGGAAACGTGGTTCATGTGAAAAGGAGACAGGGTTAGACTCGAAGAATATGCTTGTGGGTCAGGTTGACGGATTCGGCAAGGTTTTACTAGATTGTTTTCTTGTGCTCGATCAATCCGATCTCGAAGGCGTAGCGGGTGAGGCTGGCCACATCGTGGAGGTTTAGTTTGCGCATGAGATTGGTGCGATGGTTGTCTACGGTCTTGATGCTAATGCCCAGTTTGGCGGCGATTTCCTTGGTGCTGTAGCTCTCAGCGACCAGCTGGAGAATTTCGCGTTCCCTATCCGTAAGAAAATCAGCAGCACTGCTAGCAGCAGGATTGGCGACGACATTACGTAGAAGGGCGGCCACAGCCGGGCCAAAGTAGGTGCCGCCATTGGCCACGGTTTCGAGGCCTTTTTTGAATTCGAACAAACCGGCGGTTTTTTCAACAAAACCGTGGGCACCAGCTTCGAGCATCTCGCGGACCAAGACCGGGTTTTCATGGCCGGAAAAGACTAGGACTCGGACCGTGGGGTGTTTTTTAACCAAGCGCCGGAGGATATCGACGCCGTTGAGCCCGGGGAGCTTGGCGTCCAGCACGATTAAATCCGGCTTCACATTGAGACAGAGGCTGAGCGCCTCCTGTCCGTCGCCGCTTTCCCCGACGAGCTGGTAGTTGCTGTCGAGCCGGAGAATTTCGACCAACATCTCGCGTATGGCGGTTTGGTCTTCGATGATGACGAGCCGTTTCATATGCAGGAGTGTAAGGACGATACAAGTTACTTGAAATTGGTGGGTCGGCCGGGATTCGAACCCGGAACCAACGACTTAAAAGGACGCTGCTCTACCATTGAGCTACCAACCCTGATACCAGAAAAAGGTGCGAGGAAGCTTTCGTAAGCAGAGATTGGCAAGTAATTTCTCCAACGTAAAGCTAGGGTTTCGTTGACCGCAGGGGGTTGGCGCTCCAAGGTGGGCGAAACGTCCAAAAATTTTGGGAACAATTCAAAAATATACCCATCAGAGCGAGGCAGAACGTATGTCATCAAAAGCTCAAGAAGTAGCCTTCGACCGTGTATTAGTTGATCGTTTCAAAAACGGCGACCAATCAGCCTTCGACGAGATGGTAGCCCGTTACTGGGATCGCATCTACTCAATGGTCAACCAACTCTTGCGCAACACGCAAGATGCGGAAGAGGTTACCCAAGATGCTTTTATCCGTGCTCATCGTGGTTTGGTTAATTTTCGCGGTGATTCGGCATTTTCGACATGGCTCTACCAGATCGCAACCAATCTCGCCCGGAATCGCTATTGGTATTGGTGGCGTCGTAAACGCGACAAGACAGTGTCCTTCGACCAGCCCGTCGGTCAGGATAACGCGACCACGCTTGCTGAAATCATCCCCGCAGAGGTTGAGACACCGGACGACATTATGGTGACGCAGGAATTCGTAGATAAAATAAGTGAGGGCATGGCGAAGCTCACCCCTAAGCACCGCGAGATCCTGACGCTGCGCAATATTCGCAACCTTTCCTACGAAGAGATCGCCCAGATTTTGGGTTTGTCTGTCGGCACTGTCAAAAGCCGCATCGCCCGGGCTCGGGAGAGTCTGCGCGCCAAACTAGGGGACGATTTCAAATGAAAGACACCAAGTTCATCGAGCTCCTGAACCTCTTCTTGGATCACCAAATCACTCCGGTGAATTCTGCACTGCTGGAGGCCGAGATTCAACGTGACCCCAAACGTATGCAGCTTTACCGGCAGTATTGCCGCATGCATAAAGCCTGTTCGCAATTGGCGGCCTGTTACAGTGTAAGCACCCCGGCCCGACGGCCCCTCGTGCTGGAGCGCCGTCCACCCCGCGGCGTAGCCCTTTATGCCACCGGTTTGCTGGTGGCCGCCGCCTGCGTAGCGCTCGTCTTGGTCACCATGCCAACTGACGACACTGGCAGCTCAGAGCCTACCAGCCAAGCAGAGTCATCCATCCCGACTCTGGCTTCGGCAGGTATTCCTGTGGCATCAGTCCCGGTATTGCCTGTTTTGACTCCACGCATCCAAGAACTACAGACGGTTTTCAGCACGCGAACACTGGCACAGCTGGGCGAAAATTCCGCCCGTGAACCGATTTTGACCGTTGGGCAAGGACGCCTTGACTGGTTGACTGATCTGCAAGCGACCCCTCTGCAATTCAAGCAAGGCGTGTTCGAGCCGTTGAACACGGATTCACAGGAGGCGCGCACGTTTCGTAGCCACCGCCCATTCCACGGGAACGTGGAATTGACCGCCTTCCAATTTCAGCGCTAAGCACGGCGCGGTCGGATCAATATTTTAGCTGCGGCTTACCTGAAAGTCTGCGTTCAGTTCAACGCCTTCTTGATCAGCGCCTCTGTCGTGGCCTGTGGGCCAAGCGCCAGCAACGAGCGGCGAATCGCCGTATCGGCGTCGGCAGCTTTATAGCCAAGGGCGGTCAACGCCAACACGGCATCGCCATGTCGGCTATCGCCGGCACTCCCTGAAGAGTTGCCGGTTAGACTGGTGGTCACAGTGCTGCTGCCGCTCACTTTGTTGCGGAGTTCTATGACAAGACGCTCGGCGGTCTTTTTGCCGATGCCGGGACACTTAGCCAGCAGACCGACATCACCGGCACGGATCGAGCTTTCCAGCACGGCGAGAGAAAGTTTACTCATGATGGTGAGGGCACTTTTGGGGCCGATCCCGGTGACATGTTCAATCATCAGGCGGAAAAAATCCCGCTCGGATGGTGTCGAAAAACCATAGAGCGTCTGGGCGTCCTCGCGATATATCACGAGAGTGTGAAGCTTCACCGTAGCGCCTGCAGTTGGCAGTTTTTCAGCCGTAGTCACCGGGATGTTCACCTCGTAACCAAGACCATTTAGCTCGATGACCGCGTGCAGAGGGGTCGCCGTCGTGAGAATACCCTGAATGGAAGTGATCATCGCTCAGGCTTTGAGGCCTAGCACATCCTGCATGTCGTAGAGCCCCGCCGGTTGCCGGGTGATCCATTCGGCTGCCCGCAGGGCACCTCGCGCAAATATCCCACGGTCACTCGCCTTGTGGGTAAGTTCGAGGCGCTCGCCCAAGGCGGCAAACAACACCGTGTGATCACCCACTACATCGCCACCGCGCAAGGAATGCACGCCGATCTCGGTATTAGTGCGCTCGCCGGGTATGCCTGCACGACCGTGCCGCAGGGCTAGGTCGTTCAATTTTCGTTCCTCGAGAATAATTTCGAGCAGGCGTGCCGCCGTGCCGCTGGGCGCGTCTTTTTTGAACCGATGGTGCATCTCTACCACTTCGACGTCGTAGTCGGTGTTGAGCAGGCGAGTCGCGCGTTGCGTGAGCCAGAAGAGTAGATTTACACCGACTGAATAGTTGCCCGCCCAAACACACGGAACCCGGCCTGCGAGTGCACGCAATTTAGTCTTTTCAACCGTGCTATGGCCAGTGGTGCCGATGACCAACGGTTTCTTCAAGGCGATGGCTTGCTGCAGGATGGTTTCGGTAATGCTGTGAAAGCTGAAGTCGATGATGACGTCGCCCTTTTTGAGGCCAACTGCGAGGTCGTCTCCCATATCAAGTGATGCCGCCACGGTGAGCCCCATTTCTGCGGCAGAAGCCGCCAGAGTTTGCCCCATGCGCCCCTGTCCACCAACCAGTGTTATGCTAAGGGACATAGCGATTAGTAACCGAGCGTGCGCAGGGTCTTCAGCACAAGTTGACGGTTGGCGGCCGACATCGGACAGAGTGGGGCGCGCACCTCGTCGGACGTAATGACACCAGCGCGAGTGAGTGCGGTCTTGATGGGCACGGGATTTGGTTCGATGAAAAGTGCTTTCGAAATTGGATACAGTCGCCGATGCAACTTGGCTGCTTTAGTAAAATCATTCGCCAGCGCAGCCTGCACCATCTGGCCGATTTCTTTAACTAAAAGATTGGATGCCACGCTGATGACTCCTTGGGCGCCGACCGACATGAAGGGCAGAGTCAGGGAGTCGTCGCCGCTCAAGACGGTGATGTCATTCCCGAGTGCTTGTTTGAGTTGATCAACCCGTTCGACGTTGCCGCCGGCCTCCTTGATGTGACGAACGTGCGGGTAACGGGCACGTAGTCGTTGGACCACGTTGATGCCGATCTCAATGCCACAGCGTCCCGGAATGGAATAAAGCACGATTTCCCGGTCGGTCGTATCAGCTATGGCAGAAAAGTGCCGAAAAAGTCCCTCCTGGCTGGGCTTATTGTAATAAGGCGCGACGACGAGCATGCCATCGGCACCTGCGGCATGCGCTTGGGCAGTCAGCTCCACGGCCTCACTGGTTGAGTTCGAGCCTGTGCCAGCGATCACTGGCACGCGACCGGCCGCATATTCGATGGTCGCGCGCACCACATCCATATGTTCCGCGTGGCTAAGAGTCGGGGATTCCCCAGTGGTTCCGACAGACACAAGGCCGTTGATCCCACCTTTAATTTGATAAGCAACGAGCCGACGCAGATCGTCATACGCGACCTGCTGTTGCTGAAAAGGTGTAACCAGCGCGGTAAGTGTGCCGGTGAGCGAGCGAAGTTTCATGACGATTTGTTACAGGCAATGAAGCCTTGCTGAACAGAGCACGGCGATTTACGGATTGCGCAACGCTTTTTTACCCAACCACCTTCCATGACCCCTCATACCGAAATCATCAACGACCTGCTCAAACTTGCAGTGGAAAGCAGCGCGAGTGACATCGTGATCAAGTCCAACAAGCCCGGCTATTTGCGAATTTCCGGGCGGCTCAAGCCAGTGGATATGGAACCGATCACTAGTCCCGAGGCTCAAGCCTTCATCGAAGAGCACTGCCCCAAGGTATTCATGTCCAAATGGGAAGACGATGGGCAGGTGGACTACGCCTATTCCGCCGAAGGCGTGGGCCGATTCCGCGTCAACGGCTTTCACCAGCGTGGGCTCGTGAGTATCGTCATGCGTCACATCAAAAGCAAAGTTCCTGTGTTCGAGGATCTCGGCCTGAACGGTGAACCGTTGCTGAATCTTGCGAAGGCCAAGGACGGCATTCTCCTTGTTTGCGGCGCCACCGGCTCCGGCAAGAGCTCCACGATGGCCGCCATGCTCAACTGGATCAATATGAACATGGACAAGCATATTGTCACAATTGAGGACCCGATTGAATACACCTTTCAGGATGAGAAATCACTTTTCCAGCAACGTGAAATCGGGCTCGACGTGCCCAACTTCGAGTTGGCGATCAAATCGGTGCTTCGCCAAAATCCCGATATCATTCTCATCGGGGAAAGGCGCGACAAGGAGACCTTCGAGACCGCCATCTCTGCCGCCGAGACGGGCCACCTAGTGTTCTCCACCATGCACGCCGCAAC
>JBDNGL010000050.1:0-3563 GCA_041689285.1 Opitutaceae bacterium
CGTGCGCAACGAGTAATGGCGCATCCGCATCCGCCTCCGCATCACCTCCGTCAACGACGGGCGCGGCGCTTCGGCATTTGGGGCGAGCGGAGACGGGGGCGCAAAAGCAGAAGCCGGGATATTCATGCGCGCAGACAACGGCAAACTCCTTGACCAAGCCAGCGAAATCAGGCAACACCAAGGCATCACTCACCAGGACACTAGCCAGAAGCCGCTTCGGCCCAATGGAGGGTTAATCACAAGTTAGGCGCTTTCACACTTTCCGACCAGTAATCGGGAAATCCAACACCACCACACACAAACACAAATATGAGCTGCAACTGCAATCCAACGAAAAAGGCAATCACATTGGACATCCGCTCGGTTATCGGGCGCCTCACGTCCACATCTGGAGTCGCCACGGCAAGTTCCGCGCTTAGCGGACTCGCAAAGAGCGATTACGCATACCACTACATCAATCAAAACTCATGGCTGACATCGACCAGCATTGGCACCGAGACCGCACGGACACTCAAAGGTGTCATTGACGGACGCTTGTTCGACTACGACCTGAAATTCGAACTCAAGGGACCCATCGTTGAGGCCACCCTCGTTGTGCGAGAGCCCTTCCAGTTCTCAGTCACCCTCGAAGTCAACGTCTTGACTGGCGAATGGAAAGTCAAACCGGGCACTCTTTCCAGCACGTCTGATCCTACAATCAACACTGCGGTCGGCACTCTAGGATGCGGCATGGGGTGTATCATCAGTTGCCTTGGCTGGGGCGCTGTGAAGTGCATCTTGTGCGGGACGAGTCGCGACTGCTGGATGTCCTGCCTCAAGGACAACTCGCCAGACATTGCGATTTGCATCGCCGATTGCTGCAAATGAACTGAATCCCAAGCGCCTAACCATGCGCTGCAGCGAACAACCGCCCCGCTCTTCCGTTCAGAGCGGGGCGGCAATTTGGATGTGCCTCGTGCGCTCCACCTTCCCTCTCGGCGGCTGTCGCTGAGCTTGGGTCGTTAGGCCCTTCCTCGCGTCTCGTGCAATGAACCCGGAATATCTCGCCGTCATGCGGACGCCGCGAAGCGTCCGAATCCTTGAGGAGCGCAGTCCGCTCCTCACTCAACTCCTTCTCGCGCACAACCTCCAAGAACCCAAGAGCGTTGAGTTCGCGCCGCTTCGCGGCTGCGAACTCAAGCGCTGCTTCGTCAACGTGGAGAGACAGGTGGCGAGCGCCGGTGGCAGCATGGAGACTGGATGGTTGTTTTGGGAGATTGAGCAGACCAGCGTTCACACCGAGGCACACGCCGTCTGGATTACGCCACAGGGCCGCCGACGAGACATCACCCCGCAGCAATTCCCCCCAGCGCGTCGTCTCTTGTTCCTTCACGACCCCCGCGTTGCCGCCAAGCGAGGTGTTACCGCCGGCTACAAGGTCATTCTGTCCACCGACCCGCGGGTTATCGCCATCGAACAGTTCCAGACCGAGATGAGCCGAATCATCGAAGAGGTATTCGCCGGATTCGGCCTGGAATACGTCTTCCCGACTCAGGCTATTTACGCCGCCGCGGAGCGCGTCGGCTTGCCCCGAGACATGGCGGAGTTTTTCGTCGCCCAAAAGGTTCAAGAGAACAAGACCGCAGCAGAGCGTTTTGGTGTTTAGCATGGCTTACTTCCATTTCCTCACGTTCCAGAACGATTCCGGCGTCACATCGGCTGTTACCAATCGACCGGAATGGCCTAACCATGCGCTGCAGCGAACCGTTCCGCACGTCACGGCACCTGCTTCCTGCCCACCGCCTTCGCCCCCTGCCGCGCAGGTGCCGAGCCGTGCTCCACGGTCGCTGAGCTTGGGGTCGTTAGGCAAAATCCACGATGTCATTCCCACTAAAGGTTCGCATTGAGGCGCTCATCGCATGCCAGCGTCACTGCGCTCTTTGCCAAGAGCGAAAGCACACGCGATTGCAGTGCCATCACATCATCCCTGAAGCTGATGGCGGAGAAGATATCTTAAAGAATTGTATTCCTCTTTGCCCTGATTGCCATTCCGAAGTCCTCGCTTTCAATCCGCGCCACCCATCTGGCGGCACTCCTTATCACCGGCAGGAGCTTATTCGCCGCCGTGATGATTGGTATGCGGTTGTTAGTCGTCGCTCTCACGATTTGGCAGCGCGTTTGAATCGATCACCTCAGGCGTATCCCTCCAATCCAACCATGAGTGGAAGAGCCGCTTTCGACTATTCCAGCCACGACGGGTTCTTTCAACTAGGCAGCGGCAATTGCGAGTTTCTCACGCGTTGGTCCAAAGCGGGCGATACGACCATTCATTGTTACTCCGATAGCACTAATGTTTCTGTCGCTGTTGCTCCGGTTGGGGTCGAGCTTCCAAGCATTACAGACGGCAGCCTACTAGATTTCTCATCTCGTGTCCGCACACCGAGAATCGGACAGCTAGTCGTGTTTGAGAATCACGTTTCCCGCTTTGCTGCCCTCCGAATCGCGAAGATCGAAGACGACACCCGTGGAGCAAAGCGCGATTGGCTGGTGTTCGACTATTGGATTATTGAAGGAGGCGGTGACGATTTCTCCAAAACCGCCTAACCAAGCGATGCAGAGAACGAGCGCGTCTGTCACGGATCGTGCTCCGAGCAGCACGCTCCGCGCCAGCCACTCTCGTCTCTGATCTTATACGTTAGGCCACATGCGCACGCTCTTGTCCATTTCGACGCTTTGCCTCGTCCTTCTCGGATGCGCGACGCCGTCACGAGATGTCCGGGCTGTTTGGACGCAGCCGACAGCACCGCCTTCCGACTTGCCAGCACCAGACGGTTTCACGGTTTCGCCCTCGCGGGCATATTCTGCCGTTTGGGATTCACGCGCACTTTCCCTGAAGCACGTCTGGCACATTTACGCCGATTCGCGGTATTACTACGTCCATGACACCTTTCTCGGCGACAGTCCGCGCCGGGCGTTGGCTCAGGGAGTTCGGATTGACGGACAGACCGGAGAGATTGTGAGACGATGACGACCTTGTGGCCTAACAAAATCACTGGAGCGAACGCGGGCGGGCCACGTCAGTTGGCAATGCGGACACGCTGGGCCGCCCGCGTCGCTCAGTTCTGTCGTTAGGCCGCTTCACGCGTATGACCAGCACTGGATACATTCAGCCATTCCGAGCGGCACTTGCTTCGGACTGGCGGTCAGCTTATGAGCGCGACGAGTGGTTCTTTACAAGATTGGCAGATGAAACCGTCACACCGTTGTCTTCGAGTGAGGCGTTTGCTGCGATTGACGAGGTTGTGGAGCTTCTTCCCCAGCAGCCTGAGCTGATGTATGAATGTGGTGTTTTGCTCCTCAGACTTGCTTGTCATTCCGACACGACGGAGTTGCCCAGCGGTCTTCGTGGTGCTTGGGATTCAGTCCAGCGGCTTTTGCGCGACTATCCAGACATAGCGGAGCAGCTACGGAGTTGGTATCGTCAGCCATGAAACATTCGTACCAGCGGCCTAACACCTGAGCGGAATAGATCGGGCGAGGACAGGTGTGGATCACGGGCGGCCATGGGCCGCCCGATTTATTTC
>JBDNGL010000051.1:0-7096 GCA_041689285.1 Opitutaceae bacterium
CCTCGCGGATGAGGCCGAGCAGGATGTGCTCGGTGCCGACGTAAGAATGGTTGAGTGTCTTGGCTTCCTTGCCGGCTAGGGCGAGGACCTTCTTCACGCGCGGGGTGTAGGGAATGCTGCCGGGCGTCTTGGTGTCTTGGCCGGTGCCGACCTGCTTCTCCACAGCGGCGCGCACGGTCTCAAGATCGAGGCCCATCTTTTGGAGCACGCTCACGGCGACGCCCTGCCCCAGCTTGATCAAGCCGAGCAGGATGTGCTCGGTGCCGACGTAATTGTGGTGGAAGCGATCGGCTTCCTTGCGGGCCAGCGCCAGCACCTGCTGCGCACGCGGCGTAAAGTTATTCATCGGTTCCTGGGACATAAGTGGTAGGGGGACGGGATTTAGTTTTTGCCGTTCGTTGTGAAAGGGAAATCGGGTCGGGCGAAATTCGCAAACTCCTCCCGCAAACGGGCGGCCCGGAGCAGATCGCGCTGGCTGGCGTCGAACTCGCCCTTCTGGGCGTGCTGCAGGTGGCCGGGCTGGGCCTCGATGAAGAGCCGGTCCACGGTGGCGCGGCTGGTCTCGGCATAGATGCCGAGATCGATCCCGAGGCGGATGAGTGAGAGCAAGTTCATCGCCTCGCCTGAGCTGAGCTGGTGGCTATTTTGTAGGATGCCGTAGGCGCGGCCCATCTTGTCGAAGAGCTTGGCCGCATCTGCCTCAAGGAGTTTTTCGCGGGCGTTGAGTTCATGCTCGATGATGGTGTTGAGCACGCTGCCGAGGCGCTTGATAATCTCCTCCTCCGATTCACCCAAGGTGGTCTGGTTGGAAATCTGAAAAATGCTGCCGCTGGCATCGGAGCCCTCGCCAAAAAGTCCGCGCACGACCATGCCGAGCTGGTTGACGGCGCGCACCACCTTTTCCATCTGCCCCGCAATCACGAGGGCCGGCAGGTGCATCATCGCCGAGGCGCGCATGCCGGTGCCGAGGTTGGTCGGACAGGCCGTGAGATAACCGAGCGAGGGCGAAAAGGCGTAGTCGAGCTGCTCTTCCAACGCGGTGTCGATTTCGTTGATGGTGCTCCAAGCCTTCTTGAGCTGGAAACCGGCGCGCAAAACCTGGATACGGAGGTGGTCCTCCTCGTTGATCATGACGGAGAACGCCTGATCCTTGCTGATGACTAGGCCGGCCCCGGGCTTGGCACCGCTGAGTTCACGGCTGATGAGATGGCGCTCGACCAAAATCTGCCGCTCCAGCTCGCTGAGCTCGGCGATGGTCGCATTCAGCGAACGCTTCATAGGGGCGGTGGCGGTCACGGCGTTGCGGCAGGTTTCGAAAATCTCTTCACGTTGGGCGGTCTTCGCCCAGCCGGGGAACGCGATGCCGGCCAGATTGCGCGCCAGCCGGATGCGGGTCATCAGGACGATGGCCGTTTTGCAACTGGATGAATCGGTCAGCTCAGACGGGGTGTCGATGAGCGAAGCGATGGTCATGGGTTCAACGCGACGACGTTTGCCCGTAGGTTTGTTTGACTTGGTTGATTTCATCGCGACAGCGGGCGGCATCCTCGTAGCGTTCGGATTTGATCGCTTCGGTGAGGTCGAGTTCGAGTTTGGTCAGACGTTCGTAAAGGGAGCGGCGTTCGAGGGCGCGCTGGGGCACCTTGCCCTTGTGCGCAGAGCCCTTGTGCATGCCTTCAAGCATGGGCTCGACAACGACGCGGAAGGTCTCGTAGCAGTGCGGGCAGCCGAAACGGCCGTGTTTCTTGAAATCCGCTTGGGTGAAGCCGCATTGCTCGCAGCGCACGCCAGCCGCGATCGGCTCGGGATTTAGGGAGGCCTTCAGGAGCAGATCGGCCAGCGAGAAACCGCTTGGGTCGGTCACTCCCTTGGCTTGGGCGCACTCCTCGCACAGATCCACTTTGTGGACCTTATTATTCACGATTTGCGTGAGATGCACGGTCGCCGGCTTCGGGCAAAGGTCACATTTTAGCGGATTGGCCATCGGATGAAGGTAAAGACTATGCAGATAGGATGCCAATCTGGCGTCCAGAGGCAAGTGCTGGGCGCATTCTGATAACTGCGGGACAGCGCTGCGCAGATGGCGGCATGGTCCGCGCCAAGCTGGCGCTGACGGCATCGGCGTCAACCCTCGTCGCCATCAAATTCGAGTGCCCTCAACGAGCACTCGGCGACGAAATGCCGCGAGCACCTTTTGCGTGACCGGACCGGGTTTGCCGGTCCCGATTTCGCGCCCGTCGAGTTTACTGACAGGAATCACCTCAGCACCGGTGCCCGTAAGGAAACACTCGTCGGCGATCCAGACATCGTAGCGGGTCATATCCATTTCCCGGATGGGGATATTCAATTCCTTGGCGATGTCGAAAATCGTGCCCCGGGTAATGCCCTTGAGCGCGCCCTGCGAGGCCGCCGGTGTGAAAATCTCGCCCTTATGGACGGTGAAGACGTTGTCCGCCGTGCATTCGGCGATGTATCCTTGGTCGTTAAGCATGATGGCCTCGAGTGCGCCGAACTGCTTGGCCTCAATTTTGCCAAGGATGTTGTTCAGGTAATTGAGCGACTTGATAGACGGGGGCAGCGCGGCCGGGTTGATGCGGCGAGTGGGCACCGTGACGATGGCGAGACCGTTGTCGTAGTGCTCCTGAGGATAGAGGGAAATCTTACTGGCGATGATGAACACGGCGGGCTTGGCACAGAGCCATGGTGCTAGGCCCAAATCGCCCACCCCGCGGGTCACCACCAAGCGGATATAGCCGTCCTGCAGGCCGTTTAGTCGGCAGGCTTCGCAGGTCGCCTCGCTCAGCTCCTGGCGGGTAAGCGGGATCTTGAGCATGATGGCTTTAGCGGAATACTCCAAACGCTCCAGATGCTCATCGAGCCGAAAAACATTGCCGCCGTAGAGGCGAATACCCTCGAAAATCCCGTCACCATAGAGCAGGCCGTGATCAAACACGGAGACCTTGGCATCGGCTTCGTCCACGAATTTTCCGTCGAGGTAGATTTTCATTCGGGAATTAAGCTACGCTGGAGGGCATGCGTTGTCGAGTCTGCGGCGTAAAATCGGGTTGTCATCTGCACAAATACGTCGGAAGAATCGTGCCAACGGTTCCCCTATCATGCACCCCATCATTTGCCGTCATCGCCGGGGTTTCACCCTGATCGAACTGCTGACCGTCATCGCCATCATCGGCATCCTCGCGGCCATCATCATTCCCACGGTTGGCACCATGCGGGAAAAAGCGCAGCGGGCCGTAGACGCCAGCAACCTGCGCGAGATCCTCAAAGCCGCGATGATCTACGCTAGCGACAACAACGACCGCCTGCCCGACCCCACCACGATTCCGGGCACGGTGCTCACGGCAGCAGAGCCCGCCTTCGTATGGGTGGGTATTTTGGCCCGGCAGGGCATGCTGACCGATCCGAGCTTTTATTACTCGAAAAACGACCCGCTATTTTCGGGCGTCTATCCCACCGCGATCATCAATCCCGCCGCCCGGACCCAGCTCGATCCCAGTTTCACCACCAACCGCTCGCTCAGCGTGGAGCTCGTAGGCGGCTTGAAAATGGGCGATCCCGCCACCACCCCGGTGCTCTTCACCCGCGGCCTGCGCCAAGACGGCACTTGGGATCCCGTCAACGGAGTTTACAAGGATGCCGGCGGCTATGTGGCTTACCTTGGCGGCAATGTGCAATTTTACCCCAATACCACGACCGGCAAATTCAGCTCCAATCGCTCGGGTGCCCCGACCGACAATATCTTGCAGGCGATCCCGTTCAATACCCTCACCCCCGCGCGGGTCTGGGGCACCACCGGTGCCGGGACAGGCACGGCCACCGGCACACCCGCGCAACAGGGACTCTGAGCAGCCGCCAGCCTTTGCGCGAAGGTTCTGCGTTTTCCCGCTTTCCCCCGGCCGGGGTGGTGTGTAGGGTGGTCGGCTTTTCATGACGACTGCTGCCACTGCGCCCGCCGCCACACCCACCTACATCATCGGGCACAAGAACCCGGATGCCGACGCCATCTGCTCGGCGATCGCCTATGCCGCGTTCAAAGCGCAAAAAGGCGAATCCGGCTATGTGGCCGCGCGTTGTGGCAACTCCAACGCCCGCATCGACACCATCCTGCAACGCTTCAACCAACCCCTGCCGGTCCATGTGAGCGATGTAAGCCCCCGCGTGCGCGATCTCATGGTGAGCAACGTGATCGCAGTCACTGACAAAGCCACGTGCGCCGAGGCCCTCGAACTGCTCGACCGGCACAGCATCAACGTCATTCCGGTCACCACGGCGGATCGGCGGATAGTCGGCACGATCTCACTCGGGCAGATGGGCGGTTTTTTCATGCCCCGCGTTAAGGAGCCGCGACGGGTGCGGCAGGTGCACACCAGCCTCGCACACATTGTCCGCGTCCTCAGCGCCACCGTGGACCACATCACGGATGAGCATCGTCTCGAGGATCTCTTCATCCGTATTGGCGCGATGGACATCCGAACTTTCTGGAAAATTTCGGAGCGAGAAAACATTACCCCGGCTCAATCCCTCATCATCGTGGGCGACCGCCGCGACGTGCAACTCCGTGCCATCGAACTCGGCATTCGGGCCCTCGTCATCAGCGGCAATCTCACCGTGGAAACCGACGTGCTGGAAGCCGCCCGCAAACGCGGCGTCAGCGTGCTGACCAGTGCCCACGACACGGCCACCACCGCGTGGGTCATCCGCACCGCCTCCACACTCGGCGGCGTGATCGCGCAGGACTTCACCACGATCAGCGCCGAAGCCCGGATCGAGGATGTGCGCCGAAAGTTCGGCGCCAATGCGCCGCATGCCCTGCTCGTCGCCGCCGAGGACGGCACCCTGCTGGGAATCCTCACCAAAAGCGACCTGCTCCGTCCGGTGGAAACCCGCCTCGTGCTGGTGGACCACAATGAAATGACGCAGGCCGTCAACGGCGCCGACGAGGTCACCATCACCGAGATCATCGACCATCACCGTCTCGGCGCCCTGAACACCCAGCAGCCCATCCTCTTCATCAACGAACCGGTCGGCTCCACTTGCACTATCGTCGCCGATCTTTACCGCCGCGAAGGGCTCACGCCCACGCCCTCCATCGCCGGCATCATGATGTCGGGTCTGATTTCCGACACCCTGCACCTCAACAGCCCCACCACCACGCCCAAGGATGGCGCCATTCTCGCTTGGCTGGCCGGGATCGCCGGAGTCGAGTCACGGCAACTGGCTGAGCAAATCTTCAGTTCCGGCTCAGTTATCCTCGCCCACCCGCCGGAGAAAATCGTCCGCTCCGACTTCAAGATCTACGACGAGGAAGGCGTGCGTTTCGCCGTGTCGCAAGTGGAGGAACTCGGCTTCGGTAACTTCTGGCAACAGGCCAAGGAAATCGCCGCCGCGCTGTCGGATCTGCGCGACGAAGAGCGCCTCACCTTTGCGTGCCTGCTCGTCACCGACATCAATACGCAAAATTCCCTGCTCTTGGCCAAGGGCGAACCCGGCTTCATCAGCCGCATTTCCTATACGCACGTCGAGAAGGACGAGATTTTCGACCTGCCAGGCATCGTGAGCCGCAAAAAACAGCTCATCCCCTACCTCTCCAGTGTGCTGCGCGAAATGGCCGCCGATGGCGCCCTCCCGGTCATGCCCAAGCCCGCCGCCCGTAAGAAACGCGGATGAGCAAGGCCCGGAAGCCGGGCGCGCTAATTCTAACCACGCGCCCTGTTTAGGTTTTTAAACCGAACCATAACATCACGGCAGCTTCAATGCGTTCCAAGTCGGATTCATTGAGGTGGCCGATCACCGCGCCAATCCGGTCTCTGCGCAAGGTCGTCAGCTTATCGGCCATCGCCTGCGAGTCCGTCTTTAAACCGTTGGCGCTATCGGCCATCAGGGGCACGCGGAACAACGGCGCCTCCAATCGATGACTCGTCACCGGACAAAGGGTCACACTGGCATGCGTGGCATTGAACAAGTCTGCCTGCAGCACGACTGCGGGGCGCGGCTTGCCAAAGTCACTCGGCAGCGCACAGGTCGCGATATCGCCGCGGCGATAGCTCATGCTTTCCACCCGTCGGTGTCCCCGCCCTGTTCAGCCCAGCTTGCATCCGTTGGCGACCTTTTGCCCGCAAGTAGCGACTGCCGTCGGGCCTCTGCCCGCAAGGTGTCCTCAGAACTGCCCAGCAGGTAAAGCTCCAGCGCCTCCTTGATGCCCCAGTTCTTTCCCCGCTTGGTGCTGCGAGCCTTGCGCGCCAATTCCCGGCTCAATTCCCTCGACAGGCGGACACTGGTGGTGATCGAGGTTGGCACAGCTAAATCAAGTAGTGTAATACACTGTGTTGCAGTCAGGGAATTTATCCATTGCCTACTGAAGAGGAAAATAATTGCGCGATTGCCTCGCGCTGGAGGTCTCCGCATTTTGCCGTGTTATGACCGTTGAGTCCACCAGCAGCACTGTGCCTGCACCCACTGATTTTATCCGCGACATTGTCGCCGCCGACCTCGCCGCCGGTCGCCATGCCGGGATCGTGACCCGCTTTCCGCCGGAGCCCAACGGCTACCTCCACCTCGGGCACGTGCGCTCCATCTGCCTGAACTTCGGCATCGCCCTTGAAAATGCCGGCCGGTGCAACCTGCGCTTCGACGACACCAATCCCGTCAAAGAAGACATCGAATACGTCCAGTCCATCACCGCCGACATTCGTTGGCTCATCGCCGGCTGGGCCGACCATTGCCTTGGACTCAAAGCCGAGGGCGCGCAGCCGGTCGCCCAGACCGTGGACGGAAAACCAGACCACTACCTGGCGCCCGTCGCTCCAGGAGCCGCCGCCGAGCCCTTCTTCGCCTCCGATTACTTCGACCAGCTCCACGCCTATGCCGTCGAGCTCATCAAGCGCGGCAAGGCCTACGTCTGCGACCTGAGCCCGGAGGACACCGAAAAATACCGCGGCTCACCCGAGCAGCCGGGCCGGGACAGCCCGTTCCGACAACGCAGCGTCTCGGAGAATCTCGACCTGTTCACCCGCATGAAGGCCGGCGAATTCCCTGACGGTGCCCGCACGCTCCGGAGCAAGATCGACATGGCCTCGCC
>JBDNGL010000052.1:0-6646 GCA_041689285.1 Opitutaceae bacterium
CCCCGGTTCCATCGCCCTGTCGGAGTCCAACCCGAAAGGAGGTCCGCGCACCAAGACCAAATAAACCCCCGCTTTTTTTAACGCGGGGGTGGGTCATTTTTATCCGGCCGTTAGTGGGTCAAATCTACGCGGGCGTTGACAGCCATCGACCCCATCGGGCTGGTCGCCATTTTCCTAGCGCTCGGCCGCAACACGCCGCCATTGGCGCGCCGGCGTATCACCAACCAAGCCGTGTGGACCGGTGGGCTCGTGGCGCTAGGGTTTCTCTTCCTCGGGCAGAGCATCTTCATCGCGCTGGGCATCACCGTGAGCGACTTCCAGATCGCGGGCGGACTCATCCTTTTCATCCTCGCGGCCCGCGACCTCACCCATTCCGCCGCCGAGGAACCTGCCCCGCTGGTCGAGGGTTTCGGCGTGGTGCCGCTCGGCATGCCGCTGATTGCGGGCCCTGCCTCCATCACCACACTGCTGCTGCTGGCGCAGACCCAGGGGGTGATGATCACCCTAGTTGCCTTGGTGGTGAACCTCGCCCTCTGTGCGCTGGCCTTTGTTTACAGTGACTGGCTCGGCCGGAAGATCGGGTCAACCGGCCTGCGCGCGATTTCCAAGATCATCTCGATGCTCCTTGCCGCGATCGCGGTGAACATGATCCGCCGCGGCTGGGCGGGCTGATCTCAGCCCGCGAAAGTTGTCAGCAGCTCGGTGTAAATTTTGGCGGAGGCGAGGAGTTCCTTCACGGAAGCGCGCTCATCAATGGCGTGGTCGTTTTCGCCGCCGGGACCGTAGCCGAGGGTCGGAATTTTCAGGTGGTGGGCGAAGAAATGCATGTCGTTGAACCCGGTCGCGACACTGAAAACGGATTTTTCCTTGCGCACACGGGTAACACAACCGGCCATCGCGGAGAAAAACGGATTCGTGGGCGCATGGTAACACGGGTGGTTGTCGGACACCTTGGCGACGCTGATCCGGCAGCCGGGAATTTTGTTGGCCGCGGCCGCGAGCGCCGCACGAAGTTCCTTTTCGGCGGAGGCGACGGTTTCAATCGCGAGCACGCGGCGATCGATGGAGAATCTGGCTAGCGCGGGCACGGTGTTGATCTTGCCGCCCTCACCGGCAGCGAAGACGCCGCCAACATTGAGGGTGGGCCGCATCACTTTACGCTCAGGCGTGATAAAGGTGCGGCGCGCGAGCTGCCGCTTGTGGCCATCTAGGGCCAGCACGAGCGCGGCCATTTTTTCGAGCGCGTTGATGCCAGCCTCCGGCTTGGAGCCGTGCGCGGCGCGGCCTTGGACGGTGACCTCCAGCCAGACCACGCCATTGTGACCGCAGCAGACGGCGTTGCCCTCACCGCCCTCCATCACGACGGCGTAGTCGGGACGGATTGGGGCGTTTTGCACCAACCAGCCAGTGCCAAGGGCGGAATCCGTCTCTTCGTCAGCCGTAAAGGAAACTTCGACATTCAGTTTGGGGGCATGGCGGGTGGCGCGCAGGGCTTGCAGGGCCAGCAGCAGACTGGCGATGGAACCCTTCATGTCGGCCGTGCCGCGACCGTAGATCCAGCCACCCTGCACGGCGCCGCTAAAGGGACTCCCGTGCCGCCAACGTCCGGAAACCGGCACGACATCGTAGTGAGCGTTGAAATGAAGGGTCTGCTTCGCTCCGCGCGTGGCCAGCTTGCCGAGGACATTAAAGCGCGGATACGCGTGCTGGGCAGGTGGCAGCAATTTTTTGAGCAGTTTCTGCGGGATGGCGTAGCGTTTGGTCTCAAGGCCCAGGCCAGCGAGCTCGTGCGTGAGCCAGGCTGTGACGGCATTGTAGTGGTCGCCGGGCGGATTGACCGTCGCAAAGCCGACCAGTTGCTGCAGGCGACCGAGGAGATCGGAGGAGTGGGCGTCGATGTAGGCGGTAGGCGTCACGGCAGAAGGGTTTTTAGACCGGCTTAACAAAAGTGAGGTAAAGCAGCCGCAACAGGGTTGCCGCCACCATCGTCAGGAAGATGGGCCGGACGAAGCGAGCGCCTTTTTTGACGACAAGCCCTGCGCCGAGCCGGGCGCCGATCAACTGGCCAGCGCCCATCGTAAGGCCGGCCCCGAGATGAAGACTGCCAAACAGAGCAAAAAAACCCAGTGAGGCGACATTGCTAGTGGCGTTCATCAGCTTGGTGAGCCCCGTGGCCCGCGTGAAGTTGCAGCCTTGCACCACCACAAAGGCTATCGTCCAGAAAGAACCCACGCCGGGACCGAAGAATCCGTCGTAGAATCCCAGCCCAAGGCCGAACGACAGGTAGAACCAGCTCCAACGCAACCGCGGCGGGTGATCCTGTGCGCCTACCTGTGGACGGAATATGAAATAAAGCAGGATGCCGCCCAACAGCCAAGGGATGAGACGACCCAGCAAATCGGCATCGAGCCATTGCACGGTGCAGGCACCCGCGACCGCTCCGCACAGCGTGCTGAGGATGCCCGCCCGGCATTCCCTCAGGTTCACTACCCCGCGCCGGACAAAGGTGACCGCAGCCATCACACTACCAAAGCTGGCCTGCAGCTTGTTGGTGCCGAGCGCGAGCGGGACTGGCAGCCCGAGATTGAGCAGCACGGGCACGGTGATGAGTCCGCCGCCACCAGCGACAGCATCAACCAAACCGGCGAGGAGGCCGGTCAAAAACAGCAACGGGTAAACCCAGAGGGGCCAGTCCATCGCGGGAGCATCGGAAAACTGCGGCGGAACGGAAGCGCGGAAACCGGCAAGTCCGGCTCGTCTCGGCTAATTTTTTCCGCTGCACTCAGAAAGTATGAATGCCGAAGCCCGAGGTATCATTACCCAAGTGGGCCTCCAGCCCCTGCCCGGCGAGGGCGGTTTCTTCCGGTAAACTTGGTTGAGTGCGGAGCGGACGGCACAAGGCCACCCAATGGGCTCGGCCATCCAATATCTCATCACCCCCGAGGGATTTTCGGCGCTGCATCGGCTGCGCACCGCTGAGATCTGGCATTTCCATGCCGGCGATCCCGTCGCACACGTGCAACTTGATCCCCTGAACGCCACGGCTCGGACGACACGCCTCGGAGCCGCGATCACCGACGGCGAACAGGCGCAGCTCGTGGTGGCGCGCGATGTCTGGCAGGGCACGCGCTTAGCGACCGGGGGCACCCGCGGCTGGGCCTTGTTGGGCTGCACCTTGGCGCCGGCCAGGGACGAACGGGACTGGGAGTTGGGCATCCAGGAAGATTTACTGGCCAAATATCCGGCGGCCGCTGTGCTTATCCGAGGATTGACCAGATGACTTTTGACAGGACGTAGAGCGGGAGTCAGGCTTGGCCAACATGTCACTGGCCGACCTCAGAAAAGATTATAGCCTCGCCGGACTGAAGGAGCAGGACCTCGCCAAAGATCCTTTTCGTCAGTTCGATAAATGGTTTCAGGAGGCGTCGGCCGCCAAAATTCCCGAGCCCAACGCCATGACACTGGCCACGGCCACCCGGGAGGGCCGGCCCTCGGCGCGAACGGTGTTGCTCAAGGGTGTGGATGGGCGCGGCTTTGTTTTCTACACCAACTACGAGAGCCGTAAGGGACGCGAACTGGAGGCGAATCCGCACGCCGCGCTGGTGTTTCTCTGGGTGGCCATTGAGCGACAGGTGCTGGTGGAAGGCTCGCTCACCAAGATATCGCGCGAGGAGTCGGAAGCTTATTTTCACAGCCGGCCACATCCGAGTCAGTTAAGCGCTTGGGTGTCGCAACAAAGTTCGGTCGTATCGGGCCGCGCCACCTTGGAAGAGGGGCTGAAGGCCGTGGAGAAGAAACTTGCCGGACAAGTGGTGCCGCTGCCGCCCCATTGGGGCGGATTTCGACTCAATCCCACCTCCGTCGAGTTTTGGCAGGGCCGCCGCAGCCGGCTGCATGACCGCCTGCGCTACCGTCGCAAGGCGGATGGCAGTTGGACCGTGGAGCGGCTCGCCCCGTGAAAAAAACCGTCCGCTGTCAACCGGCCGCCGCGGCCACAGCTTCTCTGGCCGCGGCGTTGCGCGCGCAGGCCGAGGGGGTGTTCATTGCCGACCGGCGGCTGTTGGAAGGCGGGCTCAAGATCACTTTTGCCAACGCCCAGTTCTGCAAGATGACCGGTCACAGTGCGCCGACCCTCGTCGGCCGCACCCATGGTTTTCTGCATGTGGAGCGCTCGGACCGTGAACGGCTGGCCCGCTGGCTGCGGCGGGCGACCCCGACCCATCCGCTGACCGGCGAGGGTTATCTGGTGCGCAAGGATGGCACGACCATCTATGCGGCGTGGAGTTTCAGCGCCATGCCACGGGCCAGCGGTCGCCCCACTCAAATCGTGGCCAGCTACCGGGACATGACAGAAAAACGCAATCTCCAGGAAGCCCTGGTGCACGCGCAGCGGCTCGACGCCGTGGGCCGGCTCGCGGGCGGCGTGGCTCATGATTTCAACAACCTCATTTCGGTCATCAACGGCTACTGCGAGATGCTGGCGGCGCAGGTGACCGACATGCCCCGCGCCTTGCATGAAGTGAACGAAATCCACAAGGCCGGCCGCAAGGCCGCCACCCTCACCCGTCAGTTGCTCGCCTTCGGCCGTCGCCAACCGCTGGACGCGCGGGTGATCAACCTTAACCAGATCATCCGCGAAAACGCCGAGATCATGGAGCGCCTGATCGGCAGCACCGGCCAACTCGTCCTCAATCTCGCCGCGAACCTCGGTCACGTCCGCACCGACCCCGCGCAATTCCAGCAGGTGCTGCTCAATCTCACGATCAATGCCCGCGATGCCCTGCGTGACAGCGGGCGCATCATCATCAGCACGGGCCTCAGGGAAATCAAAATGGGGCACAACCGTCGGCTCACCGATACCCCGCCCGGCCGCTACGTGACACTCACCGTGAGTGACAATGGCACCGGCATGGATGAGGAGACCCAGCAGCATCTCTTCGAACCTTTTTTCACCACCAAGCCGGAAGGTCAGGGCACAGGGCTTGGACTCGCGCTCGTCTATGGCGTCGTGCAGCAAAGCGGCGGCTACATCGCCGTGCGCAGCGAACTCGGCAACGGTTCCACCTTTGAAATCATGCTGCCGGAACATCGCGGGCCAGCGGACTCCAGCGCGCCGCCGCTCCCGGCCCGGTTGCCCACCTTCCCGGTGAAGCGTGGACATGAAACCGTGCTGCTGGTTGAGGAAAACGAGGTGTTGCGTAAAATGGTGGCCGGCATGCTCACCGCCGACGGCTATCGCGTCATTGACGCGAAGACCCACGGTGAGGCGAACGCGAAAGCCCAACCCGTGGAACTGCTCATCGTGAACCTCGCCGAGGATGGCGAAAAGCTTGCCCGGGCGCTTTACATGATGCAACCGGGGTTGCGCGTGCTCAATATCTGTAACCAAAACGCGCCGCAGACTCTCGCCTGGCTCGAGTCGGAACATCAGGTGTCACTACCCAAACCCTTTGCCTTGAGCGAACTGCTCCGCGCCGTCCGCAAGCTCCTCGATGCCTGAGGCCTGACTCTGGAGAACGTTCGCATGTCCCTGCACCTGCTGCCTGATCGCCTCGGCTCCGCGGCCGAAAATATGGCCCTCGATTTCCTGCTCCTGCGGCGCTACCCGCACGCTGCCGCGCGCCTCCGGCACTACGGCTGGCACCGGCCGGCGTTGACATTCGGCTACAGCCAAAAAATCGCTTTCGTGCGCCAGCAGCTGCCTCCGGACAGCCGCTTTGAACTCTGCCGACGCCCGACGGGGGGCGGGATCGTCGATCACCGCAACGACTGGACCTATGCTCTGGTGATTCCGCGCGGCCATCCGCTGGAGGAATTGCGCGCGGCAGAAAGTTATCGCGCGGTGCATGCGGCGCTGGCCGCCGCCCTGCAAAGCCAAGGCGTGCAGGCTGTGGTCAAGCTCACATGTGAACCGCCAACCGCTGGCACGACTTGCGCCGCCAGCGGGGTTTGTTTTCAACGCGCCGAATTATACGACGTGGTGCTTGAGCCCACCGGGGAAAAAATTGCCGGGGCCGCGCAGAAGCGCACCAAACACGGCCTACTCTTCCAGGGTTCGGTCTGGCGGCCGGCGGTAAAGACCCCGGTCGATTGGGAGCGCTTCCAGAACGATTTCGCCGGGGCCCTCGCAACGGCCCTCGGCAGCGTGGTCGATCCCGTGCCGTGGCCCGAGCTGGCGGAGCAAGAAGTCGAGGGACTCACCGAACAGTATGCTGCGGTGGAATGGACCGAGGCCCGTTAGCCCCGAACCTTTCACCGCTGTGAACTATCCGGGGTGGCCAGCACCTTGCGCTTAGTTCGCGCGCGTCAGCACCAAATCGTAGAGCGCAAAGGCCAGCGGCCGCGGGTCGCTGCCATCCGCCAGGATTTCGCCCGGTCGGTCGCTCGTGAAAACCAGTTCGGCCTGTGGACCGGTCAGGGTTAACAGCGGAATCACTACCGGAGTGCGCCGGGCCGCCACTTGTCCGCGCCAGATGACGAATTCACCATAGCGTATGGTGAGCGTGCGCGGCGTGGTGCTGTGCAGGAGGAAACTCAGGCGCAGCGAATGCGGCGTCCCATCCAACCCGGGATGCCGCAACCTCAGGACCGCCTCGCCACCCGACCAAGACCAACGACTCAGCTCCTTGCGTTCCACGCCGTAAAA
>JBDNGL010000053.1:0-5477 GCA_041689285.1 Opitutaceae bacterium
AGGGGGTAGGATCCATTAATGTCACCGCTTTCAACACACCAAATCTCCCTCACCGCGGAGCGTCAAAAGCAAATTCCTATCAGTCGACCCACGCTTTTTCGGCGGGAAGTATCCATTCATCCAGACGGGAGATGTTGTTAAGTCAGATGGTGGATCAGTCCTAGCAAGTCAGACGCTGAATGAGCTTGGCCTGAGTGTGAGCAAACTGTTCCAGCCGCCAATTGTTCTAATCACCATCGCTGCGAACATTGGAGATACCGGGCTGCTTAACCGGGAAGCCTGTTTTACCGACAGCGTGGTAGGATTGATCCCAAACAAGGATGTATGTCCTTATTTCTTGGAGCTAGCAGTCAGAGGAAAAAAGAATACCTGAACAAGATCGCTCCCGCTGCGGCTCAGAAGAATATCAACAATGAGATCTTGAGTGTTTTGGCGATATTGGTTCCAGCATTTGGCGAACAACAACGCATCGCCACCTGCCTCACCACCCTCGACGACCTGATCACCGCCCACAGCGCCAAGCTTTCCGCCCTCAAGACCCACAAGAAAGGGCTGATGCAGCAGCTTTTTCCGTCCTCGAATGAGGTTGAAGCATGAGCGACTCAATCAGAGTTGAATCGGCTCTTCCATATTGCTTAACTTTCCATTACTATTTTTCCGTTTAGCCAATGCCCCTCCCGTCCCAGACCTCCTATCAGTCCACCCACGGTTGCGTATCGTGGCAGGGCGAGCGTGCTTTGGAGGGTGCTGTGCTAAACGGTTTTCTGGGCGGACCCGTCGCGGCACGCCTTGCCGATACGGAAGGGGGCGATAAATTGCGCGGCCATCTTCGAGGACTCAGCCTGACGGGTATGGGACATCAAGCGCTGGAAGAGGTGCTTGATGCCGATGTGTCCGAGGAACGCGATTGGGCTGCTGGTGAAGCGCTCGCCGAAGCCGTGCTGGAAGAACATCACGATGTCGTGCTGCCGTGGAATACGGAGCGGGACAAGCGCAACCCGTTTGCCTCCCTGCCGGGAGCTGACATTGTCGGCTTTCAACGCGACGGTGCTTCCCATCGGCTTGCCCTCGGTGAAGTGAAGTGCTCCTCTGAAGCCCAATCGCCGCCGCAGGTCATGAGCGGGCGGAGCCGTGGATTGGGGCATCAGTTGGACACTTTGGCCGGAAACCTCGGCACCATATGCCAGCTCCTCAAGTGGCTCCTTCCACGTGTCAAAACAACCGAACACGTAGGATCCTTCAATACGGCCTGTACGAGATATTTCAATTCAAGTTGTCGAGATCTGGCTCTCTTCGGTCTTCTCATCCGCGATCAGGATGCGCGGGAAACGGATCTTCATGCACGCGGAAAGGCGCTTGGCAGCAGCCTTACCGGCCCGACAAGCTGCCGCCTGATCGCTCTCTATCTTCCCTGGCCAATCTGCCAACTTCCCGCAAAAATCCAACAAGGAGGTGCGCCATGAGTCACTGGCTCCTTGATTCCATGCAGGAGAAGCGGGTCGCTGCCTTGCGCGAGGCGGATCGAATCCAGTTTCACCGAGAGATGGCCGGGGAAGCTTCTCCTTTTAACGAAGAGACGCTTTTTGAAGTGGCCGCCGCCTTGGAACTTGCCGTTCTCGATCTCGAAGTGGACCGATTGACCGAAGATCCTGAACGCCTCAAGCTGATGCGCGGTGCAGCTGCGGATGCTTTCCGGTTGTTGCGGATCATGCCCCGGCCCCAAGACCCGATGGCGGACGGAACGCACCTTTTGCGGGCCGCCACCCTTTCCGTGCTGGGAGATCGTGGCGCGGATGCCGCCCGCTGGCTGCGGGCTCTTGATGCTGAAAACGGCTGGCCGTCCTTTCCAATCGATTCACCAGACTGGGGACAACGCTGCCGCGCAACTCTCACGGACGTCTGGCTGCGGCTGGTGCGCAAACAAGGATGGACAGACCGGGATACCATATTGGAGCGGGTTGCTGCGCTGCGGGACGCTCAGGAGGAGTTTGAACGAAGCTATCTGCAAGAGTTCGATCCGCTCGAAGCAAAACGAAGCGCTCTGGAGCTGATCGCTATCTACCATCTGTCGAAAGCTGCGGACGTACTCGCCCATTTCATCACCGATGGCGTGGTGGATGGCGACCATCAGGTGCAATTGCTACTCGATTCCCATTTCGACCGTGCCATCGCCGCTTGCGAAACTGCTCGCCTCGTGGAACTGGAACCCATGACGCGCCTGCTCGCCCGTGCCGCCGCGCAAATGGTAGAGAATTCGATCTGGACCGTAACCCGGGCGGTGAACTCGCGTGTGACAGACTTTGTCCGCGAGTTGGTCAGCCGAGGTAGAGGTGACAAGGCCTTGTTCGATGTGCTGCCGCCACAACGCCGCACTCTCGCCGAGCGAGGATTGCTTGGCTCCAGCCGCCGGGCCGTGGTCGTCAGTCTGCCGACATCAAGTGGGAAAACCCTCATCGCCCAGTTCCGGATGCTCCAGGCCTTGAACCAATACGAAGACCGAAAAGGCTGGGTGGCTTACCTCGCGCCCAGCCGTGCGCTGGTTAACCAAGTCACACGGCAGCTACGGCGTGACTTTGAACCGCTTGGCTTAGTCGTGGAGCGTGTCAGTCCGGCCATGGAAATCGATGGGGTTGAGGCCGGCGTTCTGAGCGAGTCGAGTAGTGATGCACAGTTCCGCATCCTTGTGGCCACTCCCGAAAAATTCGACCTCATGCTGAGGCAGGATTGGGAAGAGAAAATCGGCCGCCCGCTTACCCTCGTGGTGGTGGATGAGGCGCACACGATTCAGGATACTCAACGCGGCATGCGGCTTGAGCTTCTGCTTGCAACGATCAACCGAGAATGCCGCGAAGCTCAGTTCCTGCTGCTGACGCCATTCATCCAGAATGCGCGTGAAGTCGCCCGCTGGCTTGGAGGCGCAAACTCCGATGATATTAGCCTTGGGGTGGATTGGCAGCCGAATGATCGCGCGATTGGTATCGTTAGCGCTGTAGATGCTGGGCCGCTGAACGGTCACAGTCGCGACTATCGCTTGGAGTTCGAGACGGTCCACACCACCCGCCATACAATCGACCTCGATGAATCTTTTGCCTTGGGCAAGGAGACTACGTTGGCGGAAACGCTTTCGAAAGCCAACAAAACGGGAACGCTGGCGGCTATCGCCGCTCACAAACTCAAAGAACGCGGGCCCGTCATCGCAATGCACAGCCGGCCGGATTACGTTTGGAGTCTTGCCAAGAAACTCAAAGCGGCCTGTGGAGATACGGAAACCCTCTCGTCCGAGGTGAAACTTGTGCAGGACTATGTATTCCAAGAAATGGGAGAAGGGTTCCCCTTGGTTGATTTGTTGGCACATCGCATCGGAGTCCACCACGGGGGCTTGCCGGAAGAGATTCGAATGCTTATGGAGTGGCTGTTTGAAAAGGGATGTCTTGATGTTTTGGCCGCGACAACGACCATCGCCCAAGGTGTCAACTTCCCTGTAAGTGGGGTCGTCATGGCGGCGACATATTATCCTTCAGCTCGTTTTTCCATCCCTATGCCACCGGAGGATTTCTGGAACATCGCCGGGCGGGCTGGCAGGGTGTCCCAAGGCCAACTCGGAGTGATAGCCTTGGTGGCGGAGAATGAACAACAGGTGGCCGACAGAAGAGAGTTTATCAACCGAAACACCGGAGACCTGAATTCCGCGCTGATCCAGCTAGCCCAGGAGGCGGGGGACGCCATTGATGATCTTGGTAATATCGTTTACCACTCCCCCGAATGGTCGAGCTTTCTCCAGTATCTCGCCCATACCTATCGCCAGATGGGTGAGCCGGATAATTTCGCCGATCAGATCGAACAGGTTCTGCGTGGCACGCTCGGTTTTGAAAAGCTTCGCTCCACACAAAGCCATATCGCCCAGCGTTTGCTTGCCGGAATTAGAACTTACTCCGTTTATCTTTCCCAACCAGGTCAGCCACTTAAGCTGGTGGATAGCACGGGCTTTTCTTTGCAGAGCATCAAAACTGTGATGACGCACCGTGGCAATCTAGGCCCCGATTCATGGGATGGTGAACGCCTATTCCGGGACGGTGATCGGACGTTACAGGATATGATGGGCGTGTTGCTGCGCGTTCCTGAGTTGCGCGAAAATCTCGAGGCGGCCACTGGAGGTAAATCACCGGATGGAAACAAACTCGCACGCATTATCAAAGACTGGGTGAACGGAGAAGAAATTTCCACCATCGCGCAGCGGCATTTTCAAAATGATGGCATGGATCCCACGACCGCATTAACCAAGTGCGGACAAAACCTTTTCGGCAAGCTCACCCAGACCTCGTCTTGGGGCCTAGGAGCCTTGCTGGCAATCACCGCGTCAAGCTTGCCCGATGAGGAGCGCAGCCAGCTCGCCAATCTCCCGTCGCGCGTATTTTATGGTGTTGCTACGGATGAGGCCATCGCCTTGCGCCTACTCGGAGTGCCACGCCGCGCTGCTACATCTCTTGCCCGTAGTATGAATCTACAGAGGGAAGACACCCTTCCCTCAATCCGTCAGCGTCTAGCAGCAATGTCGGAACAAGATTGGAACTCCGCAGTGGGAGCTTCAGGCGGCGTTTATCGAAGAGTCTGGCAGATTATAGAAGGAAAGGAGAGTTAAGGATAAGCTGATGACCGACACCAACCAAAAACAACTGGGCAGCACGCTCTGGAGCATCGCCGACCAACTGCGCGGCGCGATGGATGCGGATGACTTCCGCGACTACATGCTGTCGTTCCTTTTCCTGCGTTACCTCTCGAACAACTACGAGACGGCATCGAACGACACCCCATGAAGTTATGAACAAAGAACTCATCATTCAGATGCAGAGTCAGTTTGATGCGCTGGCCCGGAATCACCCCGAGGCGACGAACGTGGAGTTCTGGTTCGCCCGCGATTTGCAGGAACCTCTGGGCTACGCCCGTTGGGAGAACTTTCTCACCGCCATCCAGCGCGCCATCGAGTCCTGTCAAACCACCGGTTACGACCCGGGGCATCATTTTCGTGGCGTCACGAAATTGATCACCCAAGGGAAGGGCGGGCAGTAGGGGCAATGGGGTCAGATCTGTAAGTTCAACATTTGCATCAACAACGCCTTCCTGAGGGCCTCCTGCTCGGGGTGTTTTGCCAGGTGCTTCCAGAACTGACGAATCCCCTGTGCCGCCGCCCCGTGGCTCAAGCCCGGGATCTCCCTCACCACCTCGATCAGTCGCCATCCCAAGTGGCGCGCCGCCAGCCTTCCCTGCAACCGGTCCCGGCAGAGCCATGAAGCGGCCAACTCCAGCCCGGCATACATCCTCCACGAACTCCAAGCGTAGTCCCTCAACTGCGTCACCCGACGGGTCACCAGTTCACCTCCGGGATCCGGACAACCGATCACACCCGCCCGCTGCTGGTCCTTCTTCGAGAGGCCGAGTCCTCTGATCCGCACCGGATTCAAGTGGAGATAACGACCCAC
>JBDNGL010000054.1:0-3554 GCA_041689285.1 Opitutaceae bacterium
CGACTCCCTGACCCCTTCAAACACCTTGAAAACATAACCTTAGAGCGGACGCTCGCGCTGCAAACTAACTCGCATCCCGTTCGGCAATCCTCGACCGGCCGGAATCAAACCGGGAAAACGATTTTAGGACCTCCCTTATCTTCGTCGCGCACTCAGCCGCGATCCGCACAGCGTGACTGAAAAGCTCGACGGGGATATTTGCACAGCAGCCGTGCAGCTCGACAGCGGGCCGGCGTGACTGACAATACGACTGGCGGAAACCACTATTAAAGTGGACATTTCCCATGGATCACCGGTCGAGGCGCATACCCTTGCGATCGCTCTCCTGTGACTCGACCAGAATGCTGCGGCATTCGCCCGTCTCGCGGAAAAACTGGGAATGGCACGGTTGGTCGCCGGACGGCCCGGACTGCGCCTCAGCCAGACCATCTCGGTCTTCGACGGCCTGCTGTGGTCGATCCATCGGCCAGCAGATCAATCTCCACTTTGCCTGACTGCGCAAGCGACGGCTCATCGAACACGCGGGCACGCCACTGCCTGAGGACTGATCGCCCCGCCTATTCCGGCGGCGGTCGCCGCGCGGGAGCCAGGCGACCTGCTACCGCTCCAGTTTTCCCGTGCAAAAGCCGCCTACGTCATCGACACCGCCCGGCTCATCACTGCGGAAAACTCGACCTCGCCGTGCTGCGCACGATGTCACCACCCGGGTCGAACGCACCCTCCTGGCCATCCGCGGCTTCGGACCGTGGTCGATAAATTACCTGGTGTTGCGGGCGCTGAGCTTCGCGGACTACGTGCCGCTCGGTGACACCGGCGTGACCAGCGGCCTGCAGGCGCTGCTCAAGCTTGAACCGCGGCCCGACCTCGATACCGCGTGCCAGCTTATGACTGTCTTTTCACCCTATCGCAGCCTCGCTACGGCACAACTCTGGCAGTTCAATCAAACCTTTTCAAAATGAGACAATTCTACGACACCTTCTCCACGCCCGTGGGCGACTTCTCCGTCGCCAGCAATGCCAACGGCGCAGTCATCGCCACGGCCTTCGGCGGCCTGCCCGACTTGCGCGAACGTTTCGCAGCGGATGAACTTGTGCACGATGCGGGTCGCGCTGCACTCGTCCGCCAGGAAGTCAGCGAGTATTTTTCAGGCAAGCGACAGAACTTCACCCTTGCGCTGTCGCCCAGTGGCACACCCTTCCAGCAAAGCGTCTGGACGGCGCTGCAGCGCATCCCGTTCGGCCAGACCCGCAGCTACGGCGAACTGGCCTCCGCTCTCGGCAATCCGGGTGCCGCGCGCGCAATCGGCCGGGCCAACGCCACCAATCCGATTGCGCTCGTCATTCCCTGCCACCGCGTCATCGGCGGTGACGGCGGGCTCTCCGGCTTCGCGTTTGGTGAAGATATCAAACGTGCCTTGCTCGAACACGAAAAATCTCGAATGCACGTCGTTACATAATGTCAAACACGTATTTCCCGCAACAGAGTGGGCATTCTGAAGTGGACTCCAAAAATTGGACAGAGGGGATCGTTAAGAATAGAACCCAAAAGAAAGAACGCTCCGTATGTCCAAAAAACGACGTCAGCACAGTCCCGAGTTAAAGGCCCAAGTTGGGCTGGAAGCGCTTAAAGGAGTCGAGCCGGTCAATGCAATCGCTGCTCGGCATAAAGTTCATTTCAGTCTAAGTGAGCCAGTGGAAAAAGGAAGTGGCGCAACGCCTTCCGGAACTTTTTGCCCGAAAGGCGAACGACGACCTTGAGGCGATGAAGGAGCGCGAGAAGGAGCTGTTTGAGGGGATTGGCCGTTTTAAAACGGATTTAGAATGACTCAAAAAAAGCTTCGCAACTGGAGTGTTGAGCAACGCCGTCGGATGATCGAGCCCGCCAATTCCAACTTTTCAATGAGCCGCCAGTGCCGTCTACTCGGCCTAACGCGCTCAAGCTATTATCATCGGCTTAAGCCCGAGTCTGCGGAGAACCTTGCGTTGATGAAGGCCATCGACAAGGCGCACACCGATCAGCCGTTTTTTGGTGCCCGCCAAATGATCCTGTTCCTCGGTGACGAGGGGCTGGGTGGTCAACCGTAAGCGGGTGCGTCGTTTGATGGTTTTGATGGGTCAGGAGGCCATGTGCCCGAAGCCAAATCTCTCGAAGCCAAACCGAACACATACGGTCTATCCCTATCTGCTCAGAGGCTTGGAAATCACCCACTCTAACCAAGTCTGGAGCACCGACCTCACGTTTGTTCCGATCTTGGGTGGGTACGTCTATCTATGCGCTGAGATCGACTGGCATAGCCGAATGGTGCTGGCTTGGACGCTCTCAAACACCATGGACGTCGGATTCTGCATCGAGACTCTTCGAGAAGCCCTGAGGCGCCATGGTAGCTCGGAGATTTTCAACTCGGACCAAGGCAGCCAGTTCACTTCTCCGGAGTTCACGACAATCCTGAAAAAGCGCGGAATCCGGATCTCGATGGACGGCAAAGGTAGGTGCTTGGACAACGTCTTCGTCGAGCGGCTGTGGCGCAGCGTCAAGTATGAGGAGATATATCTTTTTGGATACGACTCGCTGCCCATTGGCCAAACCCGATTGGCCGCCTATTTCCGCTTTTACAATCACCGCCGGCCACACTCGTCACACGGCGGTCTGAAGCCTACCCAAGCTCACGCCGCTTGATTTGCCGCTCGTCACTCAACCGTAAATCTGAGCCACTGCCTTCGTGTTCTGGCCGGCTCCTGCGGCAAGCAAATGCTCCTGTCCTTGGAGCCGGCCGAGGCATCTTTTCTGCACTCGTCTCCCATAACTTAATTTCTCGTCCCACCTGTCCAACGGATGCGGGCCACCTCACCTGCAGAGCTCAGGGATTCGAGCCTCTCCATTCTTGGGGGCAAGCCGATACCGGATGGCCACAAGCCTATCACTTTTTTACACTTAGCTTCGTTCCGTCATAATTAGTTCGTTCTGCTCTCGGATAAGCGCGCCACAAACCGTTCAAGCATATTGTGGTTTTTTACCCCGGGCGATGTTTCCACGCCACTGTTAGCATCCACGAAACGCGCACCGGTCGTCTTGATCGCCGCGATCACATTTTCCGGATTCAAACCGCCGGCCAAAATCCAGTGTTTTTTCGGATAAGTCGTGCGATGCCGGGCAAACTTTCCCCAGTCGCTAGTCTTGCCTGATCCGCCAAACTTGTCGTCGATAAAAGTATCGAGCAGACAATAGTCCGCCAAGTTCAGCCATCCCGACGGAACGTCATCATCGGGCAGCAGCTTGGGTGCCAGCCAGAGGCGTTCTGCGCCCACGACCTCCGACCAGCTCGCGACGGTCGCCAGCGACGTATCGTGGCGAAAATGGATTTGAAAGCAGTCGAACCCCGCCGTTTTCATGGCGGCGAGTTCGGCCAACGTCGGCTCTACCGCGACGGCGACCTTGCGGCGCTCCGGCAGTCGCGGTGCCATCGCCGTGAATTGCGCAAGCGAGATATGCCGCGGCGACTTGGGATATAAATTGAAGCCGAGATAATCCGCCCCGCACTTATCGGCCGACTCGGC
>JBDNGL010000055.1:0-10160 GCA_041689285.1 Opitutaceae bacterium
ACGACTCCCTGACCCCTTCAAACACCTTGAAAACATAACCTTAGAGCGGACGCTCGCGCTGCAAACTAACTCGCATCCCGTTCGGCAATCCTCGACCGGCCGGAATCAAACCGGGAAAACGATTTTAGGACCTCCCTTATTACTGATCGTTCTCTGCCTGGTGTTGGCCACCGGATTGGTCCGTCTCTGGGTCTATGAGCGACGCGAGGTCCGCTTGGTTTTCGAAGAATTTGGCGATCAACAAAGTCAAGTCTTGGATCGATTACTTGAATTGGACGGACTCTCGCTGCGCCAATTCGCCTACGATTACTCACTCTGGAGCGATACCGCCGACTTTCTTGCCGGGATAGAGCCCGACCGGCAATGGGCGGCCACCAATCTTGACCAAAGTCTCGCCACTTTTGACGCGGATGCCATTTGGTTATTTCGGACTGATGGTCGCCTGTATTATGCGGTGGGAGCCGAGCGCCATCACGGGACCCAACCGCCGATCCTGCCCGCTTCCAGCGGTGTGCTCGAAAAGCTCCAGCGCGAAAAATTCGTCCATTTTTTCTTCACCAGGCCCGAAGGTATTTATGAGGTCCGCGGAGCGACGGTGGTTGAATCAGAGGACCACAAGCGCGAGCAACCACCCCAAGGTTTCTTGCTGGTCGCCCGGCGTTGGGGGGCGGCCCACCTCGTCAGGCTCGGCGAGGTCACGTCAGCTCACATCAGCCTCACCCGACACATTCATACTGACCAACAATCATCAGACCACGAGGCGCAGGGCATCCATCTGCATCGTGAGCTGCCCGATCTGCAAGGACGCCCGGTCGCCTGGCTGCAGATTAATTATAGCCTCGGAAACTTGAGCCGCCTGAACGAACTCAACGCTTACGGATCGATAATCTTTTTCTCTTATGGCATGGCCGCCATCTTGCTGGTGATTTTCTTTGCGCGCCGGTGGGTATTGCGGCCCCTGCATCGGATCGGCGAAAGCCTCAGCACCGGCAGCGTGAAACCGCTCACGCCGCTCCTAACGCAAAAATCCGAACTCGGGCGGGTCGCGAAGCTCATCCATCGCGCGTTTCGCGACCATGAGGAGCTGAGCGCAACACTAGAGGAACGCGCCCGGTTGGGTCGCGATCTCCACGACGGTGTCATCCAATCGCTCTACGCCTCAGGGATGAATCTCGCCAGCGCCCGGGCCTTGCTCGGGCAAAATCCCCCAGCCGCGGAAGAACTGCTGGAGCAGACCCGGCGCGAATTAAACGTCACCATCCGCGATGTGCGTAGCTTCATCACCCGGCTTGAACCGGTCGCCACTGGCGGCCAGTCCTTCAGCGAAGCCGTGCGCAATCTCACGGATTTCATGCAAGCGGTGCAGCCCGCTCGCTACGAGTTAGCGATTGATGATCGTCTGGCGACCGACTTGCCCATCGATGTCCGCACCCAATTGCTGTATATCGTGCGCGAAGCCTTGAGCAACGCCCTCCGGCACGGCGCCGCGACGGCCGTCACCATCCGACTGCAGCCGCATGCACAACAAGGCGAGTTGACGGTGCAGGACAACGGCCGCGGCTTCGACGCCTCCGCACCCGCTCTTGGCGGCCGGGGATTGGAAAATCTGACCCAACGCACGTTGGCATTATCCGGTTCGCTCGACATTCGTTCACAGCCGGGGCATGGAACCAGTCTCACCGTGCGCTTTCCCCTGAAATCATGAGCCCCTCTCCCGCCGCCATCCGCGTCTTGTTGGTCGATGACAGCGCCCTCGTTCGTCGCGGCGTAAGTTCAGTCATCGCCACCCATTGCAAGGACGGTTCCATTAAAGTCGTCGGTGAAGCGTCAACTGTGGCTGAAGCCTTGACCGCCGCCGGGCGCCTGCGGCCCGATGTCATCCTGCTCGATCTCCGTCTGCCCGATGGCTCCGGCCTAGATGCCTGTCGGCAGATTTTACGTGACCTGCCGGAGACCCGGGTGCTCGTGCTCACCTCGTTTGCCGACGATAACTTAGTATACAACGCCGTCATCGCTGGCGCCCACGGTTATCTGATGAAGGAAATCGACCCTGCCGGCCTGCTTGCGGCAATCACTGATGCCGCCGCCGGAAAAACCGTGCTCACGCCCGATGTCACCAATCGCATTCTGCGGCTCATCCGCGACGAACCCAGCACGGGCGGCGGCGATTTGAGCCTCCTTTCCGCGCAAGAGAAGCGCGTTTTGGCTCTCGTGAGTGAAGGCCTCACCAACAAGGAAATAGGCGAACGCCTCACCCTCAGTGAGAACACCGTGAAAAACTATCTCGTGAACGTCTTCGAAAAACTGCGCGTCAAGCGCCGTGCCCACGCCGCCGCGCTCTACGTCCAGACCCAGCGCACTCACGGATAACAAGTCCTTTCAGGCCTATTAAATAGGCCTGAAAAAGTCCTATAAGGCCCTAGCCTCAATCGGCGCCAACGGCTATAATCGACTGATTGATCCAATCTGCAGCCAGTTTTAATTCTAACCGAGCTCTGCCCGCCGGCACCGCCGCACGTGGTTGATGAGCATCAAGCTACGCTTCACCCTGCTCATCGGATCACTGCTGCTCGGGCTCGTCTGCGCCCTGTTGATTCAACAGTGGCTGGAGTATCGCGAACTCGCACGAAATCGTAGCCATCTTCGTCAACAACAGGCCCAGCAACTTGATCATTGGCTGACCGCCACGGCAGATTCGCTGGGGCGCTACGCGGCCGAATGCGCCGCCGGCTTCGCCGGTAACGATCCGGCGTGGATGCTGACCGACCCGGATGACTCAGGTGCAGCCGCGATCTGGATCGCACGCGCCGACGGCTCCCTCATTCGCACCGTGGCGGCTCCCGGTTTGGCCGCTCCGCCACTGACTATGGAGAATATCCGCACTTGGTCACAGCTCCCACCGCCAGAACGATTTTTTGCCGAGGCCGCCGGCCGTTTGCTCGAACTGCGCACTCACCCTATTCCGCCCAGCGCGGCCCTGCCCGGTTCCGGCTGGGTGATTGCTGCACGGCCTTGGGATGAAAGCCAACTCCGGCTCCTCGCCCAGCTGACCGAAGGCACCGTCCAACTCAGGCAACAGGAATCCGCCGCACCCCTGCCAGTGCATAGCCAGACCCGAACATTGGCCGATTGGCAAAACCAGCCGCTGCGCACTCTGGTGATCGAGTATCCAGAAAAAGGCGACGCCGGATTTTGGTGGATCATTTCACCGCAGCTACCGCTTTTCCTCGCCTTCGGTTTACTGCTGGTAGCAGCCATGGGGGTGAGCTTGCAGCAGTGGGTGCTCCACCCGCTGGCCCGCATCGACACTAGCCTAACGCAGGGGGATTCTCGATCGATTCAGGCTTTGCGCGCCCATCAGGATGAGTTTGGTCGCATCGCCCGGCTCGTTGACGAAACCCATGCACAACAGCACCAGCTCCGGCAGGAAATTGCAAAACGCCAGCGCAGCGAGCACGCCCTGCATTCCAGCGAAGAACAGTTACGCCACACCCTTGAAGAGCGCATCCGGCTGGGACGTGATCTGCACGACAGCGTGATTCAATCCCTCTACGCCACCGGGATGGGACTAGCAGGTGTCCGCGCACTACTGGCGACCGAGCAAGCGGAGGCGGTCGCGCGGCTTGGGCAAATCCAGGCAGCCCTCAATGCCACCATTCATGACGTGCGCAACTTTATCACTGGGCTCGAACCGGAGGTTTTGCGCCAGCAGACCTTTGCCCAGGCAATTGAAAACCTGCTGAAGCAAATGCAGGATTTGGGGCCTGCTCGCGGCACTTGCTCCATTGATACCGCCCTCGCGGATCGCCTGACCCTCACCCAACGCGCCAATCTGCTCCAGATCACCCGCGAAGCGGTCAGCAATGCACTGCGCCACAGCGATGCCGCCCGGGTCTGGGTGACTCTAAAGCCTGATGCGATCCAGGGCCTGTGCTTCGAGATCGGCGATGACGGCCGCGGTTTTGAGCCCGACCTGAGCAATCAATCCGGTGGCCATGGCTTGGAAAATCTCGCCCAGCGCGCGCACGAACTTGGCGCCGTGTTCACCACTCATTCCGGGCCGGGCCACGGCACACGCCTACAATTCGTCTTCAATCCTAGGGAATCCTCATGAGTCCAAAATCCACCCCACCCATCCGCATCCTGATCGTCGAAGACAGCGCACTCGTGCGCCACGGCCTGCGCACGGTGCTCGCTGTGGCTACCGAGCCGCCGCTCACCGTGGTCGGCGAGGCAGATTCCAACGCTGCGGCCATCGCCGCTTGCGACCGACTTCGCCCCCAAGTCGTGTTGCTCGATATCCGCCTGCCGGATGGACTCGGCTTCGAAGCCTGTCGCGAAATCCTGCAGCGACACCCGACCACGCGTATCATCGTGCTGACTTCCCATTCCACAGACCGCTTCGTCTATGAAGCCGTAACCGCCGGGGCGCATGGTTACTTGATGAAAGAGATTGATCCGGCCGGATTGATTCAGGCCATTCATGATGTAGCCGCCGGTCAGTCGATCCTCGCGCCTGATGTGACTGACCGCGTGCTCAAACTCCTGCGAGGCGGGGAACCTCCCGGTGGCCCCGATAGCAAACTGCAGTCACTTTCACCCCAGGAGCGGCGCGTGCTCGCGTTGGTGGCCGAGGGCTTGACCAACAAACTGGTCGGCGAACGGCTTCAGCTCAGCGAAAACACCGTCAAAAACTATCTCATCAATGTGTTTGAAAAACTTAACGTGAAGCGGCGCTCCCACGCCACCGCCCTCTACGTGCAGCGCACCGGCGATTCGGATCACTCGAACGGGCAGGATGGATTCACCCTGATCGAGGTCATGGTCGCGGCCTTCGTGCTCGCCTTTGGCATTATGACGGCGATCACCACTTTACAACGCGGCTTGCAAGCAGTGGACACTGCACGCAACTACAGCCACGCGGGCCAGTTGATGCAGGGTGAGCTGGAAAGCCTCCGGCTCCAGAACTGGTCCCAGCTTGAGGCCTTGCAGGCGGCGGGCGCCGCCTTGGTGGCTAGCGACCCGGTCGCCAGCTCTGCCCACACCACCTTCACCTGTAGTCGCACCATCCGGACCGTGAAACCGGACATGAAGGAAATCATGCTCATCTCCACTTGGCGCGGCTATGATGGCCGGACGCACACCACGCGGCTGATGACCCGTTACGGCAAACATGGCCTGTATGACTATTTCTACACCGCCCGCTGAGGCCACCGCACACCGGCATCGGCGGGGCTTCACCCTCGCCGAGGTGATGATCGCTAGCGCGCTCTCGACCATGATTCTGGCCGGGGTGATGAGTGCATTCCTTTTCATCGGTCGCACAGGCTTCGGTCTAGGCAACTATAGCGAGATGGAGGCGCAGGTCCGGCGGGCTCTTGACCAGTTCGCCACCGATGCTCGTATGGCCCGCGATATCCGTTGGCATGATGCACAGCGCATCACGCTCTATCTACCCACGACCGGCACCGGCGTGCAGCCCGTGACCTACGGGTATCAAATCGGTGCGACCGGTCCGGGCAGCTTTTACCGGCAGCCGGGCGAGCCCGATTCAGCCGGCTCTCGGCAGGTGCTCGTGCAGCAGATTGCGCCCGACTTCTCCTTCCAGCGCTACAAACTCGGACCCAGCGGTGTGCTGGAGAACCGGGCCGCCAACGACCTCGAGACCAAGCTCGTCCAAATCACGCTCCACGCCACCCGCCGCGGCGTCACGGTCGCCGATGCCAGCCAGGCGGCCTTCTCGGCCCGCTATGTCCTGCGCAACAAAAGGGTCGCCCACTGATGCCGCCCATCGCCGCCCGCTACCACTTCCTCCGCCGGGGTCAGCCGCGCGCCGAGCGCGGCGCGGTGCTGATCGTCGCGCTGATGCTGATGGCCGTCATCGCCCTGATGCTCGGCAGCTATCTCAGCCTGAATCTCAACTCCACCCGGCAGGCTCAACGCAGCTTCTACGGCATCGCGGCCCTCAACCTTGTCGAGGCTGGGGCGGAGGAGGCGGTCTGGTCCTTCAACCGTGCCAGCGCTGGCCAGACCGATGCTTGGACCGGCTGGTCGGACGACGGCCTCGCCGCCTGGCGGAAATTCAGTGGCTTTGATTTCACCAAGCACACCGCTGGCTCGGTGCAGGTCTACACCACTCATCAGAAACCCGGATCCGGTGCCCAGCCGCGGATACTGGCTCAGGCCTCGGTCAACCCGCCCGACGGCGCTCCACTCACCCGCATGATTGAGATTACCCTACGGCGACGCTCGTTTTTCGCCGGCGGTCTGGTCGCCAAAAACACCGTCACTTTTAGCGGCACCAACGCCAGCGTAGACAGTTGGGATTCCGATCCCGATGACGACCCCGCCACCGCCGCGGTGCCCTATGCGGCCGCGGTCCGGCGGGATGGTGGCAGCGTCGCTAGCGGCTCGGTGGATAATCACGCCGTGCTGCTTAACCACGCCAGCATCTGGGGCTATGTTTCCACGGGCGGCGGCGCGCCCTTAGTTGGGACGCAAGGCTCGATTCGCGGAGCCAACACACCTGCGGATGTGCAGATCGACTCCCGGCGTGTCGCCACCGACTTCAACGCGGACTTCCCTCCGGTCTTCAACCCCGAGCATGGCACCCACCTACTGACCGTGGGCAACACGCTAGGCACGCTCGGCGAAACCACTGTCTGGCGCATCGCCAGCATCAGCCTGAACGGCAACAAGACCCTCACCATCCTCGGCCATGTCACCCTGATCCTCACCGCTGGGCCCGGCGTAAACGCACTCGATGTCACCGGCAACGCCACCATCCTCATCCCCGCCGGTTCGAGCCTCAAGGTCTATACTGAAGGCAACGTCAAGATCGCCGGTAAGGGCATCGGCAACGTGAACGCCCGGCCTTCCTCATTCCAACTCTTCGGCACCAGCCAGAGCGCCGGTGGCCAAGATTTTCAAATCGCGGGCAATGGCGCCTTAAAGGGCGTGGTTTACGCGCCTCACGGGGATGTCAAAATCAACGGCAACGGCGACGTGATGGGCTCCGTGGTCGCCGACCGCATCACGCTGGTGGGCAATGCCGCTTTCCATTACGACGAATCCCTCGCGCGTTCTGGCGACAACACGCCCTTCGGTATTGTGAAATGGCGGGAGATCACCAACGCCGACGAACGCAATCTCTACCAACCACTGTTTCGGGGTTGGTGAGCATCATCGTCGGCCCTACGCGAACGTCCACGGTCTAGGTCTGCTCAGGCCTAATTGCCGTATGCCTGAAATTCGGGCCTGTAAGCCTCTAACCACTTTGCACTGACTATGCCATGATGGGGGCATGCTCATCACACCCCGCAGCCGCCGTGAAAGTGGCTTCACGATAATTGAAGTGGCGATGGCCAGCTTCATCCTAGCTTTCGGCATCGCGACCTCGATCATCGTGATGCAGTCGGGCTTCAAGCAGATCGATGTCGCGCGCGGCACTACCCTCGCCTCCCAGATCATCCAGAGTGAGATTGAGCGCACCCGGTTGATGAGCTGGACCATGATAAACGCCCTGCCGGCCACTCACACCTTCGACGGCACCGAATATTTCAGCGATAGCGTTGCGGCTGAAAAATATCAAGTCACCCGCGTGGTAGCCAACGACGCCGGCCGGGCCGATGTGAAGAACATCACCGTCAGGGTGCGCTGGCAGACCTACGATGGCCGGTGGCAGCAGCGCTCCTTCTCTGCGATTTATGCCCACAACGGACTTTATGACTACTATTACACCCTCGCCCGCCCGTAAACTAAGCCTCCGCCGCGGTTTCACCCTAGTGGAGGTCCTCATCGGGGCCACCCTCTCCTCCGTAATTTTAGCCGGGGTGCTATCCACCTTCTTGTTCCTTGGCCGCAGCGGGGCCAACATGCAGAGTTATTCGGATATGGAAACCGAGGCCCGGCGCGGGCTGGAGCTGTTCGCCCAAGATGTGCGGCAGGCGAGTGCCATCGTCTGGAACAGCGCCGAGTCCGTCACGCTGAATGTGAATAGCGTCAACATCACCTATTCCTACGACGGCGCGCAGCGCATTTTTTTCCGCAACGGCTTCCAGCTGATCAACGGCGTGACACCGGGCACCTTTGCGTTCCGCGCTTTCAATGTCGCCGGCGGGGAGATGCTTGTTGCCACTGCGGCGCAGCGCACCGCCGCCTCCGCCGGCACCAAGCAGCTGCAACTCTCCCTCCAGGCCTCACGCTTCAATACCACTGTGGTCGCCGCCACGAATACCGTGCTCTCCGCCCGGTTCATCCTCCGCAACAAAAACGTCACCGCCTGAGCGGTCCTCCCATGACAAAGCCTCCTCTCTCTAACCGCGCTCGCCAGCAGGGCTCAGTCCTGATCGTGGCCATGATTTTCTCGGCCATCATCGGCATCTCCCTCGTCAGCTACATGCAGCTGGGGCGAACCACCCTCGTGATCTCGAACAATGCGCTCTATAACAACGCCGCGATGAATCTGGCCGAAAACGGCCTCGAGGAGGCCGTGTATGCCATCAATAAGCAGATTTCTGATCCCAGCTACAATTTGGTCAGCAACGGATGGAGGATCGGTAGCCCGGTCGCGGCGGGCGACGCCCGTCGCATCCTGCCGAGCTCCGGCACCTATAATTTCGACCAAGGCGTAACCGGGACCGTGCGCGTCTACATCTACGGCTACGCGGGCACCGCTCCGCGCGTCGTCTCACGCGCCACGGTCACTATCCCCCGGGGCGGCACGATCGAAAAATGGGTCGAAGTCCAGCTGCGCAAGACCTCCAAGTTCGCCAACGGCCTTGTCGCCAAGGATTCGATCCGCTTCAGCGGCAATAACGCCTCCGTGGACAGCTGGAACTCCAAGAAAAACAACGACGGCACCCTCCGCGGCGCCCCGGTCGGCTACAGTGGCGGCGTAAGAAAAGACAACGGCTCGGTCGGCTCGGTCTCCATTGATGCGGATGCTATCCTCGTGCAGAACGCGGATATCTGGGGTTACGCCGCTACGGGCGGCGCGATGCCAAGCGTGGGCGCCCAGGGATTGATCGGCCCGTTTGGCACCCCGGCCAACACCATCAACCCGGACCGCGTCTCCACGGATTTCTCAGCCAGCTTCGATGCGGTGGTCGCACCAGCCACGACCAATTACAATCTGGGCGGTATCGCAGCTAACCTCAATCTGCCCCGGGTCGGGGACACACCGCACACCGATGGCGTTTTCTACTACGAAGCCACCGCGATCAGCTTTAACAATCGGCTGCTTCACATCGTCGCGCGTGCGACCGACGTCAATCAGCCCAAGGTCGTGATCAAGCTCACGAATGCCACCACCTCCATCAACATCGGTGGTGGCTCCGGTGAACTCCGCCTCGCCCCCGGCGCTAAGCTGGAAATCTATGCGCCGGGCGATATCAAAATCGCCGGCAGTGGCGTGATGAACGGCGGCACCACGGCAGCGACAGCCAATCTCCCGGAAAATCTCCAGATCTGGGGCACCAAGACCGTCGGCGTGCAGGACATCCAGATCGCCGGCAACGGCGCTCTGAGCGGCCTCATTTACGCCCCGCAGGGCTCAGTGAAGATCAATGGCAACGGCGATGTGATGGGCTCTATCGTCGCCAATGACATCACGGCAGTCGGCAATGCGGCCTTTCACTACGACGAGTCTCTAGCCGACTTCGGCGGCAACAACCCTTTCCGTATCTCCCTCTGGCGCGAGCTCACGACCGCCGCCCTGCGCAATGCGGTCACGGTGCTGAACTGGTAACAGTTCGGCCAGTGGCACCGTAAAATGGCCTAGTTTTGGGGCCGGTAAGCCGGATTATGTTCCGCGCCTTGCGGCGCTTCGGTCGTCATTTCTCTCAACGCCCATCTCGCGATGGACCTGCCCTGCTTAGTTCTGCCGGAGCAGAACCAAGCGGAGTGCAGCATACCCGTGGCTATCGGACGGGCCGCCCAGCCACCTATTTTGCCTTGCACCGGACGGGGTTTTTCGTGCCGCCAACGTCGCCGTTGGCGCGGTGGGCTCTTACCCCACCTTTTCACCCTTACCGCCCGGTTGCCCGGACGGCGGTATATTCTCTGTGACACTGTCCGTCACCAAGCCTTGACGCTTGGCGCCCACACTTGCGGTAAAGCTCGTGCGGCATCCTGCCCTGCGGTGTCCGGACTTTCCTCTC
>JBDNGL010000056.1:0-20759 GCA_041689285.1 Opitutaceae bacterium
GGTCGCCGGTGTAGTTTTTCACAATGAGCAGACAACCCGGCGTGCCCGTAACCGCGCAAATCGCGCTCAGCACCGCCTCCACACTGGGCGAGGCAAACACCTCGCCGCACACGACTGCCGTTAGCATGCCTTCGCCGATGAAGCCGACATGGCTCGGCTCGTGCCCCGAGCCGCCGCCGGCGATTAGCGCGACGCGGGCTTTGTCCCAGTCCTGCCGCAGCACGACTTTCGTGTGGGGAAAGCCGTCCAGTCGCGCCAGTTTGCCCGGACCGCGGCTGAGTAGAAAACCATCGATGGCCTCGGTAACCAGATTCTCACGTTGATTGATGAAATGACTCATGGGGTGTTAGGGGTGGGTTCCAATCGATGTAACGGAGAAATGTAAGCCGAGAGGGGTCAATCCCAGAGCCTGCCGGACCACCCTCCATTCAATAAGTAAAGAAGCTATCGGAAAGCCACTACCCCAAAGAGCGGACTAAGGAAGTTGACGGACCCGCGTCACTGCGGGCGGGGCGCGGCTCGCGCGGACGCGAGCCCTCCACCAACAAGGTTTTCGCATAGGTTCTTAGGGCGGTTATCTGTCCTTCCCCGGTTTTCACACCGATCAGCGGGCGGCAGCGCATGAACTGATCCCTTTCACGGCGGCCTTCATCAGGGAAACCCCGATTAATCGCCTCAACGAACAGAGCACGGAACCGGGCACGGAGCCACTGGTCGGTGATTGAGCAGCAACAAATCCATTCCGGCCGCGCCTGCATCTCCCCCATGAACTCCTCACCCACCGTCTCCCGTTTACTTAAAGCTTCCGCCTCACTCGCCCTGCTAGTCGGTCTTCTCGCCCTCGCGGGTTGCCAGACAATGGAAGGTGCCGGCAAAGACATCAAAGACGCGGGCAAGGGTATTGAAAACGCCGCCAAGTAAACCCGCCCGCACGGCCGTTCGCAATCCAGCCCTCCATGATCGCTGAACCGATTAGCACCCGTTGGCAGTGGCAAATTCATCCTGAGAATATGCCTACACCCAAAGCTGTGGCCGAGCGTGCCCGCCAGCTTTGGGAGGGATACCACCGGCCCAAAGACCGCGATGACGCTATCTGGGCCGAGGCCGAAAGTCAGCTCATGCGCCATGCAACGGGTGACAAGGCGCTCCTCTAAGAGCCCATCAGAAAGTCTCTACCCCAAAGAGCGGACTTAGGATTTTGGAGGGCACTCGAGCCGTCCACCAGCAAGGGTTTCGTCTAGGTTCCTAAGTGTCCCGTGATGCTCTCAGGTAAAGCCGCTGACTGATTTTCAGGAGCGGCGCGGGTTGCCGAGCCAAGCCGCGCTGAGCCACACAGCGGAATCTCGAATCGTCTGTAATCAGGCCTCCCGTGGGCCGATCCCTATCTGACCACTCAGTGCCGCCGGTTGCAGTGGCGAGTGCCCTTTAGCCGGGGCTTCGCTTTCGTCCAATCCTCCTCCCACGACGCGATGGTCGCATTGAGATGAGCAAGCTGGCGCTGGAGAAACTTCATATCGTGCGCAAAATTCTCTTCCGTGCGCCGGTGTAGGGCCGGGCGATAATGTTCGGACCGCGTAAAGCGCCACGGGGGTGAGCTGCGGTATTCCACGAGCTTGCGCTCGGTGTCACGCCGGGCGGCGTGGAGTTCTTCGATCGCCCGGTGCAGCCGGCTGAGCGGCGAGTTGGGTCCAACCACTTCATGCGCCGATTCCCAGTCCACTTCCAGCCGGGCCAGCCAGTCGGCATCCGCCGCCGCCCAAGCCTGCTGCACCTCGTGCCAGAGATGTTCACGCGCCCTAGTCCACGCGCCGCCCCGGTCGGGGTGCAGGCGCTGCACGAGCCGGCGATAGATGTCGCGTGCCGCTGGCGAGGGTGCCGCGCCGCTGGCTTGCTCAAAATCCTCCAACCGGGCTTCCGTGCGCCGCGCAGAATCCGGATCGTCATCCTCGGCGGCAAATTCCGGTTCAGCGGCCGGCGGCTGGGATGACCGAAGCTTTTGTTCCTTCCAGAGCCGTTTCAGGGAGCCACCGTAAAGCGCGGAGGTGCGCTGCACCGCCTGCACCTGCCGGGATTTTGCCGCGACCTCCGCGTGCAAATCACGCAGGGCCGTGACGAGCACCGGGAAAGTGTGGATCAGCCAGGAATCGTAGGCCGGCAGGTCAATTTCCTCATGGCGGTGCAAATCGCGTGCGACCTTGTCGAGCCGCTTGCGCACCGCATGAAACTCCGCCCAGGCCGCCCCTTGCAGCCTCGCGTGGTCGATCACCATCAACTTGCCTCCCACCTGCGGCGCGGGCCGCCGGACCCCGTTTGGGGACACGCGACGAGGGGAAATGGGTGTGCGACCGGGCATGGAACCAATGACCCAAGCGCAGACCACCCCGAACGCCAACCGCGAAGTGATAAATTATCTGAGATAACACCGATGCCTAACCGCTGATTCGCGCTCCTCGGCGCTAATCAGAAGCCCTTCAATTGAACCTCGTTTATGAATGCTACGAATGACCTGACATGGACCCAAAGGAACATGCACGAAGTGACCGCATTGCTACCCGCAACGAATACATCGGGTCATCGCAGCTTCGGGGTCACCCAGAGATCGGCGCCCAGCCCTCTCATCGTCGAAGCCGGCCACGGGAGACTGCCTCGACTTAAATTAACAATTTACGGCCGGACCCGTTGAATTGGCCACGAGGGCCTCGAACACGGCCATGAGTTCGTCCATCTGGGTGCCGATCCGGCGTGGTTCGGCGGGGATCATGTCTTTGCAAGTTCAACCGAGACCAAGAATCCAGCCTTCGACTTGTGCAGTCATGCGTCCGCCCGCTTGAACCTGCGGCTCGAACCACCGTGGCATTTGGTCGGCAGCGTCAGTCTCGCGCATCCAGCGAGCCGTCGAGTAGGCGTCTTGCTGGTGCGAATTGCGATCATCGGCGGAGAAAGACCTGCTCCACAGTGCAGGGTAGATTTCGGCGATGACCAAACGGTCGGGCGGCGGCGTCCAGCCGTCGGATGGCCTCACGCAAGCGCCCGCCAGCACCACCTCAGAATAAGGACTCCCTCTCCTGCTGGGAGAGGGCCGGGGCAGAGAGTGTCTCCGACATATCACCGGGCGCGAGCTGCAGCCCGTGCCCGGACCGCATAGCCCAGTTCCCCGAACCACGCCAAGGCGGCGTCTTCGAGGGTGGATTCGTTCAGTCTCAGATTTTGGGGAAAGCCATCCGGTGGGTATTTTGAATCTTGTCCCGCCTTTCCTTCGACAGCTGCGCTTTCGCCGCGAACTCCGGCCAGCGCTTCACGGCGGCCTGCACTTCCTCAATGATTGTTGCGGCCCGGCCCCGCTTCATCAGCGCCCCTTTCGCGCACGCCTCGAAATCGTCCAACACGAAGCCGTCCCGTTTGGCGTTCAGCGTCATCTGGTGCGTGGCCGTCCATGAGCCCGAGGGATTGTGGCGGTAGGTCACGTCAAACGCCGGCGCGAGTGACCACCCGCCCTGCTTGTCCATCAGGAAGGCGATGTTCTTCACATGGTCGTCCTGATTCCGCGCCACGATGTTAAAGACCATGCGCCGGAACTGTTCCTCCACCGCCGCCATTGGCAGCTTAAGCTGGCGGATCGTGAGCAGCGCCTGCTCGTAGGCGTAGGCTCCGGCCTGGTTGAAATCAAAGTGCGCCAGTGCGCAGAGCGACTGCATGTGCAGTTTTCCCCCGCCGTCCCGCCGGTCGAAGCGACGCGTCATGAAATGGCGCCGGCCGTTTTCCTCCATGAGTCGGCACTCGGTCATCGTGATGCCCGCCGCTTTGGCCATCAGGTGATAGGCATACTCGATCGCGCCGTAGCTTTTCGGATCTTCCAGTTCCTTGTCCTTATTGCCCGCCACGCCATCGAATTTCAGCAGCCAATACTCGAACCCGTCGCCCGATGTGATCTGGCCGGATCGCACCTCGTTCGTCTTGCGATTCCACGCGATCACCGCCTTGGCCCGCGCGCCTCCAGCGGACGTGCCCACGCGCAAGATGTCCCGTAGCGTTTTCTCTTTTCCAGTTTCGTGAAAATGCCCCTGTAAATCACCGCGATGCGTCAGCACCTCGCCGGCCAGCCGCACCAGGCTATCGACTTCGATCTTGGTCGCCTTACGTGGCTTTGGTCCCATCGCCGGGACAAACTCGAGCGCGCCCATGCCGCGTGCACCCGTATAGCAAAGCCGCTCCACTGCGCTGAAACTGCCCGCCGTGCGGCCCTGCGTCGCCAGCCAAGCGTCGATCAAGGCGTTGCCGAATTCATCCGGCAGTGAATCCGCCAGCAACCCTGGCAGGCCGTGAAACGTGTTCTGCGGCAGTGCCGGAAATTCATACACCCGCTCGCTCAACGGCAGCACCACCGGCGAAAGCTCGATGCCGCTTGCGGCGAACGCGGGATCGTATTGGAAAGCCGCGACCTCACGCCCTTCCTCCAGCGAGACGGCCCCGATGGTTCGCCCCCAAAGCTGGACCTCTGCGATCATGTCTGGTCGCCCCACGTCCAATTCTTCGCCTTCCCGGACGGGGCCTTCATGCCCGTGGCGCGGCGCCGCTTTCGCCCCTGCAATTTCAACTGCGTCACCGGACTCAGCGCCGGCTCCGGGATGAGCGTTTCGAATCGCTCCAGCAGCTCAAGCACCCGACAGACCCGCAGGAAACCCGAGAGTTGCGTCACCACCTCGCCGGATTCCAGCCGCTGCAATGTATTCTTAGATATTCCCGCTTCGAGTGCTAGCTGACTTTGGGTAAGATTCCGTTCTAAGCGCAACTTGGCCAAACGACTTCAAAATTCTGCCAATACGGCCTCATCAGTAGAGTTTGAATCAATTTTCACAACGCACCTAAAATGGTGTTCTAAGCATTATAGTGAACTTAATACACCTTTGATGATGCCTTATTTATCGTTGTTTGCCATTCAACATGGCGTCTGCGGATACTGATGGCGTCGAGGTTATTGCACTGCGTTTGGTAGTTTTTCCATCGGCGACATATTTTTTCGTCAGCGCTAGTTATGCGGAATTTCCGGATAACTGAATCCTCCTGCTGCTCTCCGCTGACACAGACGTTGCCCAAATGCTCACTGATCGTGTGCACGCTCACGCGCGCAACGCCGTCATCAGTTTCTGCGTGAGCCAGACGGATTCATTTTCTACCCCGACCTCGATGCCCGCCTCGCCCGCTTGTCGGTTGAAGACAAGGAACTCAGCCGTGCTGTTACGGGTTCTGAGTTTCCTGTCCTTACTCATACTGTGGGCGGCTTGGGTTTTGAACTACCCGATAATTCCGGAGAGTTGTCGGCGCGAATAATCAACGCCCCGCTCAGCAGCTTCGACGGCAGCGAGTCGCGCAGGATGGCGAGGGTGCGGGGTTGTTTCCACTCGAGGTTGGGCATAGGGAAAGATTGGCGAACCCGTCCGTGCCGGTGGTGGGGGCTGAGGAATTTGGCTTTAAAAGCGTCAATCGCGGCGCGGCGGTGAGCCGAAACGGGGACGCCCTCAACTGATCAGCAGCAAGCGCGGCGGATCGCCGGGCTGGGTGGCCGGGGCCCGGTGGATGCAGGGCGGCACGCGGCTGCCGGGCCAGTCCACGGCAATTCGCCAGAGATGGCCGACGCCAAATGAAAACGGTCGGGCCGCCGGCGACGGCGCGTAATGCAGGTCATAGCAATGCGCCCGCAGATAGGCGCCAAAGTCTGCGTCGTCCGCCCCGCCATGGGCCGCCAGCAACGCGGCGCGGGTGGCGGGAACCTCCACCCGCCGCTGCGCCTCGTCGTTACGCAGGCCTTCGCTCGCCGGCCCGAAATAGGTGCACAGCCACGTGTCGGCCTCAACCGGCGCACTATCAACGTGGAACGAGAAAACATCCGTGCACACGGGTCCCGGCTCCTCATCGCGCGGATAGCCGTGGATGCAGTTGAGCACCGGATCGCGGCCAAGCGCCGTGAGCCGTCGCAGATCCTCCAGCAAGAACTCAAGGGCCGCCCGACCGGCTACGCCCACCGGGAGGGCGCGGAGCCGGGCTTCGTGCAACGTCATGATCCCCTCGCCCTCCGATAGCTGCGCAACGACCTCGCCAAAATCGCCGGGTAGCGCGCGCGCCCAGCACAGCGCGTTGACGCCAGCCGCAAAAGGCGTAGTGAGCAGTTCATGAAAACTGTCCACCGGCCGCACGCGGGGATAATCAGGAGGAAGCACTGTTACCGCTTCAGCTCCGCGTAGGCTTTTTTCACGTAGGCTAGGCTGGCCTTGGGTGCGAAGGGATAGGCGATGTAGGCGTCGGACATCTGCGGCCAGCTGTCGGCGAGGTTCCAGAGGAAGATACCCCAGCACTGCGGCTGGTTGCCGTAAAACTCGACCCAGAACTGCGAGGCCTCGCCTTGGAGCTGCTGCGTGAGGCGGATGGTTTCATCGAGGTCCTTCGGCTCGGGCCAGCCGCGCTCCTTGATGCTGGCCCAGTTAAGCCGGTAACGCGCCTGCCGGTCGAGGCGGATACAGTCGGCGCCGTGCGTAAGGTATTCGGGGTTCCATACGGGCCACAGTTTGTCGGCCGGCACCCACGACTCGATCACGGCGCGGTCGGGGAAACTCAGGTGCCCGATCTCGGTCACCATGCGCGGTTTTTGCTTTACGTAAAAATCGGCCTGGTAGGACATGCCGTGACCCCAGATGTGACAGTCGCCCTCCTCAGGGGCGTTCTGGTCGAAACGCACGGGCGAGAAGGGCGAACTCGGCAGGTATGGCAGTCGCGGTGCATGGGCGTGAACAGCGTCGCGGAGGACCTGCTTGCTGAGGCGGTTGTGGCGGTATTCCGGCTGCTCGAAGCTCAGGTGCGCGAGCGCATCGTTTTCGTTGTCGCCAAACCACACGGCGATGCAGGCGAAGTGCCGCAACCGCCGCACTTGGAACTCCGCCTCGCGGCGGCATTCGTCGAGGAAGGCTTGATCCTGCGGATAGCAACCGCAGGCGAACATGAAGTCGTGAGTGATGAGGATGCCGCGTTCGTCGCATTTGGCGTAGAACGAGTCGCGCTCATACACGCCCCCACCCCACACCCGCATGGCGTTGATGTTAGCATCTTGGGCGGCGGCGAGGAGTGGGTCGTATCGGGCGTCGTCCACGCGCGCGAAAATGGCGTCGGCGGGCGTCCAGTTCATGCCCTTGAGGAAGATTTTTTTACCGTTCACCGCGAGGATGAAGGAAATGCCGCCGTCAGCCTCCGGCGCCTGGATGAATTCCACGGTGCGGATGCCGAAGCGCCCGGACCGCCGGTCGAGTTCGCGGCCCTCGCGGCTCAGGGTGGCGCTCCAATCGTAGAGCGGCTGCGCACCGTGGTCGTGCGGCCACCAGAGCTGGGCCGCGGGCACGGTGAAACGCACGGTGTGCCGGCCGCCGACTTGGTCGAAGCGAAGCGCAAGTTTTTGCGACTGACCGGCCACAGTGAGATCGACGGTCACCGTATTGGGCGCGCCATAACTGTAGCGCAGCTCGACGAGCGCCTCAAGTTCGGCGGAGCCGTCGGCATTGAGCGCGACCGTGCTCACAAAGACATCATCGATTTCGACCTCGTTGACGAGTAGCCACGAGACGGGTTTCCAGATGCCGATAGTGACGAGGCGCGGAGCGATATTCCAACCGTAGCAGCACTGGGCCTTACGCACCTGCAGCCGGAGGGCGTTGCCGTAGCCGCGCACCTCGGGACTGCGGGCAGGGCGACCGGGAGGATAGACGGGCGCGCCGAGACAGACCTCGAGCCGGTTCGCACCGGGCTGCACGTGATCGGTGACGTCCACCCGCAACGGGTTGAACATGTTTTGGTTTTTGCCGATCTCCTTGCCGTTGAAATAAACCGTCGCGAAGCAGTCGAGACCCTCGAAGAGCAAGTGAAGGCGCTGACCCGGGTCGGACACGGGCGGCGTGAGTTCGGTGCGATACCACCAGTCCCACTCCTCCATCCAACGGATGTGGTCGTGATTCATCCCGTAAAACGGATCGCCGATCAAGCCGGCGCGCTGGCAGTCGAGATGCACGTCGCCCGGCACCTGCGCCTCAATCCATCGTTGGTCAAACGGCAGGGCCGAACAGCCGGTGGTGAGCCCGAGGTTGGGCTCCACTGGCATGAGTTTCCAAGCAGTTTCGAGAGGCAACGTCTGTTTCATGGGGAGAGCATGGCAGTAACCGGTGTTCGTCCGGAATCCATGCAAATCCTCAGCTCGCTGGGGCGCTCCCACTAGACAAACCCGCCCGCCAGGATCACGGCCCGTAGTAGCGGGCGGCCAACAACGGCCGGTCCCTTAGAAACCCGGACCTTCGTAAAGCGGCAGCAATTGCCGGTATTGGGGGTGCAGAAACTCCGCCAAGTCCAGCATCTGCTGCACCGTCATCACTACATTCACAGTCGGCATCGGACTGACCTTGGGGTCGGGCAGGGTTTGGCCGGCGAGGCTCCCGGAGATACGTTGCGACGGGTGGATGATTGATGTGATCAGATCACCATAAGAGCGCAGGTTTGACACCTCGCCCCCAAGGATGACGAGGCGTTCTGGCGCCTTTGTCGGCGCGGGTAGCGCAACGCCAGAGACGGCGTGACAGTTGTAGCAGCCGAGTTCGACAAAGGCCAGTCGGCCTCGCTGGCTATCACCACCCGGGAAGACAAAGCCGCGGCCAGTCTGCTGGCGCGGAGTGCAGGCCGTCAGCAGCCAGCCCAGCAGGGCAAACGACAGGACAATATACCGGGTGCGATTTTTCATGGGGTTCCTTAAGTTACGCTAACGAGGGTAAACGAGAAAGCTAAAGCCGGGGCAGTGTAGCAGATTTGACCCGGAATGCTGCGCATTTCTTGCGCAAAATGCGTAGAGTTAAGGCGCCTCAGCTCTGCAGCATCCGCACGCGGCGGTCTTTGCGGGGGAACTGCAGGGTGACGACGGTGCCCACGCCTTCCTTGCTTTCGATGCCGATCTGCCCGCCATGTTCGCGCATGATGCGTTGCACGATCATCAGGCCGAGGCCGTGACCACCGGGCTTGGTCGTGTGGTAGGGCTGGAAGAGCCGCACCAGATCCTCGTGTTTGATGCCACTGCCGCTGTCACCAAAGGCGAGGATAACGTTGTCATCATCTGTGCGGGCGCGGATGCGCAACCGACCGCCGGGCTGCATGGCTTCGATCGCATTTTTGAGGAGATTGAAAAACACCTGTTTCACCTGGTTGCGGTCAGCCATCACCAAAGGCAGTTGGTCGGAAGTCTCGGCCTCGACGCGAATGTCACGATCATTAAGTTCGCTTTGCTGGAAGGCGAGCACCTCGCTAAGCACATCGGCGAGATTCAGCTCGGTGAGGTCGGGCGGTTGCGGGCGAATGGCCTCTAGAAAATTGCTGATGATACCGTCGAGCCGTTTCACCTCCGCCTGGCATACGCGGATGGAGTCACCGAGCGAGGCGGTATCTGGGGCCGCCTTGAGTTTTTTAAGCCGCCGCTCTATGAGCTGGAGATGAATGGTGAGGGAATTGAGCGGGTTGCCGAGCTCGTGGGCGACGCCGGCAGCGAGGAGCAGGATTGAGGAGGTGCGCTCATCTTCGATACGCGCCTCGGTGGTCTGTTTGTCGCGAGTGATATCCGAAAGAATGACCGCAAAACGGCGCGAACCACCGCGGCCGTCGCCGCGGAACGGCACCATGTAGAGCCGCACCGTGCGCGGCTCGGGATAAGTGAGCTCGAATTCGCGGGCGACGACGGGCAAGACGGTTTCGTCATCCTCCAAGGAAATCCCTAGCGAAGGCCGCAACCCGGGCACGAGCCGCCACAAGACCTGCCCGGTGAGCTCGTCCGCGCCTAAGCCGATGAGCCGGTAGGCGGCGGCATTGGCGTATTCGATTTCACCGTCGGTGGTAATGACGAGCACTCCCTCCTGCAGGGTGTTGAAGATGTCCTCGAACAATCCGCGCTCACGCGCCAGCCGCTGCACGAGATTGGCGAGGTTCACCGAATCGAGCGAATCGAGACGGCCCAGCACCCGGTCAAGTGAGGTGTGTTTCTTCGACGGCATCGCGAAGAGTGATGAACGAGTTGGCGGATGCGGTCAACGCCGCCACGCCAATACCGCCGGGCACTCGAACCGGTCGCCGGGCCAGGTCTGGGTAATCGTGAGATCCTCCCCGGGCGCGAGAGCGCCGACGGCGAGCCGAGCGACAGGCTCAATCCAGTCTTCACCAGCGGTCCGCACCACCCCGACAAAGCCACCGGCGGCGTTGCGCAAACCAGCGCCGGCGTAAGTGGCGGCTAGCATAAGACCGGAGGCGGTTTCGATGCGGGCAGGCGTGACGGCCCGCACTTGCACGAGACCGACGATGAGGTCGTCGCGCATGTGCAGCACCAAGTCGCCACCTTCCCACCGGGCCGCCGTCACCGTATTTGCGGAGGCGCGCCCCGGGCCGAAGTGCACCACGCGGCCCACCAAGGTGACGGCCGCCTCACCGGCAGCGGTCGCGGCCAAGGCGATGCGCACGGTTTGCGCAGCGGGATCGACCGCGAGCACCCGCCCCCCCCAAGCCTGCGCGGCGTGATGGAAGTCGTCATTGACCGCAGCGTGCGTGCCGTCGACCAGCCAAAGCCGCGCGAGGGCACCGTCGGCATCAAACGCAAACACGGTCACGCGGGCATCAGTCAGCAGCATCCGCCCGGCAACCTCGCACCGTTTGCTCACGCCCTGCTCGCCCTGCACGATGACCTCACTACGACCGTCCCCCTGTGTCACGCCCACTGCCACCCCGCCGGGGATAGCATAGCGCTGGGCCCCTCGCAAAAACGGTGTCCCGGCGTGCGGTTCGATGACACTGACAAACTTGCTTACGAGCCCCGCCCCACCCTCGTGCCGCGCGATCAAGTAACGTAGGATCTGCGGCCATTTAACCGGCGACACGCGGGCCTCGGCGAGCATTAGCTGCTGATCCGGCTGTGGTAAAACCCGCAGGCGCAATTGCGCTGTCGCCGCGCGCTCGTGAGTGTAGTCGGCCGACCAGTCACCGGCGCGATGGTGGCGGACTTTTTCCAGATGCTGGAACCCCGAGCCCCGATACGTGGCGTAACCGTCTTTATTCTCGGGCGAAGCCAGCGCGGGATCATCGTATAGCGCGCCGACGGGCACGGCCTCACCGGCCAGCGTCCCGGTGGCCGGTGGCGTCCACTCGCCACCGTTGAGCTGAAATGCTCCCGGTGGCCCGTGCAGGCTGTAATCGTGCTGGTGACCGCCCTCGACATCGAAAAAGTCCACGAGGTAACTGCGCTCATCGCCCGCATCCACCATCACCAAGGTGCGACGGTAAACCGGGCATTGCGGATAAGTGCCGGGAGCATTGACCGCCACGGCACGCACCCAGCCGCCCTCGACCTGCATTTCGACGTGCCCCGCGGCGTTGCCGGGCTGCATCGCGGCATCCACAGTGACGGTATTATGGGAAATCGTGGTCAGCGACCACGTGAAGATGCCCGGGACCATCGCATTCATCGCATCTGGGTAACCGAGGTCGGGCATCATGGCTTGCCCGTGGGCAAACACATCAAAGTGCAGGCGGTCGAAGTGCCGGTGATTGAGGTGTAGCCCGTGATAGACTGAGAAACCCACTGTGTCCGCCGGGTTATTCATCAGGCTCAAGCCGAAACCTGCAAGCAACCGACTGGGCTGCGGCTCGTGCAAACGACCGGGGGCCGGCGCTCCGGCCGGGACCGCGATCGGCGGCTGCAATAACGAAACAAAACTCGCGAAGGAGTTTTCGCCAGTGGCACCCAGCCCAGCCAAAAAGCGGGCATAACGCGGCTCAGCATAAGTGCGCAGGGCCTGTTGATACAGACCGGCATCCCCACCGACGGGATTGGCATAGACCGTCTGACTATCGCCAATTGCCGGAGTCAGCCGACCGATGCAGAGGCTGTCGAGTGGGGCATTGAGCAACCGGCGAAGGCGCGGCAGACCGGTTACATCCACGCCGAGCTTCGCGAGCAGCCCGGCCACTAGGATGAGATTACTCACCCACGCAAAATTATAATCACCAACCTCATAGGGATGACCGTCGCGCCAAACCTGCCCGTGTAGCGCGTAGCGCAGGCCGAGGAAAATCGCGCCGTCTGGCTTGTCCACGACGGCAGCGAGGTGCCGGGCATGATCGGCATGCTGGCGCACGAGCACGGTCTGTAGCAGCGAACGCTGGTGCATGCCGTAGTTGCCGCGTGTCTTCACCGCATAATAGGCGTCGATGATTTCCTCGAGCAGGTTGGCCTCGATAAAGCCGCGCAGCTCCGGCCCGGTGCGATCGGTCAAAGCCTGCAATGCCTTGTCCTCGTCGATCGTTTCCCAAATGGCGTCGTAGGTCTCGGCAAATTGTGCCGACATGTAGGATTCCCAAATCGCATTAACCACTTTACCGGGATAGATCTCGCCGGACCTGCGGGCGAGAAACTCGCCCATCCGCGATTGCGGGGCATGATCCATGTTGGGGTAGACCTCAGCGATGCGATGCAGGATGACGGCGGCCTTGTGCGCATAGCGCCGATCGCCGGTCAGCAGGTAGGCGCGGCCCAACGCCTCGCAACCGCGCAGCAGTGTGGGATTGTCCGCCTGCGGATGCCAATACCAAGTCCAGTGGTTCGCATGGGCGACGAACCAGTAGCGCTCCCCATCCGGTGCCACCCACCCGCGGCCGTCGTCTACGTAGGGACCGTCAAAATCACTCCGATCCTGAAAACCGCTACGATAGAAACGGCCGTAGTCATTGCTCGGAAAAACCGACGCACACACCGGACACGCCACCTTGAACGGTCGGCGCGGATCGAGGCGCCACGGATAGGTGCTCTTGGCCACCTCGAAGATTTTCTTCCCGCACTTGGGGCAGCCCGCCGGCGAGCAATCGAAGGCCCGCGGCACTTCGGCGGTGGCAATCAGCTTGCGCAAATCTGCATCGCTCCACTCCACCCAGTAGGCGGCGGCCTGCACGATTTCGTCGGCCAGTTTCCGGGCGGAGGGGTAGCGGCCGATATTCTCCCGCGCCCGGGCGATCTCCGCATCGCTGAACAAGGTGCGCCGGTCTTTCAGCGGATAGCGGGGCGCGCGGATCTGCGGCGGCAGGATCACCCCCACGGGCAAGGGTGGCAATGGTTCACCGGGTGGGCTCCAATCGCTGTTCAAATGCAGGCGTGGGGGCATAAATTATTCAGTCGTTCTCCCCGGTGTCGCCCGCGGTGTCACTGAGAAAATCCAACTGCGCCGGGTCCACCCGTTGCGCGAAGAGTTTGCGCAGAAACACATCGCGATGCTGGGGCGTGCGGCCGAGGCGGAGTAAGGCGTCGCGATGCTCCACGGTGCCATAACCCTTGTGCTGGGCAAAGCCGTAGCCGGGATACTGCCCGTCGAGTTCGCCCATCAGCCGGTCGCGCGTGACCTTGGCGATGATCGAGGCCATTGCGATACACAGTGATCGGGCGTCGCCGCTTACGATGCCAGCATGGGGGTAGGGGAAATTCCGCAGCGCGAGCCCATCCACGATGATCCGCGCCGAAACCGTGGGCTGAAACCCCGCCGCCTCCTCGGGCGGGGTGAACAAATCGGGCTCAGTCTTCCGCTCAAATGCGTGGGGCGGATAAATCCCCTCCAACGCTCGCCGCATCGCGAGCTTGGTGGCGCCCAGGATGTTGAACTGCTCGATCTCGGCGACATCGGCCACGCCAAACTGGGCATGGATCTGTCCCTGCCCCGCGAGGGTCTCGAAATCCAGCCACAGCGCCTCGCGCTCGACAGAGGTGAGCTGTTTCGAATCATTGATCCGGCCGGCATTCGCCACGGCCCACCGATTTTCCAGAAACTCGTGGGTCAACAGCACGGCACCGGCAACGACGGGGCCAGCCAAAGCCCCGCGCCCAGCCTCATCCACGCCAATCAGGCTGGCGAACCCCTCGATCTGCTTGAGATCAAACCTGCGGAGCTGGCGGCGTTTGGCCATCAGATGACCGCGGGTGCGGGCACCCCGACGAATACCCACGCATAGACACCTCTATGGACCAGACCAACCGCGCGCCAATCCATGCCGGCGGCTACGGCAAACCCTCTAGGCATAGGCTTGCGAAAGTATGACCGAAGCCAGCAATGGGATTCGTGAAAACTTCGGTCCATGCGTGATTCAATATTTGCCACGGCGCTCACCACGCCATCTTCGGTGGCGGGGGCTTGAGCGGCAATTCGTCAAGTTTGCCGGCCTCGGCCACCACCTCGTAGGCGGTGCGGAAGTGGAGCTTGGCGAAATCGCCCAGCGCCCGGACCCCGAATTTATTGATAATCTCGTGCGCCTGCTGCTTCACCAACGGCCCGGCGCCTTTCTGCAGCTTAGCCCCAAATTGCTTGGAGAGCGCGTGCATCTGGCGGACATATTCGGCGCGGGCCACCACCGAGGCCGCCGCCACCACCGGATCCGACTCCGCCTTCGTGCGCATGCGCAGCTCAAAGTTCTGCACTTCCTTTTTTGCCAGCTCGCGTTGCACCAAGGGCTGCTCGGTGAATTGGTCGAGCAAACCCCAGGGCACGGGCTTGCGCGCGAGCGCGCCGGCCAGTGCCGTGGCATGCTGCCAGGCAAGGAGCCGGTTGAGATTGGCCTGCGGCCGACCCATGAGCTCATTGTAACGGGCCATCGTGCGGCAGAAGCAGGTCTCGACCGCCGCGCCCTTGGTGCCGCGGATAATCTTATCCAACTCCATGATCTTGCTCTCGGCCATTTTCTTGGAGTCCTGCGCGCCGGCCTTGCGCCAAGCTTCAATGGCCGCCTTGTCGGCGATCACCGTAGCGGCGATGACCGGACCAAAGAAATCGCCCTTGCCGCTCTCATCCAGCCCCGCATGCGACTCGAACCAATCAGGATGCAGCACCTCATCGTAGCCGAGCTTGGCCGCCCCGGTGATCTCGGGCTCAATCACATCGCGCACAAAATCTTCCGTGCCCTTGCCGGCGATGACGACCTTACCACTAGTGTAGGCGGAGAGGTTGATTTTCTGGTGGTCAGCCTTGTAGGCGAAGTGGGTGTAAGCAACCTCCACCGGCAGCCAAAGACGCGTCTCGCACCAAGCGCGGAGCTTGGCGAGCTGGGCCTCGTCGAGCTTGACGGTGTAAGAGCTGAGCTTTTTGGGCGCCTCTTCGTCGGAGGCCGGTTTCTTGGGCATGGGGAGGATTAGCCACAAAAAGTTCTAAAAAGCACGCCGAGAAAAGCTCCCTTCCCTCCGCCTGTGTTTTATGTCTGTTTGCGTTTCTAGTGGCCAATTCAACCCGATTGATTTCCCGACAGGCAGATTTTCAGCGCAAGTTGCGTATCTGGTATCGCACCCATGCCCGGCCCCTGCCGTGGCGGGAATCGCCCTCGCTCTACAAGACGGTCGTCAGCGAGTTCATGCTCCAGCAGACGCAGGTGAAGACTGTGCTGCCCTACTTCGCACGGTGGCTGGCCACCTTGCCAGACTTCGCCGCCCTTGCCGCCGCGCCCGAAGCCAAGGTGCTCAAGCTCTGGGAAGGACTGGGTTACTACTCCCGGGCGCGCAACCTGCACAAACTCGCCCAAAGCGTCACCACCCTGCCGATCCCGCCGCGCACCCCGGATGCCTGGCGGGCGCTACCCGGCGTCGGTCCCTACACCGCTGCCGCCATCACCAGCATCGCCTTTGGCGCACCCGCCGCCGTGGTGGATGGCAATGTGGTGCGGATCTTGGCGCGGCTGACGGCCGACAAGCGCGAATTTCGCGACAGCAGCACGGCCGCGAAGGAATTCACCTCCTTGGCCAACGCCCTGCTCCCCACTACGAATCCCGGCGACCACAACCAAGCCATGATGGAACTCGGGGCGACGGTCTGCGTGCGCCAAAACCCGGGGTGCCCTGACTGCCCCGTCGCGGAATTCTGCATCGCGCATCAGCGCGGCCACCCCGAAAAACTCCCGCGCCTGCAACCCAAAGTTATCGAGCGAATGTTCGTAATACGAACATTCTGCTTGGAACATGGGCGGCTTTTGCTGCGTTGCCGCGACGCCCAGTCTCGACGCCTTGGCGGTCTCCACGAGTTGCCCGAGGCCACGGACGTCGGTGTAAAACCTGCCGCCGGCGACTTGCTCCTGACCAAGCGCCGCAGCATCACCCGCTTTCAAATTACGGAGTCGATCTATACCACAAAGCCAAGTGCCGTCCTCAAGACCAGAGTTGCCGCGACCGACTCGCTCGTCTGGGTGCCACTGACTGAGCTCGACAGCATCACCCTGTCCGGCCCGCACCGGCGGTGGGTGCACGCGATTCTGGCACAGCCAACGCCCTGAAGGCAGGCCGCACTTTACTTCAGCAGCGACTCGACCCGCGCTTTGGAACGCCGCACCCCGTCCTCGTCAATGCGTGGGCTGAGCTCGATGGTCAGCAAATGTTCGGGCCGCCAAAAGCTGCTCACCATTTCGAAATCAATCTTGCCGTCGCCAATCGCCTGATGGTCGCGACCCTCGGGGCTCACATCGTGGAGATGAAAACCCAACAGTCGTGGCACCATTTTTTCAAGCATGCCGCGATGATCAAGCAAGCCCATGGACTGTTTGATGGCGGCGTGGCCGGTGTCGTGCCAGTAACCGGCCGGGGCATCCGCAGGGAGACTTTTAATAAATTCCTCGTAGTCGGCGTCGAGCGGCAGTTCATCGAAGGCCTCACGGTTTTCAAACGCGAGCTGCACGCCTTTTTCCTGCGCATAGCCCATGACCTCCGCCACGCTTTGTTGAGTGCGTTCCCAATAGGGCCCCATCCGCTTGCGGACTTTTGCCAGACTCTTGGCCAGCAACGTCTGGTAGGTCCGGTCCTCCGTCGGCACCATTTCAGGGTGCGCATCGAGGTAGGCCTCGAGCTTGGGCGTGGGATTGAACCAAAAAAACTCGACACTCCCAAGGTGGCAGACGATGGCCCGCGCGCCCACCTGAGCGGCAAAATCGATCGAGCGCTTGGTGTAGCGCAGCCATTGCTGGTGTTCCTTGTAGTCGAGCGCCGACGGTTCGAAGAGGTTCGGCGCCGCCGTATTAATGCCCGTCGGCAGCGGGCAAAAGTTGTGGGTCGTCCCGATCTGTATCACGCCATCCTCCACCGCCTTCAAGATGCCCGGGACCAGCGTGATGCGGATACCATGGCTCAGCTCGGCGTGGGTAAAGCCCAATTCCGCCATTTCCCGCAGCATGTCATACCCGTCTTGGTGACGGTGGGAGTTCCAACTGGAGGAGAGGGACAGGATGGGCATCGCTACGTGAACGCACTATGACGAACCCAGTGGGCTGCAAGTTGCACGAAAAACCGCGTCCTGAAATTTAGGGCGCGGTCGTTAAAGGGCACCAAAGGCCGACGCTTACTCAGCGTAACGGCGGCGCAGCATCTGGGTAAAGGCTTGGACCTTATCCTTGCGACGGCGTTTTTCGCAGGGCTTTTCGTAATAGCGCTTGGCGCGAACTCCTTTGATGATGTTCTCGCGCTCAAGCTTCTTTTTCATGCGGCGAAGCGCACGATCGATAGGCTCGTTTTTGCGGATTTTGATTTCGATGGACATGAGAAATGAGACGTAGTTGTCGGGAAAAGCCAGTGATCAAGTCATGCGGTCCCGGCTCCGTCAATGGCTTTTTTCCCGACGAAATTCTCGCGGTTTTGCACCCGCAACCCGGCTTTGGCCTTGCACGGCTGCGCCGCCACTCTTGCCTTCGTTTCCTGTGCCGGCCTCCGATCAGAAATTCGTCCATCTCCACGTCCACACCGATTACAGCCTGCTGGACGGCGCCTGCCGGATCGACCGCCTGATGGACCGCGCCGTCGAGTTGGGGATGTCCGCGCTAGCGCTAACCGACCATGGCAACCTCTACGGGGCCATCGATTTCTATAACTCTGCCAAGGCCAAGGGTATCAAACCGCTGATCGGCTGCGAACTCTACCTCGTGGAGACTTCCCGGCTCGAGAAGCACGGTCGCTCCGACGAGGGCAAGAGCATCTTCCATCTCGGCCTCCTTGCCCGCACTCTCACCGGCTACCAGAATCTGCTCAAACTGGTCTCCGATGCGCATCTCAAGGGCTTTTACTATAAGCCCCGCACCGATCTCGAAACTCTCGCCCGCTACGCCGAAGGCCTCATCGGCTTCACCGGCTGTCTCGCCTCGCTCGTGCCGCAACACCTGCTCCACGACCGCGAGGAAGCGGCCCGCCAAGCTTGCGGACGTTTCGTCGAGATATTTGGCCGCGAAAATTACTTCGTCGAAATCCAAGACCACGGCCTGCCCGAACAGCGCAAAATCATCCCCGGCCTGCTCAAGCTCGCCGAGGAATTCGGGCTGAAGGTCATCGCCACCAACGACGTTCACTACGTCAACGCCGCCGACGCCGGACCACACGATGCGATGTTGTGCATCCAGACCGGCGCGAAAATCGACGATACCGACCGGATGCGCTTCACTGGCACGCAGTTTTATCTCAAATCGCGGGACGAGATGGCCCGGCTATTTGCCGAGCTGCCTGAGGCGGTCACCAATACCCAGCTCGTCGCCGACATGTGCGACCTGAGCATTCCCTTCCCGAAGGGCAGTGAGCGCTACCCCAAGTATCCGTTGCCGCCCGAGGTGAAGTCGGACCGCGCTGATTATCTCAAAGAACTCTGCCTCACCGGTCTCAAGACGCGCTACGGTGTGGATTACCATCAGCCCACCGGGTTCGCCGATCCCCTCCTCGCGCAAACCCTCGTTGAGCGACTCGATTTCGAACTCAGCACCATCGGCAAAACCGGGTTTATCGACTACTTCCTCGTCATCTGGGATTTCATCGATTGGGCCCGCAAACACGCCATCCCCGTAGGCCCTGGCCGCGGTTCCGGCGCCGGCTGCATCGTCGCCTACTTGCTCGGCATCACCAATCTCGACCCGCTCCGCTTCAAACTGCTCTTCGAACGTTTCCTGAATCCCGAGCGCGTCTCGCCGCCGGACTTCGACATCGATTTCTGCATGCGGCGGCGCGGTGAAGTCATTGATTACGTCCGCCAGAAATATGGCAACGACTGCGTCGCCAACATCATCACCTACGGCACCCTCGGTGCCAAAATGGTCATCCGCGATGTCTCGCGCGTCCACAACCTCCCTTACGCCGACGCCGACCGGCTCGCCAAGATGATCCCCGACGAACTCAACATCACGCTCGAGTCCGCCCGCACCAAATCCGCCGAGCTGCGTGATGAGGTCGCCAAGAATCCCGTCGCCGCCAAAATTTTTGCACAGGCCCTCGTCCTCGAAGGCATGGTGCGCAACACTGGCAAACACGCCGCCGGCATCATCATCACCGACCGGCCATTGGAAGAATTCGTGCCTCTCACCGAGCAGGAGGGCGACGTCACCGTGCAGTTCGACATGAACGCCGTCGGCAAACTCGGTCTGCTGAAGATGGACTTCCTCGGGCTCAAGACGCTCACCGTCATCGCCGATGCCATGGACCACATCCACCGCACCGCCAACCCTCAGTTTGACCTCGAGGCCGTGGGCTTCGATGACCCCAAGACCTACGCATTGCTCAACTCCGGCCGGACCACCGGCGTCTTCCAGTTGGAATCCACCGGCATGCAGGCGCTTTGCCGGCAGATCGGCCTCTCCTCGATCGACGAGATTGTCGCCCTCATCGCCCTCTACCGGCCCGGCCCGATGGAATGGATTCCCGACTATGTGCGCGGCAAACGCGACCCCGAGACCGTCAGATTCCCCCACCCGCTACTCGAGGAAATCTGTCGCGAGACCTACGGCGTGATGGTTTACCAGGAACAGGTCATGGAAGCGGCCAAGATCATCGCCGGCTATACGCTCGGCGGCGCCGACATGCTGCGACGCGCCATGGGCAAGAAGGATGTGGACGCCATGGCGAAGGAACGTGCGAAATTCGTCGAGGGCGCACAGCGTGTGAACAACATCGACCAGAAGACGGCCGATTCGATCTTCGATATCCTCAACAAGTTTGCCGGCTACGGGTTCAACAAATCTCACTCGGCCGCCTATGCGGTGCTCAGCTACCAGACCGGCTATCTCAAGGCCAACTACCCGGTCCAGTTCATGGCCGCCATGCTCAGCGCCGAACTCGGCAACTCGGAAAAAGTTTCCCACTTCGTCGCCGAGTGCGAGTCCATGGGCCTCAGTGTGCTCGGACCAGATGTAAACGAATCCCGCGAGATGTTCACCCCAGTGCCCAAACGTCCCAACGCCAGCGGCAGCCGTTCGGGGATTGACAATCCCGACTCCAAAATAACCGGTGAAGCCGGCGCCATCCGCTTTGGTCTCGCCGGCATCAAAGGGGTTGGCGAACAGGCCGGCCAAAAGATCATCGAGGAACGCGAACTCAACGGACCTTACACCAATTTCGCCGATTTCGTCGCACGCGTGGATCCCCGGGCACTCAACAAGCGCGTGCTGGAGCACCTCGTGAAGACCGGCGCCTTCGACTTCAGCGGCGCGAGCCGCAAGCAACTCTTCGACGGAATCGACGGTGCGCTCGCCAACGCTTCCGCCGCCGCTCGCGACAAGGCCGCCGGCCAGCACAGTTTCCTCGACGTGCTCGCCGAAGAGCCCCCGGCCAAGGCAGGGCCGGTTGTCCCCAAACTCCCGGGCTCGCAAACAGAAGCCGATAACGACTTTACCGCCGCCGAACGCCTGCAGTTCGAGAAGGAGTTGCTTGGCTTCTACGTCACCGGCCA
>JBDNGL010000057.1:0-4530 GCA_041689285.1 Opitutaceae bacterium
CGAGAAAGACGACGAGGCCGCAGCGCCTGAGGAATCCTGAGGAGGCCCGGCCTATGCGCCGACTCACTCACCAGCCGGTGCGCCTCGTGGCTTGGGCGTTGTGCCTGCTGCTCGGCGCGACGGCCGCAGCTGCGAGTGGACGGGTCCCGCCGGTCCGGCCAACTCCGGTTGTTCGTCTAGCTGGCGCAGAGTATATCGACGCTCTTAACTTCGGTGCCCGGTTTGGCTTGAAAGCAACCGGCCCGACCGGACTGAAACTTTCCCTGCAAGGTGCCTTTCATCGCCTCGAGTTGGAGGCGGATTCACGCGACGCCCGGCTCAATGGCGTGCGCGTATTCCTCGGCGATCCCGTGCGGCTGTATCAGGGTGGCCTGCATCTCTCCCGGCTTGATGCGGAGAAGCTGTTATCGCCGATCCTCCGGCCCGGGCACGGGGTGGCGCTCCCGGCCGCAGTGAAGACCATCATGCTGGATCCCGGCCACGGCGGCACCGATCCCGGCATGCTAAACCTGCGACTGGGCCTGACGGAGAAAACACTCACGCTCGACACGGTGCAGCGGCTGAAAAAACTACTCGAAGCGCAGGGCTTCAAGGTGCTCTTGACCCGCGATTCCGACCGCAATCTCGCCCGCGGCAAGGCCGACGACCTGCGGGCGCGGGTGGACGCCGCCGCCCAAGTGCGCGCCGATCTTTTCGTCAGCGTGCACTATAACTCCGTGGAGAGCGGCGCCGAACGCGTGACCGGCATCGAAGTCTTTACTCTCACGCCGCAGTTCCAATTTTCGCATAGCGATCCCGGTCGCACGGACAGCACCGTGGGTATCGCCAATCTCGGCAATCAGCATGATCACTGGAACGCCCTGCTGGGCTACACCCTGCAGCGAGTGTTGTTGACGGAATTAAATGCCTCGGATCGCGGCCTCAAACGCGGTCGGCTGGCCGTACTGCGGCTGGCGCCCTGTCCGGCGGTGCTGGTTGAAGCCGGGTTTTTATCCAACGACGAAGAGGCAAAAAAAATCGCCACCCCGGCCTACCGTCAGCAAGTGGCCGTGGCCATCGCCGATGCGGTGCGGCACTACGCGAACACCATCACCGGGGTGAGGAAATCCCATGCACCCTGACGCGAATGAACCGGCCCGATAGGGCGAACGCTTCATACCGCTAGAGCGCTTAAAGTTAAAGTATAGCCGCTTTTTTTATTTCTGTCATTCTGAGGCGAACCTGAAGTCTAGCCCGCAGTGCTGGTCTGACATCCAACATTTCTCTCGCAGCAGCAGATGCACGGAATTCTTCGCTGCGCTCAGAATGACAGCTCTGATGGCCATAGCATTTTTGAAAGTGCGCTAGCCCCCATGTTCGGCTAACCCGCATTTTTCAGTGCGCCCTCACCCCGATGGAGTCGGGGCCGTCGGGCCGACTTCGTCGGGGTTAACCGCGACGAAGTCGCTTTTGCCGAAGGCCAAACGGAGATTTCAGATTCCAAGGTCTGCATCGTAGTGAAATATCCGGGCTAGTACCACCACGTTACAGAGCCTCCGGGAAAATTGCGACGGATTTAAGGTAACCCAATAGGTTGCTTTCGCTTTTGAGATAGCTACCTCCGCAAACGAGCCTCAGCTTCTCAGTCCATGATTCGTTCATTTCTGATTGGTCTTTCGTTGATCACCGGCACGGTGGCATCGGAGCCGCTGTCCATCTACGCCACGTCGAATCTTTTTTATGCAATCGATGAACTCAACGCGGACTTTGCCCGCCTCCATCCCCGCGCCAAAATCACAGTCACGCTGGAAAGCACTGAAAAAATCACCACAAAAATCATTCGCGGCGGCGAGTGTGATCTATTTCTTTGCGCCGACCTCGAGCATCCCCGCGATCTCGTGCGAGCCGGGATGGCCAGCGCCGACAGTCTGACCGTGTTTGCCATCGGCAAATTGGCCGTCTGGACCAAACGAACAGACCTTTATCTTTCCGACCTCGCCGCGCTGACGCGCAATCCGCAGGTCAAACGCATCGCCATCACCAATGCTGAGATCGGTCCTTATGCCCGCGCTTCGCGACAAGTGATGATCCGCGCTGGAGCCTGGCAGCACGCGTTGCCCAAGGTCGTCGTGGCGGAGACCATCATCGAAGTTTCGCAAATGGTCGCCCGAGGCGAAGCGGACATTGGCTTCATTTCCCTATCTCTCGCGCTCTCGCCCAAACTGCGGGACATTGGCCGCTATCGCGAAATTACGCTCGATCCCGTCACTCCCTTGATCCAGGCCGCCGTGCTGACCAAAGACGGCCAGAAAAATAGGACAGCCAGAAACTACCTCACCTACCTGCGCAGTCCGCAGGCCCGAAAAATTCTGGAACGTTGCGGTTATGGCCTTCCAGAATCCTGAGCGATAATTTGGCGCAAGACAGTTTATGCTGGCCAATCCACTGGAAGACAAGCTGAAGGGTCAGGCTTTGTGGTTTGTGATAATCTTTAAACGATGTGCCAATTTAACATCGGGCTACGGTTCCACCACGACTATCTGGGGCGACGCGTGCAGAAACTCGATCACACTTGGAGCGGCGCCGCGTGGGTGGCGCAGGACGACCGGCGGTTCATCTACCGGGGCTGGCAGCAGGTGGCCGAGTTCTGGGGCACCTATGCCGGCGGGAGCTTTGGTGCGACGTATTCGCGGCAGGTGATCCGGGGGATGGATCTCGCCGGCCCCGGGCCAGCGCGCCGGTGGCATCGGTGGCGTGCCCATGGTGCAGGAAGGCGGCCAATCCTACTTGCCTGCGTATGATGCCCTCGGCAATGTCCACGCCATGATCAAGGCGAGCGACGGCAGCATCGCGGCGGCGTATGAATACGACGCCTACGGCCGCACCCTGCGCGAGAGCGGCCCCTCCGCCGCCGACAACCCCTTCCGCTTCGCCACCAAATATACCGACAACGAATCCGGCCTCGTCTATCACGACACCCGGTATTACAGCCCGAGTCTAGTATCCCGTAACGCCTATAATTTCGGATAAAGGCGGGTGAGTTTTATCCGGGCGTCCGCGGTGGCTGCGGTCAGATTGCCAGGCGGCGATTTCCCGACGCATGGCTGGAGCGGAAGAGATGCGGCGACGCAGACACTGGCTGTTGAGCGCGCTCAATTCGATTTCCGCGATGTTGTGCCAGCTGCCGTGCTTGGGGGTGTAATGGATTTCGAGCCGTTCGGCCAGCCGGCGGGCTTCGGCTGGGGCAAAGGTTTCGTAGAGCGAGGCGAGGTCGTGGGTGTTGAGGTTGTCCATCACCAAGCGCACCTTGACCGCTTCCGGGTAGCGCTCATCGAGCATGGTCTTGATGAACCGGGCCCAGTCCTGGCGGGTGCGTCGCTCCGTGACCTCAACATGCCGACGCCCGGCCAGCGGTTCGACCTCCACGAACAACGTGGCCACACCCTTGCGCACATATTCGTGGTCGAGGATGCGCCCATGGCCGGGCGCGGCCGGGATGGGCGCATGCACTTCGCCCACCAGTTGCTTGTTTGATTCGTCCATGCAAACGACCGGGAAACGCGGATCGTGGGCCAGTTGGTAAACCGCCAGCACATCCTCCATCGCCGCGACGAAAGCCGCGTCGCCGTCGGGCGGAATCTTCCAGTATTTGCTCAGGTGAGGCTGCAGTTCGTTTTTTTTAGCGACCGTTGCACGGTCATGGTGGAGACGCGGTTGGCAATCTTCAGCTCCACGAGCTTCTCGGCCTAGAGTCGCACCGTCCACCGCTGCCTGTCTGCGGGGGCGGCCGAGCAGGCCAGGGCGGTGAGCCGGGCGTCAAACTCCCCGTCAAAGACCACGGCCCTTGGCTTGCTCTGGGGTTTGCGCGCCAAGGCGGCTTCGAGTCCCTCCTCCACCCAACGCTGCTTGAGGTGCTCAATCGACCTCGAACTAATGCCCAAGGCCGCCGCCGTATCGGCCACTTTCCACCCCTCGCCGTATTTTCCGGCATCACACAGGAGCAAGGCGCGCGTGAATGAACTTTGCCGCCGGGGATTTACCGCTGCGAGTCAACTCGGTGAGTTGTTCGCGTTCTAACTTCGTCAGCGTAACTTTATATCGGTTGGCCATGCCCAAGGAATAGCCCTCGGGCCCATGGATCCTATACGAAATATCAGACGTCACATGATACCAGGGCTGATGGTGATAGAATGTAGGGCGGGGATTCCGCTCCCCGCCTTGAAAGTCTTTGGCTAAGCGATGGCGGGGAGCGGAATCCCCGCCCTACAACAGAAGCCCACCAATCGCCGCCGCCGCCGGTCCTTGATGCCAGGCTCAGGCAGCCGAGCGCAGTGCCCGTCGGCGGATGATAACCATGCCCAAGGTCAGCAGGCCCGCGAGCAGCGCATACGTGGAGGGCTCGGGAACCGCGGTCGGAACCGTGACGGTATTGCTAATCATGCTCACAGTGCCGCCTCGTGCCAACAACCGGCCATCCACCGTTGCGCCGGTAGTCAAAGAGATGCTGGTAAAAGCCAAAACGTTGCCCACAAATGGAGACGAGCCATTAAG
>JBDNGL010000058.1:0-2881 GCA_041689285.1 Opitutaceae bacterium
CGCCGCGACAGCCAGAGGTGCGCGTCGTTGATGTTTAGCGTGGCGCTCTTGTCGTCTTCACGACCTTTGTTCGTGCGGTTTAGATTCACGTCGAGCTTGAAGCCCTCTTTGCTGAGCGAGGTCCGCACCGCCGGAACGGTCATGTTCGACAGCAACGCCAGTTCTCGCACCGAAAGACCCGTCGTTATCCCTTCGTCATAAAGCTGCCAGCGCGCGATAAATGTGTCGAACATCCGACGCAGCGGAAAGTCGTTCATGCTACAAAGTGGCGACGGATCTCCGTGCATGTCGGACTTCGGATAGCCATTCATGACACCACAGGCGATCTCGTAGTAATCGTCTGGCATGGCTCTTTCCGAGCCTTCCAGCTGGTAGGCATATGCGTATGCCTTCTGTGCGAGGTGATGAAGGTGATGGCGTTCCAGCGGGATCGTCCGCAGCAAGCGTGCGTGTTCTGCAGGCGTCCGATCTTCGTCGCCCAACTCCAGCAAGTCCGGGTCGATGCCGAGATACAGTTCAGCCAACTTGTCGGCGTGCGGGCCGAAGTGCTGAAGGATCGACAACTGGCACAGGATCGCTTCGCGCACCTGATCTTCGATCTCCTTCCAGGTGTAGGGAATGTGATTGGTCTTGCTCATGCTCGTGCCTCGCCCGATGGATGAATTGCTCATACGGATGATATAGGCTAGTCATTCATGAAGTGCAATAATGATTTTGATATCACAGCAACATTTCTTTCTGAACCTCAGTGCAGAAAGTCCAAGCCTCCCTTGGCCAGATTTTTCGACCGGAGCGTGCGTGCGTCGCGCAGCCCTCGGGCGGTCGGACCAAGCATTGATGCCGCGCCCGTCGGCAGGTCCCAAGTTGATGCCATTCCTCGCCCTGGAAAACCCGCCGTCACTGGGCAACGAAAGTGAGGCGGCTCAACCCGCTGCTGGCACCCTCTGAGAGCACCGGAGCGCGTCACTGATCGCGTCCACATTAAAGCTAAAGCCTCCAAGGCAAAAACCGAGAGGTGCTCTGGCGCGCGCTATATAGCTCCCGCGCGCGAGCATGTGTTTGCAAACTGGCGCCACCACCGACACGGGCACGCTGCCCATGACGTGCAGCGCCAAGAAGGCCACGCTGACTACCTGGGCCAACCTGAGCCGCAGCAAGAGTTCCTTACCGACCGGCGGTAATGCGCAGAGCCAAGGTCGGCTTGTTCCCCGGATACAACAAGTAGGCGCATTCATGTCTCAGACCCGTGTGTCAAAATATTCTTGAATCCCAATGCGACATTCTGGTCCGTCATAGCTATAATCTTATTAGGAAAAAACGCAGCATCGTTATTGCGAAAAGAAGGTGAACCATGAACCATGTCCCACGGACTGCACAGCAGGTTATTGATGATAGCGCTGCGACTATAAAACTCATAGGTAAAGAGTTTCTGCGGAAAGAAATCGACCTCGTAACCCTTAAATGGCCGTCGTATCGATTTATGACCCCTCTTGAGGCGACGCGAATATTTGCAGATCTCTATAAGGTGGCCTACATCGATTGCGTCAGAGAAAACCTGGACATCGAACATGCCGAAAAAACAAAAATTGGAGCTAAACTTAGCTGGAAAGAGCGCAATAGCGACCTTACCCAAATGTGGATTGCCCGTCAGCATGCCGATGAACTTGGAATGCCGTATCCAGACTATCTTGAATTCGCCTTCAAATTCGCGGTTGCACGTCAGCGCCGGCGGCTGCCACAGCCAAATCAGCTGAGGCCTTCCAGTGAGGCGCAGACCGTTGCATGGAACGCAAAGTTGGCCGAGTTCTGGACGGAAGATAGGATCGATCTTGCTTTCCAGCGAATGCCAGCCTTACCCCAGTATACCGCGACTAACTTCTGTGAATCTGCTGCTCAGATTGCATACCGAGATCAGCTTATAAGTTATGGAAAAAAAAATACCATAACACCATGGATATTTGTGAGGCGCTATCTACTTCAGCGCGCCGAGATTACCGAGGCTAACTGCATTGAGATATTTGGCGCCATGTTGTTTGATGAGGTGCTAGCGACTGCACTTAGAAACCGAAGCCACAGCCCCTTTGCTCCGATCGTGCATTCGCCACTCGCCACCATAGAACGTGCGCAAAGCTGCTTTTCTCTGTTTTTGCCGAACAAGGAGAATCACGATCAGTGTAAGTTGTGTCCACTCGTTAAGGTGTGCGAAAAGACCCACGAACTGGTTCGCGCAAATGTTGCGGCCGCAACGGGATCAGTTGACCCTCTTCGAGAACACCAGCTCAAGCAGCAGCGTGATCGAACAAGCCGGTGCCGCGCAAAGAAGCAAATAACAGGTGCTGAGCTTGCTTCAAATAATTTAGCGACTAAACCCCATATTCACGCACCGGAAGAATCTGAAAAAATTACGCCGGTGCATTTCTTCGCGGCCGAGATATCCTAACATATAGGGCTTTTCTTGTGAGCCAAGCTCACGGCTGACCGAGGAGTTGTTGTCTGAAGTGAAAAACCTGTAACGGTCCCCGTCTTTTGCCTGTAACGCTTCCCTAGTATATGTAAAATTTTCAAGAGAAGTAAGAATAGAATAAATTGGGGAGCGTTACAGAGTTGGGGAGCGTTACAATGTGTCTGCGGCTAAGTCTGTCTTCCGGTCCAGAAACTCATTGTTCAGATTTTGGACGAGTTCGGTCTAGGGCGAAGGCCCATCCACGTGCACATAGCGTCACTGCTGCGGATATCGCTCAGATCAGCATACGATGATTTGACGGGAGGGCTTCGCCAATGTAGCCAAATAAGTTTGAAGCGTTCGGCCGGTCTTTCTTTCCACAAGGACGATCCGACGATTGTCGCAGCTGTCTCGCGATCCTAACCGCAAAACCGCCAC
>JBDNGL010000059.1:0-15749 GCA_041689285.1 Opitutaceae bacterium
CGACTCCCTGACCCCTTCAAACACCTTGAAAACATAACCTTAGAGCGGACGCTCGCGCTGCAAACTAACTCGCATCCCGTTCGGCAATCCTCGACCGGCCGGAATCAAACCGGGAAAACGATTTTAGGACCTCCCTTATCTAGGACGTTCAGGAGGCCCAAGACAGCTTGCGCACCTACGTGCTGGCCTGCATTAACCATAAACCCAGCCAATTAGATGCCGGTCATTCGCGAAAATGTTTTCTAGCGTTTCGCAGCAATTGAAAGGAGCCCTTCCCGGAAGACGACTCTTCCGCCGCTTGGCGTTAGCCTCCTTCGTTCTGGCGGGCTTATATGCAGCTGGCGCCGCGTCATTGGGTATCTACTATAAGCATATCCGCGGGTTTTCCGATGTCCGCTATCGGGACGTGGCGATGCCCAACCGCTGGCACCGGGTCAATGCGACCATTGGCCATCACCTCATCGCCTTGGCCCTAGAATCATTCCAGCGGCACGATTACCCCGCCGGTTTACACCTCCTTCGCGCGGGTCTCCGAAAAGCTCCAACCCACCGCGGCGCACGCTGGGCACTTGCCCAGATCCACTTTGAGCGGGGCGAATACGAGGCCGCCCAAAACCTCCTCATGTCCGGCCTCGCCCATCACTCCCGCGACCCGGACTACGTGGCCAGGCTGTTGCAATTCCTCTTCCGCCGGCAGCTAGATACAATCGCCAAGGAAATCTGTGATCGCCTCTTGAACGGGAGCGATCCCAGCACTCCCACCACCCTTGCCCTGGCCGCTTGGGGCGCCGCCTCGGCCAGCCAATTGCGCGGTCACTATGATACGGCCCAAGACTACCTGATTCACTATCGGCTGGATCAAGGCCGGGAGGGTCGCCTGCTGCTCGCCCGGATTGAATGGGAGCGGAACTACCGGGAACTTGCCCTTAATCATTTGCGCGCGCTGGCCGGTGAGTTTCCCGGCGACGAGGAGATTCATTTACAGCTGGCGGAGTATCTACACACCTCCGAACTGCGGGATGAACGCCGCCGACTGCTCATGCTCCTCGCTTTGGCCCGCCCGGATCTTGCCCGGCCGCGCATTGAGCGACTGCGCGACTACGATCCTCGCAAAGACGCCAACCAACTCGCCCGCGAAAGCGCATATCTCCTGCGCGACTTCGCGGACAACCCAGCCGGCCTGCTCGCTTTGGGTGACTATGCCTCCGCGACCGGCAATGTAGCCCTCGCCCGACAGGTTCAGTCCCGGCTGCCCGACCAAGGGGCGTCTGCGGATGCCGCCGCCCTGCTGGTAGCGGAAGCGAAGCAGACCACCGGCGATTTCTCCGGCGCCCTTGCTGACGTAGAATCACTTCAGCGTCGCGACCCGGCCCTGCCCCCGGAATTGGTCACCGCCGCCCTCGGCCTCCAAACTGTGGCTTATTTTGGCCTGAGCCAGACCGCCGCTGGCTACGCCTCCCTGCAGGCATTCATGCTGCGCCCGGGCCTGCGACCTGAGAACCTGTTCGTGGTCTCCCGCCGGCTGGCCGAACTCCAAGCCCTGCCCGCCGCCCGCAGCGCGCTCGCCAAAGCCGTGGCCATTGATCCGCTGAATCAGTCCGCGCTGACCGCCTTAATCGAATTGGAACTCCAAACCGACGAGCTGGATGAAATCCCCGGCCTGATTCACCGACTTTTGCAGATGCGCAAACCCGCGCCCACCACTTTGAGGGCCGTGCAGCACGCGCTCAGCCGGGATTATCTGCTGTTTTCATCCGAGCACCGCCGCACGCTGCGGGCCCTTGATCAACACCTGACCCCGGCCGACCAGTGATCCGGCCTCAACTCCGGCCCACGAGCTCGGCCAACCCCGCCAGCAGCCGCTCGTTTTGTCCCTTGGTTCCCACCGTCACGCGCACCCAGGCCGGCATGCCATAGGAAGCGACCGGACGCACAATGACGCCGCGCTGCTGCAATTCGTGGAAAATTTTCCCGCCGTCGCCTACCCGAACCAACACAAAATTACCCACACTCGGCACGGTCTCCAGCCCGAGTCGGTGAAAACCTTCCGTCAATTGCACCAACCCGGCCTGATTCTCCCGCCGGCAGCGCGCCACAAACTCCGTGTCGTCGAGCGCCGCGACCGCGGCGGCCTGACCGATCGCATTCACATTGAAAGGCTGCCGCACCCGATTAAGCAACGCCGCCAGCTCCGCGCTGGCATAACCGTAGCCCACTCGCAGCGCGGCCAAACCGTAGATTTTGGAAAAGGTCCGCAGACAAATCACCTTGCGACCTTCCGCGATCAAGGGACGCAGGTCCGGCGGCGTGTCGAGATACTCCGCATAGGCCTCGTCAAACACGCCAATCACGTGTTCCGGCAGTGCCCGGGCAAAGGCGAGCAACTCCGCTTCGGCGTTCGCGGTGCCGGTCGGGTTGTTCGGGCTCGGCACAAAAACGAGCCTCGTGCGGGCCGTGATCGCTGCGGCCAGCTCCGCGAGCACATGGGCGTGGTTGACGAGGGGCACCTCGACGGCCTTCGCGCCGAACAGCAGCGTGACCAGCTTGTAAACGACAAAGGCCGGGTTACCCATCACCACCTCATCACCGGGACGGAGGAAGGCATGGCCGAGCAACTCGATGATTTCATTGGAGCCATTGCCGATGACAAATTGCTCGGGTCGCAGGTGCCATTGTTCCGCCAGTTTGTGCCGCAGCGCAAAGCATCCGCCATCCGGATACAGCTCACCCTGCACCAAGGCGGCGCGGGCCGCCGCCAGCGCCTTGGGCGACGGGCCGAGGGGATTTTCATTCGACGCGAGTTTGATGATTCCCGCCGCGTCCAAGCCGAGCTCACGGGCAACCTCTGCAATCAGCTTACCCGGTTCATAGACCGGCTGTGACCGCACCTCGGGCCGGGCCAAATCATCAAGTTTCATTGCATGAGAGGAACACGGTTCAGCACCGCCGCCCAAGCCTTAAATCGCCGCGTTTAGTTCCGGCTTGGCACCCGCACCACCTGCATGCCCGCCGCCAGCGCGCCCTTAATGCCGGGCTCCGCGTCCTCGAAAACGAGACAGTGCTCCGGCGCCACGCCCAATTGCTGCGCCGCCAAGAGAAACATATCGGGCGAAGGCTTGCCGTGGACCACATCATCCGCCGTCACCACCGCGCGAAAAAGTGGGGTGAGCCCCGTGAGCTCCAACGAACGGCGGACAATCACGCGTGGCCCGCCCGAAGCGATGGCCAGCGGATGCGTCGCCGTCTTGGACCGGGCAAACGCCACCACCGGCTCGATCAAGACCGCCTCGGACTGCAAGGCGGTGAACAAGGCTTCCTTGGTGTGAAACACCTCGTCGGGATCAAGTTTGAGTCCGTAATGCGCCCCAAACAATTCCGCCACGCGGCGGGTCGGCACGCCACCGAGGGAGTAAAAGAAATCCTCATCCAAGGCATGCGGCAACCCGGCTTCGCGCATGGCCGCATCCCATGCCCGATAGTGCAGGGGCATCGTATCAATCAGCGTCCCATCGAGGTCGAAGATGTAACCGGCGAAATCACCAGCGGGAATATCGAGTTGCATGAAGGGCTGAGCGCACGCGCTCACTTGCAGGATGGCAACCGCGATCTCAGTCACCCTCGCCGACCACCAACCCGGTCGCCGCCGACAGTTTAACCGGATGCAACGCTGCCCGTGGCAACCCGAGCGCGGTGATGGCCGCAAGTAGCGCAAAGCCAAACGCTCCCCACAGACAGCCCGCCAGCCCCGCCACCTGGTAGAGCACACCCGACAGCAGGCAGCCCACCAACCGGCCACCCGCATTGGCCATGTAATAGAAACCCACGTTCAACGCGACTTTGTCGCCGTCGGTGTAATCGAGAATCAGATAGGAGTGCACCGCGGAGTTTAACGCGAAGCAGATGCCGAAAACCGCCAGCCCTCCGACGATTACGGCACCCGGGGGCAATCCCGCCGCCAGTCCCAGCGGCACGGCGGCGGCAATCCCGGCGAGCACAAACGCCGCTGCCGCCGCCGTCCCGCCCGTCGGCACGCGCCCGCGCAGCACGGTCGGCGCCATGCCCTGCACCACGCCGTAGCCCATCACCCACAGCGCCATGAAGGCGCCCACCTCGGCGAAGCTCCAACCCAACCCGCCGCGCAAAAACACCGGCACTCCGACGACGAACCAGATGTCCCGCGCGCCGAAGAGAAAAAATCGCGCGACACAAAGCACATTGATCTCACGGCTTTTCGAGAACAGCTCACGCCAGCCGACCTTGGCCTTGGCCTTGCCGAGTTCGCGCGGTAGCAAGGCCCATACCCCCAGCCACACGAGTGCCAGCAGCCCCGCCATGATCACCAAAGCCCCGGCGAAGCCGACCGTGGACAGCAGCAAGCCCCCGATAAAAAATCCCACGCCCTTGAGCGCATTCTTCGAGCCGGTCAGCACCGCGACCCACTTGAAGAGCGCGCCTTTTGCCTCCGTGGGCACCAACACCTTGATCGCGGTTTTGGCGCTCATCTTGGTCAGGTCTTTCGCCACTCCTGACAACGCCTGCGAAGCCATGACCCATGCGACCGAACCCCACTCCGGCCAGGCCGGGTTGAGCAACGCCAGCAAGCTCAGGGCCGCGACTTGCAGGGCCAAACCCGCCACCAGCGTGATGCGCAATCCCATCCGCGAGGCAATCCAACCGCCGAGCAGATTGGTGATGATGCCGAAGAACTCGTAGAGCAGAAACAGAAACGCCAGCGTCACCGGGCTGTAGCCTAGGTTAAAAAAATGTAGCAGCACCAACATCCGCAGCGCCCCATCTGTGAGCGTAAAACCCCAGTAAGCGCCGGTCACGAGACTGTAGTTGTGAAGGTTCATCGCGGCGTGTTCAGAGCGAATCCACCACCTTCCGTGTCAGCTCGGCCATGCGATTCGCGTAACCCCATTCGTTGTCATACCACGCATAAATTTTCACCAAAGTGCCATCGACTACCATCGTCGAGAGCGCATCGATGATCGCCGAACGCGGGTCGCCCTTGTAATCCACCGAAACCAACGGCCGCTCCTCGTAGCCGAGGATACCGACCAGCGGTGCCACCCCCGCCGCCGCCTTGAGGAGGCCATTCACCTCGGCGACCGTGGTGCGGCGCTTGACATGAAAAATGCAATCGGTCAGCGACGCGTTGAGCAAGGGCACACGGATGGCGTGGCCGTTGAGTTTTCCGAGAAGCTCGGGGTAAATCATCCCGATGGCCATCGCCGAACCGGTAGTGGTCGGAATCAGCGAAAGCCCGGCGGCCCGGGCGCGCCGCAGATCCTTATCAGGCCGGTCCACGATGCTCTGCGTGTTGGTGGCGTCATGCACCGTCGTGATGGCCCCGCGCTCAATGCCGAGGCCCTCGTGAATCACTTTCACGATGGGGGCGAGACAGTTGGTGGTGCAGGAGGCGTTCGTGATGAGATGGTGTTTCGCCGGCTCGTAGAGATGGTCATTTACGCCCATCACGATGTTCATGGCGTCACCTTTCACGGGCGCCGCCACGATCACTTTTTTGACCCCGCGCTCAAAATATGGCTGTAAGTCCTTCGGCGTCCGGAATTTTCCACTGCATTCCAGCACGACCTCGACGCCGTGTTCCGCCCACGGCAAGTCACCGGGTTTGGCGTATTCCGTAAACATGAGCCTCTGGTTGCCGACCCGGATGCCGCCATCCGCTGCGACCGCTTCCTGAGTCCAGCGTCCCTGCAAGGAATCAAAGTTGAGTAGATGTGCGGCACACGCTGCGCCACCATTGATTTCGTTGATCAGCGTCCAGTCGAATTCGGGCCAATTCCAGGCGGCGCGATAGACTAGCCGGCCGATGCGACCGAATCCGTTGATGGCCATGCGGGTGGGTTTCATAAAAATATCAGGCGCAGCCGCAGCCGGGTCCGGCCGCGGCCAGTTGCGGAGCCAGTTTTTTCAGGCGCGCGAGATCCTGGCGAAAGACCGGTTCTGCCGCCGTGCAGTGCTGCAGACAGGCAAGATTGGCCCGGAGCGCCTTCGCGGGTTTGGCGGGCAGGGCGTAGATCATCCAGTTGCCCTGCCGCGCTGCCACGACGAGCCCGCGCGCCCGCAGGTAGGCGAGGTGCTTCGAAATTTTTACCTGAGGCTCCCGCAACACCGCTTGGAAATGGCATACGCACAACGGTCCCTGCGCCAGCACGTGTAATAGGCGCAAGCGCGTCGAGTTGCACAGGCCTTCGTAAATCCGCATCAGCTCCATGGCAAATTCCATATTCCATTAATGGAATATGGATCAACCCCGAAGTGACCCGTCACGCGAACGTAACCCGCCGCCCTCAGTGCCCGGCGCGGGGATTCTGTTTCTCCAGCCGCTTCAGCTCCGCCATGGAGCGCGTCTTCAGACGCGCCGCGCCGCGGTAGGCCTTGGTTTTGATGAGCGGGCCCTTGGCGAGTCGTGCTTTCGCCTTCGCCGTAGAACGCCGGTATTGCGGCAGCCACAGCGCCTGCGCGACGAGGAATTCGTCCACCATCTGCCAGACTTCCGGCGGATTGCATACCGCCCCGACCAACGGATCCATCAGCAAGGCTTGGCGCAGCAATTCATCGTCACCGTGCACTGCCGCCTCCACCCCGAGGCGCTGGACGGAAATGCTAACGTTGCAGACTGCCGCGCAACCGAGCGGCAGGTCACCCACGCTTGGCGTGTTGAAGCCATGCCGGTCCACGTAACCAGGCGCTTCCACGATCGCATCGGGCGGGAGGTTCGTGATGGTCGCATCGTTCACGAGGTTAAAGTGGCCGCGATAAATCCGGCCGGTTTCGAAGCCCTCGAGGATGTAGCTGCCATGCTCTTCGCTGCGCTTGTCGGCCCCATATTCAAAGGGCTTGGGCCGCACTCCCCGGCCGAACTCGGCGCGGAACCAGTTGCGCCCTTCGGTGACCACCCGCAGGTAACCGCCGGTCTCGCCGTTGATCCACGGGCCCATGTCGATCCAGCGTTTGATCTCATCGGGCCGCTTGCGATACCATGGCACATATTCGCTGAGGTGACCGTTGGACTCGGTCGAGTAGTAGCCAAAACGACGCAGCACATCGATTCGCACCTTCTCGGTCTTGGCATATTCCGGATGTTGCTCAAAGGCCGCCAGCAGGTCGCCCGTGCGGTCCTTGCCCTTGGCCATCACGGAAACAAACCAGGTCTGGTGATTGATGCCGGCGCAGATGATATCCACCTCCTGCTTCTTCAGGCCGAGCACCTCGGCGATCTGGAAGTGGCCGTGTTGCACCCCGTGGCAAAGACCGACGCAACGCACGCCGCCGTAGAGATTGGCCGCCCAAGTGAGCATGGCCATCGGGTTGGCGTAATTAAGGAGGAGGCAGTCCGGCGCCGCGACTTCGCGGATATCACGGCAGAAGTCCAACATCGCGGCGATCCCGCGCTGCGCATACATGAGACCACCGGCGCACAGCGTGTCGCCCACGCACTGGTCCACGCCGTATTTCAGTGGTATCTCAATATCGTGCACAAAGGCCTCCAGCCCACCAATGCGCACCACGCAGAAAACATACTTTGCATTCTTGAGGGCGGCGCGGCGGTTGGTCGTCGCCGTGATTTTCGTCTTCAGTTTGTTGGCCGTGATGTCGGTGCGACAAAGCTCGGCGACCATGTTGAGGTTGCGGGCGTTGATGTCGGTGAAGGCGAGTTCGACATTCGCGAACTCCGGCACCGCCAAGAGGTCAGCGACGAGCCGCCGCGTGAAGCCGATCGAGCCGGCACCGATGAAGGCAATTTTGAAGGACATGATTGGGTATTAGGTAAGATCGTGCGCAGCATACGGCATGCATTCTCCTCTTGCTATGGTCAGGTTGTGCTAATTTCTGTCTTTTTGTGCTTAATGCCTCCCCCCCCCCTGCCACGCGGCGAAACCTCCCTGCTCTTTCCCGAAAGGGCCCTGCCGCTCCGGGCGATGCTGGGTAGCATTGGCTGCTCCCGTGAGACGAAACCCACCTACGACTGGCACGGCTTGCGGCGCGGGCGGGCGGAATTTGCCTTGTTCCAATACACGCTGGCCGGCCGGGGGCGGTTGCGTGTGCAAGACCGCGAAATCGACGTGGGTCCGGGCCAGGCGATGCTGGTGCATTTTCCCGACGACAACCGCTATTGGCTGCCAACCGACAGCGCGGGTTGGGAGTTTTTCTACGTCTGCCTCCACGGCCGCGAAGTCTTGCGGCTCTGGCCGCAAGTCGAGAACCGACTCGGTCCAGTGACCCATCTGGCGGCTGAATCCGCGGTAGTGCGCCATGCCACCCAAATCGTGCGCGCCGCCTTAACGGGAAAAATTCCGCATGTCTTTGCCGCCTCCGCCTACGCCTATGAATTGATCATGCTGCTGGCGGCCGAGGCCCGACACACTCATCCGGTCCAACTCGCGCGTCCGGCCATCGAAAAAGCCCGGCGCTATGCGGAGGGGCAGCTCCACCGCGCCCTCACGGTGGACGACCTTGCCCGTGAAGCGGGGCTTTCGCGGCATCATTTCAGCCGGCTCTTTGCCCGGCACAACGGACTCGCCCCGGCTGCGTGGCTGATCGAACAGCGCGTCAAGGAAGCCGCCCGCCTACTGCGCGGGACGAAACTGCCGTTGAAGGCGATTGCGACCCAGTGTGGTTTTCCCAACCCCAATTACCTCGGCCGCGTCTTCCGACGGCACACCGGGGTCCCGCCCGCCGCCTACCGCCGCAGCGGTGCCTGAGCCAAGATCTGCCAGCAGCGGTGACGAGGTCCGCCACGGTGCCCAAGCTCAGCGCCGGGCACCCCGCTGCAAGCGACTGACCGGCTTGGACGCGACCGCCGCCGTCTCGGCTAGGGCTTTCTCATCGAAGAGCGCCGAGTAGATATAAGGGAAGCCATCGAGCTTTTTCCGCTCCACGCCCACACCCATGTAACGCTCGATACTGCGTGCGTCGCGAACATCGTCTTCGGTGACCAAGGTGAAGGCATCGCCAGTGTTCTGCGCTCGCCCGGTGCGCCCGATGCGGTGCACGTAGTCCTCCGCATTCTCCGGGACATCGTAATTGATGACATGCGAGACGCCGGCGATATCAAGGCCGCGGGCCGCGATATCCGTCGCCACCAGCACTTCGAACTTACCCGACTTGAAACCGTCAAGCGCCTCAATGCGCTCACGCTGGCTCCGATCGGAATGCATGACGCCGACCGTGTGGCCAGTGCTCTGTAATTTGCGGGCGATGCGATCAGCCCCCATGCGCGTGCGGGTAAAAATCAGCACACTCTTGAATTCAGTGCGTTCCAGCAGCTCGAATTTTTGCGAGGCCACCACCGGATAAAAAGCATGCGATACCGTCTCGGCCGGCGAGCGTTGGCGGCCGATCTCTACCTTCACCGGATCACGCAGCGCCCAACTCGCAAGCTGGACGATCTCGAGCGGCAACGTGGCGGTGAAGAATAGCGTCTGCCGGGTCTTGGGCGTCTGCGCCACAATCCGCCGCACATCGGGCAGGAAGCCCATGTCGAGCATCCGGTCCACTTCGTCGAGCACGAGGATATCAACATCCTTCAGCGAGCAGTTACCCTGCTCGATATGGTCGAGCAATCGACCCGGCGTCGCGGCGAGAATATCCACACCGCGGCGGAGGTCCTCCAGCTGTTTGCCGTAGCCCACGCCGCCATAAACGATCGTGACCCGCAGGTCGGTGAATTTGGCGTATTGCTGAAACGCTTCCTCCACCTGCAAGGCGAGTTCGCGGGTCGGTTCGAGAATGAGGCAGCGCAGTTTGCCGTGCGCGCCGAGCCGCTGGATGATGGGCAGCGCAAAAGCGGCCGTCTTGCCCGTGCCGGTTTGCGCCGAGCCAATGACATCACCGCCCTTGAGCACCACCGGGATGGCCTGCGCTTGGATCGGCGTGGGCGCGGTGTAGCCTTTTTCCTGCACGCCGAACGCCAGAGCGTCCGACAGGCCGAGTTTGGTAAATTCCGTATCCATCTTGGGGATATCCACCGGAGTCACCGGCTTGACTTCCGTCGTGCGCGGATGGTCAAAAGTCTTGTCCGTCATCGGCCGTTCGCGCCGCTCGCTTGCTCCGCCACCGCCGCCAAAGCGTCCCCGGCCGCCACTTCGGTCTTGGCGCGGTCCCCGTTCTTCCCGCGGACCCCGATCCGCCCGGGGTGCCCGCGGTTCTTGGGGCTTGCCTTGGGCGTGGGGCTTGGGTCCGGCCGGCCCGCGTTCGGGACGTTTTTCCGGACGTTGAGCGGACTTGGCCGTAGGGTTAACAATGGCGGCGACCGGCTTTTTTTCAGGCGTGGGCGACAGTTTGCCGCGCAACTTCTCAATGAGCTTTCGTAGCATGGGTGATGATGTAAAAAGTCAGCGTCACCGATTTGCCGGGTAATGCAACCCGTAAGACTTGTGCGCCGCTCAGGTAAACAAAAAGCGGCCTCGGTGAGAGGCCACCTGGCCGCGTTCAAAGGCTGGCTTTAATCTGCTCGAGGAGGGTGCGCGACATTTCCTCGTCCCCAAAGATGCCGACGCGAATCTGCACCTTCGTGAGATTGTCGCCCACCTTGGTGAGCACGATGTCGATTTTTTTGTCTCGGGTGGTGCGCACCACGAATTCCGCCGAAAGCGCGTCCTTCTGGTCGCTGATCTTGCTGAACTCCAACTGGCTGATCGCCCGGCTGGTGCCTTTGTGCACCGCGTCGAGCTTGCTCTCCAGCGTCGTCTCAAGTTCCCCGCGCACATAGGCCACCACCCCGGCGCCGGCGGCACCTGCGGCCACGACGACGCAGCCGGTTTGCAAAGCAACGGTCACCGCGAGCATTAGCGCGGCCAGCCAACGAATCAGAATTTTATGAGATTTCATAGGCATAGGCTAAACACAGACCACGTTTGGGACAATCAGTTTCCCACCGGCGGCGGCCAAGAAGTTGTAAAATCCTCAGGCCGGCTGATTGAGCACTTCGCGCAACGTCTTCGCAAGATCAGTGATGCGGTAGGGTTTGGCCACCATGCCGCTGAAACCGAAGGCGCGATGGTCCGCCATCACCGGATCGCTGGAATAGCCACTGGAGACAATCGCTCGCACCGCCGGATCGATGGCCTGCAGCTGCTTCAAGGCCGCCAGCCCGCCCACGCCCCCGGGCACGGTCAGATCCATCACCACGACATCAAACGGCCGGCCCGTGCGCCGCGCCTCCTCAAACTTGGCCACCGCCTCCGCCCCATCCTCCGCCATCTCCGACTCCAGTCCCAGCCGGGTGAGCAGGATAGTCGCCATCAGCCGGATCGGTTCCTCGTCATCCATGAACAGCACACGGCCCCGCATTTCACTGAAAGGGGACTGGCTGCGCGTGGTCGCCGGGGCCGGGGCTTCCGCAGCGGGCAACCAGAGTTCAAAGGTCGTGCCCGCGCCAGGGGCAGACTCCACGGCCACGTGACCTTGGTGCTTCTTAACGATGGAATACACCGTAGCCAGACCGAGACCGACGCCGGTTTCCTTGGTCGTGAAATACGGCTCGAAGATGCGCGGCAGCAGGTCCGCACTGATGCCGGGACCACCGTCGTGCACGGTCAGTCGCAGATAGTTGCCCGGGGGCAGCGGCAGCGTCGTATCCGCTGCCACGGTTTCATTGTGCAGTCCCACTGCGAGCACCCCACCGTGGGCCATCGCCTGCACCGCGTTGATCACGAGGTTTTGCACGACCTGCCCGATCTGCACCTTGTCTACCTGCGCGGGCCAGAGTGCGGGCTCGATGGAAAATTCGCAACGCGCGGCCGAACCATGCAGGGCAAACTCCGCCGCTTCGCGCACCACCTCGGCCAGTTGCACGGAGGACCGCACCGGCTCACCTCCTTTGGCAAAGGTAAGCAGTTGCTGTGTGAGATCGCGCGCCCGGATAGTCCCCCGCTCCGCCTCAAGCAACCAGCGGCCGGCTACGCCGGTCTTCACCTGCTCGTCCATCAGGGCAAGCGTGAGGTTGCCCATGATGACCGCCAGAATGTTATTGAAATCATGGGCGATGCCGCCCGCCAACAGGCCGACCGACTCCAATTTCGAGGCGTGGTGGAGTTCGAGCTCCAACCGCGACTGCGCGGTCACATCATGCAGCACCAGCACGGCACCGATAGTCTGGCCGGCCTGATCGTGCATCGGGGCGCAGCGGCCCTCGACCAAACGCGCGGAGCCATCTGGCCTCACCAGCACGGTATTGGGCGGCAGCGTCACCACCTGATCGGCCACGCGGGCGGCGGTATCGGGCGGGCGCAGAGGCTCGCGGGTTTTTTCCCGCGCCAGCGGACAGACGGTGCCGAGCGGACGCCCCACGGCCTGGGCCGCAGCGGTGCCAGCGAGGACACAGGCTGAGTCGTTGATGAAACGCACCACGCCTTCGTTGTCCATGGTCACCACACCCTCGGCCATCGCCGCCAGTGTCACCTGCAAGCGTTCGCGTTCGGCTGAGAGCGCCTGCTCCGCCGATTTCATCCCCGTCAGGTCGAGCAGGGCCAGTTGTGTGCGGCGGTATTGCGGCTCACCGTCCACCACCGGAATCCACCAGTGCGCGTGCACCCGGCGCGGCGAGCCATCGGTCGCCAGCAAAGTGAGTTCACCCTCAAAGTCATGCCGCCCAGACCAGAGCGCCAGACAAGCCCCCCGGCGAAACTCACCGACCTCCTGCGTGAAGATGCGCGGCAAGTGAGTCACCAAGTCATCCAGTTTATCCAGCCCCACCAGCCGCAGCGCGGCGGCATTCGCCCCGATGATCTGCATCCGACGCATCGGTTCGGCCAGCTCCTCCGGGTGGGCTTGCAGAATCCGCTCCAAGTTCGTCACGCCTGCCAATCTCAGTTCATTGAGCCAATGAACCAGTGACTGGTCGTCAAATTCCACGATCCCGATCGGTGAGTGTTCGAACAGGGTGCGGTAGCGCGCTTCACTTTCACGGAGGTGCTGCTCGGCGAGTTTGCGCTCGTTGATGTCCACGTGCGTGCCCACCACCCGGCGCACCCGGCCGTGTGGATCGAGTTCCGCCCGCCCACGCGAGAGGATCCATTTGTAAGTGCCGCCCTTGCTCAGAAACCGGTGCTCCACCTGATAATACGGCACTTTGCCGGCGATATGATCGAGCATCGCCTGACGCCCCGCCGGGATATCGTCGGGGTGGATGCGCCCCACCCAATCCTTCCGCCCGCCGGCCAGCGCCGTCGGCTCGAAACCCAACATCTCCCGGCTGCGGTCCGAGTAAAAATCCTCCCCAGTCTCAAGATTGTTCTCCCAAATGCCGGCGGCGCTGGCCTGCACCGCCAACCGCCAGCGTTCCTCACTGGCCCGCAACGCAAACTCCGCCTGCTTGTGCGCGGTGATGTCGGTCACGAAGCCCTGAAAATGTAGAATCTGCCCACCGCCATCTCGCACCACCCGCACGTTTTCATTGATCCACGCCTTGACGCCATCCGGCCGGCGAATCTCCGACTCGAAATCGGCCACCAAGTCATTCGCTTTGGCCAGTTCGAAAAAAACGTGCCGCCGGGTCGGGTTAATGTAAGTTTTCGCCAACGCCTCCGGCGACAGAGCCAGCAGTTCCCTCGGAGTCGTCAGCCCCAGAATGCGCGCCAAGGCGGGATTGGCACTGCGCAGCGCGCCCGAAGGCAGCGTTTCATAAACCCCTTCCAACGCGCCCTCGAAGAGCTGCCGGTAGCGCTCCTCAGATTCGTGCAACGCCGTCAAATCGGTAAAAATCACCAACACCTGCTTCAAGTTGGACCGGCCCTGATCGCGGCTCAGCTTCCATTGCACCACGCACCGGTGCGACTTGCGGTCCCCGCCTTGGAACGCGGCATCGATCACCACTTCGTCCCGGCCCTCCCATAATGCCTTCAATTCTTCTTGGAAGGCGGCCGGGGCCGCCTTCGCCGTGAAGCGCCGCAGTCGCTCATTGTAGTCTGTCAGGTCAATGGAATCCATCATCGCCAGCGCCCGGCGATTGGCCGCCGTCGTCTTCACACAATGAAACAACTCCGCGCCCAGTCCCGGGTTGGCCTCAAGGTGTGCCCACAAATCCCTCACCCCGTGGTCGCGCAACGCTTCGAGCCGCTGTTGTAACACCGTAAAATCCTCCTCGACGATCGCCACCGTCGCCTCCTCGAAAAACCGCCGGAAGCGCGCCTCGGACCGCCGCAGGTCCCGTCGCTGTCGCTGCAGTTGCCTCCAATAATGGCTGAGAATCACCCCGGCCATCAACAGGACCAGCCCAGTCACTCCCCAGCGCATGTCCGGCGACCAGTCGGCCGGCAGAATGTGTGCAAAAAGGTGCGAAACCAACGGCAGCGACATGGTGAAATCACCCTCAAATGACTTTGTTCGCCCGGCGTTGTCGAGGGACAAACCGCGGGGAAGATACCCGGCTTGACAACCGCGCCCGAACCAACGCGCTCAACCCATGCCTCCCCTTATCCGTCCCGCCACACCCGCAGATCTTCCCCTCATCCTCAGCTTCATCCGCGAACTCGCCATCTACGAAAAACGGCTGCCCGAGGTCACGGCCACCGAGGAAAAGCTCCGCGTCACCCTCTTCGGCGCAACCCCCGCCGCCGCCTGCCTCCTCGCCTCCGCCGCTGAGGGAACCCCGGTGGGTTTCGCGGTTTATTACCCAACTTACTCCACGTTTCTCGCCCAGCCGGGCATTCACTTGGAAGATCTCTTTGTGCGACCCGAACACCGTGGCATGGGCATCGGCAAGGCGCTCCTGCTGCACGTCGCCAAGCTCGCCCGCGAGCGCGACTGCGGGCGTATGGAATGGACCGTTCTCGATTGGAATCAGCCCGCCATCGAGTTCTACGAGTCCCTCGGAGCCCGCCGCCTGCGTGATTGGCAGCTCTGTCGGCTGGACGGTGCCGCTCTCGCCCGCTGCGTTTGAGCCCGGCGGCTCAGTATTTTCGCCTTTCCGCAGAAGCCTGCTTGCAGGCGATATGATGTGATCGCCTACAGACTTTATCTGAATCGCCTGCAAGCAGGCTCCTACCTCATTCATCCGATATTCTGATTTTTTCGCATTCTGCGCCTGATTGTGGCAAGTCCACGTCTCTTTGCGGCAGCTCTGCGCTGCCACTATTTTATCCGCGGTCCCGACTGATATTTTCCGCCACCCCGCCGCATTTTTTTCTACCCAATCCCGGCCCCGCCTGCTGCATTGAGTTCATGTCACGGCCCAGTCCCGCCTTCCCACCCACGCCGGAACTCGCCCAGTTAGCGGACCTGCTGGGCGAGGCCGACACCCGCGACATCGTGCGCACTTACCTGAGCGAGTTTGCCCTGCTTTACCAACGGCTGGCCGGGGGCACCCGCGAGGAACAGCACCGGACCGCCCACGCCCTCAAGAGCAGCGCCCGGATGATGGGTGCCCTCGCGCTCTCCCAACGACTCGCCGACCTCGAGACCTGCCTGCTCGCCCCCGGGGCCACCCTGACCCCCGTCGATCTTGCCGGGATCACCGCCGACTTTGAAAACAGCGCCACTGCCTTGCGTTCCTATGTGGCGACCGCGTAGGCGCGTTTGTGCTTTCATGCCGCGAGGATGTGCGTAGTAATTTCCGGCTAGATGCCTGACGAGTCACCCACTCCCACCGCGCCCAACGCCGCCGTCCAGATGCTGGTCGATGAGCTCGGCGTCGAGAGCACCCGCGAGTTGGTGGAGATTTATCTCAAGGAATTTGCCAAGCTCCGCGGCCAACTGGCCAGCGGTGACCGCAAGCTCCA
>JBDNGL010000060.1:0-5009 GCA_041689285.1 Opitutaceae bacterium
ACGACTCCCTGACCCCTTCAAACACCTTGAAAACATAACCTTAGAGCGGACGCTCGCGCTGCAAACTAACTCGCATCCCGTTCGGCAATCCTCGACCGGCCGGAATCAAACCGGGAAAACGATTTTAGGACCTCCCTTAAACCCGGCCGATCGCTTTGGCGGCCTGCTCAGGGCGGTCGTTGGCAATGGGCTCCGTGCGGTGTCCTACCACTTCGAGGAACAGTTCGGCACCGTAGCCATTGCCTCGCGAGTCAGGGCGCGCGCAGGCCTAACTTCCATAAAAAACTGATGTATGCGCTGCGCCGGAGGTAGCGGCGGAGGTGACGGTTATGATCGAGATTCTCAGGGGGGGGATGCCCGCGAAAAACGCGTTCGCGCAGGCGGGTGATTTCCTGTTGCCCGAGGTCATGCATCCGGGCGGAGGTTTTTTGCGCCGTGTGGAGGCGGAAACAGGCGAGGAAATAAGGCACTCGGACGATGTTCGCTCCCACCGATTGGAAGCGAAGCAGGAGATCCCAGTCCATGGCAAAACTGAAGGAAGTATCTAGTCCGCCGACTTTATCCCACACACGTCGGCGCCAAAATAGAGTTTCCTGGGGGACGAAGTCATTGATCCGCAGCACCGCTTCGTCGTGCGGGGGTAAAATCCAACGGGAGATTTCTTGGGAATCCTCATCCACCAAGAGGCGGTGGCCATAGATGACATCGACTTCCGGATGGATCGCAAAATAGTCAGCGACATAGGCCAGGGCACCAGGCAGGTAGAAATCGTCGGAGTTGAGCCAAGCCATGATGTCGGCCGGTCCGCCGGAGGTTTTCGCAAACCCCCTAGCGAGGGCATCGGCTTGGCCGGCATCGCGCCCACTGGTCCAGGCGTGCAGGCGCGCGGCGTGCTTGCGGATGAGGTCGGCGCTGCCGTCGGAGGAACCGCCATCTTGAACAACGTAATGAACCGCCACGTCCGTCTGTTCCAGCACGCTGCGCAAGGTTTCGGGCAGGAATCGCGCCTGGTTGTAGCTGGGTGTGACGATGGAGAATTTCGGTTGGCGCGTGTTGGCCTTCGCGACGGGGAATTTCTCCGGACGCACCGGTCGGGCTAAGTGGGCCATGTGTCCTGGCATTTGGAAGAACATCGGTTCCATCCAGTCACCACCTCCCCCAACCAGAGGGGCAGAAACTGACGCTGCACCGCCACGGAGCGCATCATCAGGAGTGTCCAGGTGCCGTCAGCCAGGCGGGCTTCCAAGCGCGCTTGATCGCCGGCCGGTTGAGAAATGCCGGCGCTCCGTATGCATGGATCGCTGAAAGACTTCAGATCGGCAGCCCAAGCACGATCCGTGCATATCTGCACCGGGCCAAAAGCAGCATATAACGGCCTGACCCTTTTGGCTTTGGCCCTGCTCTCGGTGTCAAGAGTCCGTTTTTCGGGCCCCTACCCACGGAACCGGCTAAAAAATCAGCGCCGGCCCAGCAGTTCATCGACCTTGAGGCCGATGTCCTTGGCGATCTGCCGCAGCAATGGCGGCGCGATGTCGCGCCCCTTGTGCAAGGGCACGGTGGTGCCGCGTCCGTCGGCGTGACGGTATTGCACATGCGATCCCCGCTGGCGCACCGCGACGAAGCCGAGCGATTCCAGCAACCGGCAGACCTCGCCGGGTTTCAGGACAGGGATCGAGCCCATGATCAACCGACCGCGACACTCTGCGTGCCGACGAATTCCGCCTCCAGCTTCGGCTCGCCGTCCTCAAGGAGCATGGCGACAACCTCGCGCAGGTTGGCGTTCAACTCATCGAGCGACTCCGCCTGCGAGTGCGCGCCCGGAAATCCCGGCACATACCCGACGAGGAGGCCGGTAACAGGGTCACGTTCGACGACGGCGGTGAAATTCTTCATGGCACAATTGATAACATGAATCAGCCCATCGTCAACCTCTCCGCCCTCGAGCCGCTCTTCGCCCCGCACGAGGAGCCGAACCGGCACCGCGCGCGCAGCAAGGACGGTCAGCCGGAAGTGCGGAAAAGCCGGCGACCGTCACCCTATCATTATCGCGCAAATGCTGCGACGTGCGGTCAAGGACTGGCGCGAGACCGACTAACCCGGGCGCATCGGACATCTCGCGCGAGCTGTTGCACCACTGGTTCCAGCGCGATCATCTCGTGACGCTCGGCGACGGCTCGCAGTTGCCGTTCCGTTACTATTTCTGCCAGCGCGAGGCCATCGAGACGCTGATCTATCTCTACAAAGTGCGTGGTGCGCGCGGGTTGGCGCGATTGACGAATGAATTCGCCGGACCGGATGCCGAGACGGCGGCGTTGGCGAGGGTCGTGGACTACATCCATCTCAACCCGGTGCGGGCGAGGGTGGTGCCGGTGGAGCGATTGGTGGATTTTCGGTGGAGCAGTCTGCACCGCTTCTCGCGTGCCCCGAGGTAGCGGTGTCTGGTGGCTGCGGACTGGCTGGCGCAGCATGGCCTTGAGGACACGCCGGCGGGCGTGAAGGCCTATGTGAATTATCTCACTGGACTGGCCGTGGACGAAGCGGAGCAAAAACGCCGGGGTTTGGAACAGTTGTCCAAGGGATGGGCTATCGGGACGATGGGGTGGCGTCGCGCCATGGCTTTGGAACACGCGCAACGGGCTCTCGCCCCGGGATTGGAAACGGGGGCGTTGACGGAGTTGAAGGCCTTCACTTGGAACGAAGTGCTCGACGAAGCCTTGGCGCGACACCGCAAAACGACCGGGGATGTGGCCAAAGCCAGGGCGAACGCCGACTGGAAAATCGAGATCGCCGGCCGGTTGAGAAATGCCGGCGCGCCGTATGCATGGATCGCTGAAAGACTTCAGATCGGCAGCCCAAGCACGATCCGTGTCTATCTGCACCGGGCCAAAAGTAGCATATAACGGCCTGACCCTTTTGGGTGGGCGCCGTGTTGGGTGGGATCTGCACGTCGGCGATCTTGTTGATCACCTTGTAGCCGACGGCGGAGACGAGCTTTTTGATCCAGGGTTCGCCGGTGCGCTGTCGGCGCTGGGGGAGAACCACATCATAGCCCTCGCGCCATTTCGCCACCATTTCGCCGACGAGCCCGGGCGGATCCTGCATGTCGACGTCCATCACGATGACGGCCTGGCCGGTCGAGTATTGCATGCCTGCCAGCGTCGCCATGGGTTGGCCAAAGCGACGGGAAAATTTGAGCAGCTTGATGCGCTCGTCAGTGGCGCGCGCCTCGAGAATGACCTCCTCGGTGCGATCGGGCGAGGGGTCGATGGAAAAGATGATTTCGTATTCTTCCGTGACAGTCGCCAGCACCGGTCGTATGCGCCGCAGGAATTCCGGGATGTTCTTTTCCTCGCGATAGACCGGGAGCACGAGTGACAAAAGCATGTTACCCATGGCTAAATAATCAGTGTTTTGCGCCTCTGATCATCCGGCGGAGCTTGAGCAGGGATTTGAACATGGCGATCGAGTCGCCGACGATGCTGACCTTGCTGCCTTCCTTGTCGATCCAGTCGACCGGCACCTCGACCACGTCATGCTGACCCAGGCGGAGCCGCAGGAGCAAATCCACGTCGAAACAGAAGCGCTGCTCCACGAGTGTGGGGAAAATGGCGTCGAAGACGTCCCGCTTGATCACCTTGAATCCGCATTGCGAATCGTAGACGGGCAGATCGAGCAGCACCGAAGCGACGGTTGCAAAGACCCGCCCTGTCAAGTGGCGTGATGATTTCCGATGCACGTTGCGGCCGAGCATCTTGATGCGGCTGCCGAAATACGCGGCCGAGGGCGTCGCGGCGCCGACGATCAGTTTGAAGACGCGAAATATCTCCCGTGCAGAAGTGGCTCCGTCGGCATCGGCAAAAGCCACCCAATCGGTATCTCGGTGCCGGTTCCAACCCAAGTAGATGGCTCCACCCTTCCCAAGGTTTGTGGGTGAGAGAATGGCCGGCAGGAGGGCGGGCATCTGGGGGCGGCGAGACTCAATGTGTTGGTGAAGCCAGGCTGCGTGTTCGGGCCCCGAGCCGTCATCAACGGTGCAGATTGAAATCGGCAGAGGGCAGACCGCCAGCTCGTGAGAGAGTTCATCAAGAAATGCGGGAAGGCGCTCACGTTCGCGAAAGCAGGGAATGATCAGCAGAAAACTAGTCATGGCGCGGAAGGGGGTAAATAGGCGGCGGGAAAGCGCAAGTGCAGCACTGCAGTGGACGATTGACCGGTCATCGTCTCAAATGAGTAGGTGCGCGCCTGACTTTCCTGCGTTCCATCAAAGCTGATGCTGCCAATGGGATGGGGGTGAAAGTTCTCGTCGAGCAAGATTGGAATGAGGGGAGCGGTTAGATGGGTGATCAATCTGCCGATGTCGATGGTTCCCCCGGTGAGGCGGGCGGCTGGCTCTCCTACGCGGAGGCCGGCGGCCGGTTCGATTCTAAAAAACAACCGGGATTCGGGGGTCGTGTTGCTGAAAGGCAGTGCAAGGTTCCAAGCGTTGTCGTTCCTTGTGGCGCGGGCGCCCGTTCCGACGATCTGAGTCAGCTCGCCGTTTCGCGGATCAAACCATACATCGAAAACTTGCGACGAGGCATCGTCATGAAGCTGGAAGCGGACGAGGGCGCCGGATGTGTCCGCCGAGCGCAGGACAAGGGCAATGAAGCCGTGGCCGCTGCCAGGCTCCACATTGATTCGGATCTGGGAATAAGAAACCGCGTTGACGTTTTCGTCCGTGATGGTGGAGAAGTCCTCGACCGGCGTGATAGCGAGTCCTTCGTAGCCCGGCAGTGGGCCATTGAACGAAAATTGATTGTCCATCTCGAGCAATCCGGGATTGGCCTGACGCGCGCTCAGGCGGGCCAGACCTCCTTCAATTGCGAACGAAGGCGTGAAGAGGGTGGCGAGATTTTCGGCGGTGAGCGGCAGGTCCTGCAGTCGCTCCGGTTCAATCCGACTCGTGCGCGAAACCAAGGACGGCGCCCGCCGTGAAGCGTAAATTTCGCCGGTGGCCCTCTTGTGGTAGG
>JBDNGL010000061.1:0-27622 GCA_041689285.1 Opitutaceae bacterium
ATCACTCTGGTGGTTTTGCGTGATACCGATGGTGAGCATATCCTCATGAAAGTTTCGGACACCGGCATTGGCATGAAGCCAGAGCAGATGAGCCGGCTCTTCAAGACCTTCAGCCAGGCCGACGCCTCCACCACCAGCAAGTTCGGCGGCACCGGTCTCGGCCTCGCCATCTCGCAGCAGTTCGCCCGCATGATGGGCGGCGACATCACCGTTGATAGCATTCCCAACGTCGGCACTACCTTCACCATCCGCATGCCGTTGCAGGTGCAGGACATCCAGCATCGTTTAGTCGAGGTGGACCCGGCCACGCTGCCGATGAACACCGTCGCGCCCTTCCCTGCCAAACTGGCCGGCCCACCCACCGACGACGCCCCCTACGATGTGCTTCTCGTCGAGGATGATCCGCCCACTCGCGACATGATGGCCCGCATCCTGCAACGCGAAGGCTGGCAAGTGCGCAGCGCCGCCAACGGTCAACTCGCCATTGGCATTCTGGAGCAAAACATCCCGGCCGCCATCGTGCTGGATTTGAAAATGCCCATCATGAACGGATTTCAATTTCTGCAACGTGTGCAGGATCATCCGCTCTGGAGTGTGGTCCCGGTGTTCGTGTTCACCTCAATGGATATCACCCAAGACATTCGCACCTCGCTCAACGGCCGGGCGGCCGGCATCTTCCAAAAAGGCAACTATTCGCGCGAAGAACTTGTGCAACGCGTCCAAGAAGCCGTGCAGGCCCACTTGACGAGGTCGAAAATCCCTCAAACCTGATCCAAAATGCCAAAAATCTTACTCGTCGAAGACAACGAAATGAACCGCGACATGCTCACCCGTCGCTTGGAGAAGCGTGGCTACACCGTCGTGGTCGCTGTAGACGGTGCCGCCGGGGTCGCGCAGACCCTCGCCGAAAAACCTGACCTTATCCTGATGGACATAAGTCTCCCAATCATCGACGGCTGGGAAGCCACCAGACAAATTCGCGCCGATGCCAGTGTAGCCGGCACCCCGATCATCGCGCTCACTGCCCATGCCATGTCCAGCGATCGCGAGAAATCCCTCAAGGCAGGTTGCGATGATTTCGATACCAAGCCCGTCGAATTACTCCGCCTGATTGGCAAAATCGAGGAGCTGCTTAAACGCGGCCCCGCGACCGTGCCACCCGCCCTGCCCACCGGATGAGCCAAAGCTCCGAGTCCCGTCCGCCGTCTTCAGGCAGCCAGCCACCTTCCCTGCTAGCCTACGCTCGCGCCATCCAGGCCCGGGACATGGAAGCGCTCAATAAGCTGCGACACCATCTGCGCACCCCCCTCAACCAAATCATCGGTTATTCCGAGATGCTGATGGAATCAGCGGAAGAGGATGGCAATGCTGCCATCTTACGGGACCTGAAGCGCATCCACACGTCCGGCGGTCAGTTGATCGCCCTGACCAACGACGCGCTCGCTCCCTGGAAAATCGAGACCGGTAAACTCGACGTCGATACCATGCGTCGTGACATGCGCACCCCGTTAAACGCCATCATCGGTTATGCCGAATTGTGCCTCGACGAGGCCGTCGCTGACGGCCCCCTCGCCGGCGACCTAAATCGCATCCTGCACGCCGCCCAGAGCCTTCATCACTTTATTGTGGATGAGTCTGCCCCGGATCAGTTCTCAAATATGATCGCCATCGCCGATGGAGTGCTGGCCGCCAACGCCACGCTGGGGGCCTCACCCCCGCTGTCGCCACCGCACGGTCATTCCCAAGCTCCGGTGGATCTCGTATCCAACACCGCCGCCCGACCCGCCGCCCGCCTGCTCGTCGTGGATGACGATGTGATCAATCGCGAGATGCTCTGCCGTCGCCTGCAAAAACTCGGCTACGCAGTTACCGAGGCCGGAGACGGCCGGGAAGCCCTGCAAAAACTCAGGGACAGCGATTTCGATCTTGTCCTGCTGGATATCATCATGCCTGAGCTCGACGGCTTTCGGGCGCTCGAATTCATCAAGGCCGACCAACGTCTTCGCTACCTGCCAGTGATCATGCTCACGGCCCTGGACGATGTTGAGAGCATCGTGCGTTGCATCGAGGCCGGGGCCGAGGACTTCGTGCCGAAGCCCTTTAACCCGATCGTGCTCCGCGCCCGCATCACCGCCTCATTGGAAAAAAAGCACCTGCGCGATCAGGAACAGGCCTTTCTCGCCCAGCTGCAGAGCGAGCGCGCCAAAGCCGAGCGCCTCCTGCTCAATGTCCTCCCCCGTGCGGTGGCCGATCGGCTCAAGGCCGGCGAGCGCACGATCGTTGATAGTTTTATGGAGTGCACGGTGCTCTTTGCCGACATCGTCGGCTTCACCCGCTTCTCCAGCCGCAATTCCCCCAATCGCACGGTCCACCTCCTCAACGATCTCTTCTCCAGTTTTGATCGGATCGCCGAGCAGATGAATCTGGAGAAAATCAAAACTATCGGTGACGCCTATATGCTCGTGAGTGGTGTGCCTGTGGTGCGTTCGGATCACGCCGAGATCTGCGTCGAAGCCGCATTTGAGTTTCTGGAGGCTCTCCGAGTGTTCAACCGCCGTCATCAATTGGAACGGCAAATCCGCCTCGGACTACACTGCGGTCCCGTCGTAGCCGGCATCATTGGCACCCGGAAATTCGCCTATGACCTCTGGGGCGATACCGTGAATATCGCTGCCCGCATGGAATCCCATGGCCAGCCGGGAAAAATCCAAATTAGTGGCCGACTGCAGCGCGCTCTCGAGGGTAAGTTTCAATTCGAACCCGTCGGCCGTGTGGACATCAAAAACGTCGGCCTGATGGAAACTTTTCTGGTCAACCGCAAACCAGCCTCTGTCTAAAAGTCTTAATCCCAAGCTTCAGGCACCAGCGGCAGACCATTTTAAAATCAGGGTCGAAAGTGGGGGCAGCGTCAGACAAATTGAGTGAGCGCGCCCGTGCATCGGCACCGCCTCGGCGGTCCGCCCGCCGGCATTGCCCTGCCCGTTGCCGCCGTAGAATTCACTGCTGGTGTTGATCACCTCGGTCCATTGGCCGGGGCGAGGCACGCCGATGCGATATTCGTGACGCGTCGCCGCCGAAAAATGCCCGACCACCACAAAAAATGTGTGCTCGGCCGTATCCCGGCGCAGGTAGGCGATCACATTGGCCGCAGCATCCTCCGCGTTGATCCACTGGAAACCTTGGGGATTGAAATCATTTTCGCCCAGCACGGGCTCGCTCGTATAAAGTCGGTTGAGGTCGCGCACCAGCAGGCGCACGCCTTCGTGTTCGGGGTACTGACAAAGGTGCCAGTCGAGGCTTCCGGCATGATTCCATTCGTGCGACTGGGCAAATTCTCCGCCCATGAAGAGCAGTTTTTTCCCCGGCCACGCCCACATGTGCGCATAGAGGGCGCGCAAGTTGGCCGCCTTTTCCGGGATGTGCCAGGCACCCATCTTGAACAGCATTGAGGCCTTCCCGTGCACAACTTCATCATGGGAAAAGACGGTTACGAAATTTTCCGCGTATTGGTAGAGCATCCCAAAGGTGAGGTCATGCTGGTGCCACTGCCGGTAAACGGGCTCTTTCGTAAAATAGCTCAGGTTGTCGTGCATCCAGCCCATGTTCCACTTGCAGTCGAAGCCCAGCCCGCCCTCGGCCACCGGCCGGCTCACGCCCGGGAAGGAGGTGGACTCTTCGGCCATCATGAGCACGCCAGGAAAATAGCGATGCACCAGCTCGTTGGTTTCGCGCAGAAATTCTATCGCTTCGAGGTTCTCCCGGCCACCAAAGCGGTTGGGAATCCATTCCCCTTCCTTCCGCGAATAGTCGAGATACAGCATTGAGGCCACCGCATCCACGCGCAGTCCGTCAAGATGGTAGCGCTCGAGCCAGGCCAAGGCGTTGGCCTGCAAAAAACAGCGCACCTCGTTGCGCCCGTAATTGAAGATCAGCGTGCCCCAGTCCATGTGGGCCCCTTTGCGTGGGTCGGCGTGTTCGTAAAGGTGCGTGCCATCGAACTGCGCGAGCGCGAAACTATCGCGGGGAAAATGTGCCGGCACCCAGTCGAGAATCACCCCGATTCCGCGCTGGTGCAAATGATCCACGAACCAAGCAAAGTCCTCCGGGGTGCCGAACCGATGCGTCGGTGCATAAAAACCCGTCACATGGTAGCCCCATGAGCCGTCGAAGGGATGCTCCGCCACTGGCATGATTTCGATATGGGTGAAGCCCATTTCCACGGCGTAATCCGCCAGTTGCGGCGCCAGCTCGCGATAACTGAGGGAGCGATTGGCTTCGTCCAGTTTCCGGCGCCAAGAGCCGAGATGCACTTCGTAGATGGAAACCGGCCGGTCCAACCGACCCGCCTGCGCCGCGCGGCGCTCCAGCCAAGCGGCATCATTCCACTGAAATTTCCGCGGATCGAACACGATCGCGGCATTGTTAGGCGGCGCCTCAAAATAACATCCGTAGGGATCGGTCTTCGTGTGAACATGGCCTGCTTGGTCGCGGATGAAAAACTTGTAGAGCTCGCCCTCGCCCAGCCCGGGCACGAACAACTCCCATACTCCTGAGGCGCCCATTGAGCGCATCGGATGAAAACGTCCGTCCCAATGGTTGAAGTTGCCCACCAGCGAAACCTGACGCGCGTTCGGGGCCCAAACCGCAAAGGCCGTGCCACTCACTCCGTCTAGCGTGCGGAGGTGCGCCCCGAGTTTCTCGTAAATGCGGTGCTCATTGCCTTCATTAAACAAATATAGGTCTTGGGGGCCGAGCGTAGGCAGAAAGGCATAGGGATCGGCAAACTGCCGGAACTCCCCTCCCTCAGTGTGGACGCGCAACTGGTAGCGAAACACCTTGCGCCGGCGGGGAATAAATACCTCGAACATGCCCGCCGCATCTAGCCGGGTCATCGCCCAGGATTCCGGCAGGCTTGCATCTACCACCGCGCAACGCACCGCGTCCCTCACCAAGGCCCGCACGACCAAGCCCCGTTGCCGGCCCTTCACACAGGGATGCATGCCGAGCACCCCATGTGGGGCGGGATGCCGTGCGTGCAGCAGTGCGTCGAGTTCTGGTGGCAGGATGACCAAGCTGACAGTCACCGTGGGCGGGTGCGCTTACGGGGTCTAGCCCGTATTTTTCAAACCGCCCGAGATGCCGCTGATTGTAAGTTCCACGACCGCCCTCGCCGCCACCGTTTCCGGTTCCGTCAACCCGCCGCCACGCAGGCGGCGCAGCATCTCAACCTGGATGTAGTTCAGCGGATCGATGTAGGGATTGCGTAGCTCGACGGACTTAAGCAGGACCGGCTCGCGGCCCAGCAACCGCCGTTCGCCCGTGATGGCGAGGATCGCACGCTCCGTCCGCACGAATTCATCCTGCAGGATACCATGGATACGCTTGCGGATCCGTGGGTCCAAAACGAGCCCGGCATAGAGCGTGCCGATGCCCATATCGGCCTTGCGCATGGTCAGTTGCGCGTTGTCGATCATGGTCTGGAAAAAAATCCACTCCCGGTGCATCGTCTGCAGGAGCCGTCGTCCGGAAGCGCCACGTGCGAGTACCACCTCCAGCCCGCTGCCGAGGCCGAACCAACCAGGAAAATTAATGCGGCTTTGCATCCAAGAAAAAACCCAAGGAATGGCCCGCAGATCATCAACGCTCGTGCTCGCCCGCCGGTAGGTGGGCCGCGAGCCCAGTTTTAGGTTGCCGATCTCATCGATGGGAGTGGCTTGCCGCCAGAATTCGAGGAACTCCGGATCCTTATGCACCAAAGCCGAGTAGGCCTCGTAGCCTGCCGTCGCCATCGCCTCCATAGCAGCGGCCCACTCCGCCGGCGGTGACACCGGTTTCTCCGCCGCGTGGATGCCCAGCATCACTCCATACGCCATCTGTTCCAGAATGCGGTGCGCCAGATCCGGGTCGTGATAGCGAGTGGACAGCACCTCCCCTTGTTCGGTCACCCGGATACCGCCGTCTGCAAGGCCGACCGGCTGGGCTAGGATGGCCTTCGCGGCAGGGCCGCCCCCGCGCGCGATGCTACCGCCGCGACCATGAAACAGCGTCAATGCCACGCCTTCGGAACGGCATACCCGCGCGATGTCATCCTGCGCCTGATAAAGCGCCCAGTTCGCAGTGAGATAGCCGCAGTCCTTGTTGCTGTCGGAATATCCCAGCATGACATGCTGGTGCGCCGGCTTCCGGCCCGGCAGGGAAAAATACTCCTTCAGGATTGCCGGCGCACGCTGGAGGTCATCCAGCGTCTCAAACAAAGGCGCCACCGGCAGTTCAGTCTGGGTGGCTGCCATGAGCAGCTCTACTTCCAGTAAGTCCGATACCGCCGCCGTCATGCTAATCACGTAAACACCCAGTGCCTCCTTGCCGATTTGCGCCTGTACCCGGCGCACCAAGGCCAGCGGTTCCAACACCGTCCGGGCCGTCGCGGGCAGGGCCTGCAAGGTATCGGTGCGCAAGGGCACGACCGTCGCGCCAGCCTCCAACAGCAGCGCCACCTTGTCGTTCTCCTCCATTTTGGGATAATCTAGGCGGCCCAGCAATGCGGCTACGGCCTCTTCATGCTGCGAGGAGTGCTGACGCAGGTCGAGCCGGGCCGTATGCAGGCCAAAGGTCTCGATCTGGCGTCGCGCGGTGCGCAGTTCTCCACGCACCAACATTTCCCCACGCCCGGCAGCTAGGCTGTTGTGGATCGCATCCAACGTTTCCACTACACTCTGGGTATTGAACGCCACCTCCGGTTTGCCTTCTGCGGTGAGAAAATCCGGGGCTCTCGTTTCATCCACCTCTTGGCGAAGCCTTTCCCGCAGCACGCCCAGCAGCAACCGGTAGGGTTCGTGCGGATACCGCCGCTGCAATTCCTCAAGGTGCTTAGTAAGGTGCAGCTTGTCCCGCAGGCCGCGCTTCAAAGCCGGCACCACGCTGTCGCGCCGGTCGCTCACGGTCAGCGACCGGGCGAGGTCTCGAGCCGATAACCGCATTTTTTCGATCGCCAGGCGGCGGTGTAACCGCAGCACCTCAGCGGTAACCGTTGCGGTCACGTTGGGGTTGCCATCCCGGTCCCCTCCCATCCACGAGCCAAAGGTGAGCCATCGCCCGTGCGGCTGCACCCCCGGATAATGCCTGGCCAGCGATGCCTCCAGATCCGCCTGCAGGCGGGGCAGCGTCGCATACAGCACGGTGTCATGATACCAAAGCCCGGTGCGGGCCTCATCCGTGACCTCGGGCCGGGCCACCCGGCTCCGGTCCGTCAACCACAACGAGACAATTTCTCTTTCAACCGTCTCCGGATCAAGCACGGCCGGGTCCGCCGCCAGCTCGGCATGCGTGCGCTGGCGGAGCACCTCGGCCAAGCGCTGGAGCTTCGTGAGCAGGGTGCGTCGCTTCGATTCGGTGGGATGGGCGGTGAACACTAGCTCGATCCGCATACGACGCACCAAGGCCTGCATCTCCGCAGGTTTTACTCCCTTTGCTTTGAGCTGCTGCACCGCCGCCTCGATGGATTCACGCAGGGCCGGGCGGCCATCGCCGTGCGGTTGGTTGCGTCGCCGGCGCAGCAGCATGATTCGAAAGTTTTCCTCGGCCAGATTGACGAGCTCGAAATACAGCGTAAACGCCATGGCCTGTGTTTGCGCCTCGGCAGGCGTGAACCGCGCGACCTGCGCCGCGAGCTTGCGGGCGGTGCCGGCTTCGCCCGCCCGGCGGGCCTTGGCCAGTCCGCGTAAGCGCTCCACCGTCTCGAAGGCTGCCACGCCTTCCAGCCGTGTAATTACCTGCCCGAGAGACTGGCCCAGCTCGCGCACAGCGCGTCGTAGATGCGCCAGTTCACTCAGGGCTGAGAGATTACGCTTGGGACTCTGGGTTGCCATGGATCATGATTACATTGTGACGCGACTCTGACGACTGAAAGCGTAAAGTATGCCAGCCTTGGCCGCATGGGAGCTTGCCTGAATGTCTAGCCGCGCCTTTGCTCCGCGCTGCGTGATCCGCCTTCTCCCCATTCTGTTTTTTCTCTCCCTCGCCACCTTACTGCGAGCGCAGCCTGTCCCGGTCGGCGGCTCTGATCTTTCCGCCCTGACCACGAGCTTCGACTATGCAACCAATGAAGCCATCTTCACTGGCAACGCCCGCTTTACTGACGGGCAAACCCTGATCGAAGCCGATGAAATCCGCTACGACTCGGCCCGAGGGCTCATTATCGCCACCGGCGGCGTGCGGTTTACCCAGGGTGCCCAACGCGTGCTGGCAGATCGCATCACCTATCGCCGCAGCGACCGACATATTGAACTCACCGCTCCGCGACTCGGCAGCTTTCCATTTTATATTTCCGGCACCACCGCTAGTGGGACTCCCGACCGCATCGAGGTCACTGCGGCCACCGCCTCAATCCGCGAACCTGGCCCATTCCAACCCACCCTCAAGGCTGACACCCTCACCTACACCTCGGAGCCTCAGATCAACACGACCAACGCACGGCTGGGCGTGGGCGTGTTTCAGCCTATCACTCTGCCCAAATTTTCCCACCGACTCAATCTGCCTTTTGTTTCCTACTTTTCGCTGGCCGCGGGCTATCGCTCCTCGCTCGGTCTGTTCGGAGAGGGTGCCCTGCACATTCCTTTCAGCCCAGAGACCCGCTTGGGTGCGGCCCTCGGGCTCTATACCGAGCGGGGTGTCATGTTTGGCCCATCGGGGCATTACGAAATCGAACATGATGGCCGGGCAATTCAAGGCGACCTCAAGTCCGGGTTCATCAGCGACCATGGCGACCGCCTGACCGATGTGCTTGGACAACCAGTGCCCCGTGAGCGCGGTTTTGTGCAGTGGTGGCACACCCAAGACTTCACTGATCGGTTCCGCCTTACCGCCCAAGTCCAATATTGGAAGGACTCGGAGGTGCTGCGCGATTTCCGACCCCGTGAATTCTTCCTGCTTCAGGAACCGGATACTTTCGTCGAGGCGGTGCATACCGGCGATAATTTTTTCGCTTCGGTCTTCACGCGGCTGCAGCCCAATCCCTATCAGCGCGTGCAAGAGCGCCTGCCGGAAGTGCGCGTCGATCTGCCACCCCGCTCCCTGATTCCCGGAGTATACCAACGCTTCTCGGGCAGTTTCGCCGCTTTGCGCGAAAAGCCACCAGACGGTGGATCCGGGCAGCGCAGCAACCGCTTCGACGCTTACGATGCCCTCAACGGCTCGCTAACCCCGCACGCTTGGTTGAGTTTCACGCCGATCGTCGGCGGCCGGGTTACCCATTACACCCGCCCCTCGGGCAACCGCGATCACTACACGCGGACGCTGGGCGAACTCGGCCTCGATGCTGAACTTCGTGCCAGCGCAACCTTCGATTACAAAAACGAAATGTGGAAAATTGATGGTCTCCGTCATCTAGTCACCCCGCGGTTTTCTTATCGTTATGTGCCCGACGCCGAACGTGGCCGCGCCTTTATCCCGGCCATCGACCGCCGCACCTTTACCACCTACCTATCGCCGCTCGGACTCGGTGACATTCGCCACATCGACGACCTCAGCCCCTTGCACACCTTAAGGCTTGGATTGGACAACATCCTCCAAACCCGCGACGCGACCTACAGCTCGCGCGACCTGCTCTTTATCAACATCGCGGCGGATCTCCGCTTCGACCGAACTCCCGGCGAACGGGCCTGGTCCGCCATCCACACCGTCCTCGCCCTCACCCCGGCGCCGTGGCTGGAGTTTGCACTCTATCAGAACTTCACCCCGCACAATCTCACGCTGCAAGAGTTCAACACCAGTCTAACGGTTCGCGACGGCGACGCCTGGGCTCTCAGTTTCTCCAGCCATCTACTCCGTCGCGAAATCGAGGAGTTCGTTGTCAGCCCGCGCTATCGCTTCAATGAAGCGTTCGAAGCGGTGGGCCGATTGCACTACGACGCGCGGCAACGCCGTTTCAACGAGCAAGCCATCGGTGTCCGCCATAATCTCCACAACTCCTGGGTCATCGAATATCTTGTCACTCAATACGACGGTCCCCGGCGTGAAAGTGACTTCGTCTTCAGTATTCGGATCGAGACCTTGGGTTTTTGAGGGCATGAGTGTCTCGGGTAACCAGCGTCGAATTTTCCTCAGTCTCGCGACCCGTCTGCAGCCGCACTGGCGCACCTTGGAGTTCCCGCAACGCCTCCAAGGGTTGCTCTCCGCCGAGCGCCGCTTCGGCTCCCGCGACCGTCGGCTCTATCGGGAGCTGCTCTACAGCACAGTGCGTTACCTCCCATGGATCGAACCACGCCTCAGCAGCGATCCCACTAAAGCTACCGACTTGGTGATTTGGTTGTCGGCAGATATACCGGCCACCCGTTCCCTCCGCGCCACCCTCGGTGCGGAGTGGCTTGCGTGTCCTGAATCAGTCGCCGCCAAGGCATCCTTATTGGGCAACGACCCCGCTGCCCTCATCCCGGCTTGGTTGACTGCTGAATGCCCCGCCGCTTGCCTCCCGCCCGAAGTGGACTCACTTCATCGCCGGGCCCCGCTCTGGCTGCGGCTGCAAACCGACGAACCAGCCGCCATCGCGGAGGAATTTGGCACCCACAACTGGAGTTGGTACCCATCGCCCTTGCTACCAAACGCATGGAAAGTGCTCACTGAGGCTGACGTCACCCAAACCGCCGCCTATCGCGCCGGACGGTTCGAAATCCAAGACCTAGGTTCGCAACTCATCCTCGACAGTGCCGCGATTGCTCCCGGTGGCCGGTGGCTTGATGCCTGCGCCGGGGCCGGCGGCAAGACCCTGCAACTGGCCCGTATCATCGGTCGCACTGGCCAAGTGGACGCCCACGACATTCGACCGGCGGCACTTGAGGAACTCAGTCGGCGCGCCACCCGTGCCGGCTTGGGCAATGTGACCGTTCTGCGTGCACCGCCGCAGGGCCTCTACGACGGTGTGTTGGTTGACGCTCCCTGCAGTGGCACCGGCACTTGGCGGCGCGCGCCGCACCTCAAATGGGCCACTACGCCTGCAATGATTGCCCGTTATACCAAGTTGCAAGGTGAGTTGTTGTCGCGATTCGCCGCGTTAGTCCGACCCGGTGGACGCCTCATCTACGCCACCTGCTCGCTCAACAGGCAGGAAAACAGTGCGGTCGTCAGCGCATTTCTGAGCACCCACCCAGACTACATCGCTGAACAACCGGGATTCTCCTACTCCGGCAATGGGGATGGTTTCGGGCTGACTTTTCTCCCCTCTCAACACGACACCGATGGGTTCTACGTCGCGACCTTGCGTCGGCACTGAATTTCCCTTGCCGCGCCGGGCTCGCCCGCAAGCATCGCACGACCGTGGTTCCCGACTCCGACTATCGCATCAAACTCCAGGTCTTTGAAGGCCCGCTTGACCTGCTGCTCTTCCTTATCCGCAAGAACGAGCTGGATATATATGACATCCCCATCGAGTCGGTCACCAAGCAATACATCGAGGCTCTGCGCACCATGCAGCAACTCGACCTCGAGGTCGCAGGTGAATTCTTCGTCATGGCGGCGACGCTGATGGAAATAAAAAGCCGCATGCTCCTGCCCAAGGGCCTGCACGCGGTGGACCCCAACGCCGAGGAAGAAGACATCGATCCTCGGTGGGAGCTCGTTCACCAATTACTCCAATACAAGAAATTCAAGGAAGCCTCCGCCAAGCTCAACGAACTGGTCACCCTACGGCAGGACCTCATGGATCGCTATGTATCAAATCTAACCGCCGCCGCCGACAGGCCACTGAAAAGCGTGGATCGGATCGAGCTCTGGAATGCCTTCAACATTGTCCTGCGCCGCTTGGCCGAAAAGCTCGTCGTCGGTGAAATCCAAGACGAGCAAGTCACCGTGGCAGACCAGATGGAATCCTTGCTCACCCGCATCCAGACGGAAAAATCCTTCATTTTCTCCGACCTGTTTCCGGGCAAGGTCACCCTCCGCCTGCTCGTGGCCACGTTCCTCGCCGTGCTGGAACTCACGCGCCTGAGAAAACTCTCCCTGCAACAGAATGAATCCTTCAGCGACATTGTCTGCACTGCCGTGGAGGAAATCCCACTTGAAACCGCAGCCAACCCGGACACGGTGAGTGCGTGAGCAAAAAGCGCCAACCCAAACCCAAGGCCGGGCTTCTCGGCATCGGCCTAGATAACACGGACGGCCATAAGCGCATCACCACCGGTGAGCAGTTTGCCATCGTCGGCGGCTCCGAGGAAACGCACGGCCGGATGACCGAGACCGTGATCAAGACCTTCGAAGAACTGAAAACCCGCGGCAAACCCCTGCACCAGGTCGAGCCCAAGGAACTGGCCGAGATCGTCCACCGCGCCACGCCGAGTTGATATTACGGCTGCCACCTTCACCCGCCGCTTGCAACCGGTCTGTTTCCATCAATCTTACCTTAACCACTAATAACATGTCCGACAAAATCACTAACCTCAGCAACGACACTTTCAAATCCACTATCGCAGCCGCCACCACGCCAGTGCTCGTGGATTTTTGGGCTCCTTGGTGTGGCCCGTGCAAAGCCATTGCCCCGATCCTAGAGGAACTGGCCGGCGAGCTCGGCGGTCAGTTGCAGATCTGCAAAGTCAATGTGGACGAGGCTGACGCCATCGCCGCCGAGTTTAGTATCCGCGCCATCCCGACCATGCTCCTCTTCAAGGGCGGGGCCGTGATCGAACAGATTGTCGGCATGCTGCCCAAGGCTGCCCTTAAAGCCAAGATCGCCGCGCACCTCTGAGGTGCTACCTGCCGGACAGGACCAATCCCACCGCCAGCAACAGCGCATAGAGCGCCAGTAACCTGCCCGCAGCGCCCAGCAGCTCGATGAGTTCGCCGGGCTTTTTATTTTCCCGCAGACCCTGCCATTGTCGCCAAGCCTCGGGCAGCAATAGCCACGGCAGCAATAGCCACCACCCGCCGCCGAGGTGCCAAACCACGACCGGCAACAGACCGAACGCGATGAGCAATGAAAGGCCAAACTGGGCGCGGGCAAAGCCATGGCCAAAGCGCACCACCAACGTGCGCTTTCCCGCCGCGGCGTCAGTCCCCGCATCACGATAGTTATTTGCAACGAGGATGTTCGCAGCCAGCAATCCGACCGGCACGGCGAGCAGCCAAACGACTATAGGCGGCCAACCAGCCTGCACAAAGTAGGTCGCCCCCACCGCCACCAGACCGAAAAAGAAAAAAACAAAGACATCTCCCCAACCGTGGTAACCCAACGGATACGGACCACCGGTATAGACGATACCGCAGAGCACACTGGCAACTCCAATCACGACCAACCATGGTCCGCCCCACGCGACGAGCGAAAGCCCCAGTAAAAATGCCGCGGCCAATACTGCGGCCATCGCGTTGCGCATCGTCACTGGCGCGACCAAGCCCGCCGCCACCGCACGCTGCGGCCCCACCCTCGCAGAGGTATCCGCGCCTTTCACGAAATCATAGTAATCGTTGGCGAAATTGGTTCCGATCTGGATGAGCAACGCAAATGCCAGACAGATCGCCGCTGCCCAGGGATCGAATTTGCCGACATGCCACGCCAACGCCGTGCCCACCAGCACCGGCGCCACGGCTGCAGGGAGCGTGCGCGGCCGGGTCGCCGCCAGCCATATCTGCCACCGCGCTGTGTGCTCGGGATTCACAGACCGCCTTTACTTGATCCGCTTAGTGAAGATCGCCAGCGACCTTCGCGCCAACAGGCTGACGACCACGGGCAGCAGACAAACCGCGCCCATAAAAAGCACATAAGAATCCGCGGAGCCTCGAAACACCAATCCCAGCATGAAGATTAGCAGCCCATACACCGTCAGGAAACTCGCAGGCGTCAGTGGCAACGACGCGTTCATCATCCACACGATCAAAAGGGCGATCGCGCCGGCATTGAAGCCGCAAAGGGCCAAACCGAGTCCGGCGAGAAAAAATATCGGGGCATAGAGCGTCACCCGTCCCTCATAGCGGACAAACTGCAGCAATACCGCGATCAGCAGCACCGCCATGCGTAACTGGTCGATCAACGCGCCTTCATGGCCCGGCAACTCTTGGTCCGTCGCCACCGTCAACGCCGCTTCCACCCCCCAAGAAGTATTGCCCACCAACAAAAGGGCACCCAGCAAGGCGCGAAAAAAATCAATGTAGTTGCGCGGCTTCGAGAATTCCTCGCCCGCCCTCAGACGGGTGTCACCCGGTTCGCGCACGCTGGTCGGGGCATTGCGCCGGCTCTTGACACGCTTGCCCCAACGCAGTCGTCGAGTCGCTGCCCGTCCAAAGCGCAACCACTGGCGCGGAAACCAAAGTAAGATCAAGGCGAGGAGCAGTAAGGGATAGTCAATGGACACGAATTAGAGTGCGGAGGATTGCGGGAAGTTTACCAGCTGTCAAAGTTCATCCGGCATGCGATAACAGCGGTCCGGCGACAAATTCAATCGCTGTTCCAAAGCGCGGATTCTCCCCAAAACCAACTCTGCCTGCGCCGCGGTTTCATGAGGCGGCAGTGTCGGATGAAGTTCAACCAACCAGGCATGCGCCGCCTCCAACCGGCCCAGTCGCACCAATAGTAGGGCGTGCAGGCGCGCGGCAAAATAGGGCGCGCCGGGACACTCCGCCGCCCGCCTGAAACTCTCCGCCGCAGCCTCGTCGTCCCGCAGCCCATTGAGCTCAATGGTGGCGCGTTCGACCCAATATTGCGGGTTCTGCGAGTGCCACGCCCGCGCTTCATCGAGCAAGGCCAAGGCCAAGCCTGCTTGCCGGCGGCGGCTCACTTCCCTAGCATGACCAGCTGGGCTCAACCAAGCCAGCAAGTCATGCGCAATGATCCGTGCACCATTGACCCAAAAATAAAGAGACTGCGGCTCCAACTCAGTCGCGATACGGATCCAAGCCATTACCTCCGAAGGGCTGCGTTTCTGCCAGGATCCTTGGAGTTGCAACCACGCCAAGTTTGCCCCCAACGGCCGCAGTCCGCCCAGCCATTCCCACGCCAATGTCCTGACACTTAAATTTGTCGTCGGGTGAATCGTTGCGCGTGCAGGCCGGACGATGCCGTTGGCCAACAATCCCGTGCCCGCCAGCACGAGCACTGTCATGCAGAGATGACCCCCTTTAGATTTCACGCGCACGGAGCAGGCGAGTTGCGATCAAGCTAAAGCCCGCCATGTAAATTGCCGCGTAAAGGATCAGTTGCCCAGTCACTGCCAACGGCGTGGCATCGCCAAAGATCGCGGAGGTCAGGTCGAAAGCCGCGAAGTCCGGCAAAATCGTTTTCAAGCCGGTCACCACCCACTGCCCGATGCCCGAGGACTGAGCTCTGTAAATCGTCAGGATCGCACCAGAGTGAAAGATGATCAGCATTAGAAAACCGCAGACCAAAACATAGAGCCGGCTGCCCGCGAACGAGCATACGGCCAGCACCGCCGCCGTCAGCACTCCGCACTTAAGCCAGAGCGCACCCGCCGCCAGCAGTACACCGGACAGGCTCAGCAAACTGCCGGTGAACAATACTGCGGGAGCCGCCGCCATGATTGCGGCTTCCCGTGCCCAAAGCAGGGGAAGCAAGCATGCGAGCAGCACTAGGGAAAAGAGCGCGAGCAAGAGTTGAATGCCGACCAGCTTACCCAACACAAATTCGCCCCGCGTAACGCCCCGCGCCAAAAGCAGGTGCAGGGTGCGACCTTCCAATTCGGTAAAAAATGTCTGCACCGTGGCCCCGATGGCCAACAACGCACCAAACAATGCGAGCGCACCCAGTCCCAAATCCGCGATGAACTTAAGTTCCGAGGCACCAAAATTGAATTGGCGAAAACCCCAAGCGCCGCCAGTGAAGCCCAGCGCCACAACCAGCATGAGCCCAAAACTTCGCTGGTGCAGCGCCTCGCGGAATGTGCTTCCCGCGATCAGCGCAATCCGCCGCAAGGCAAGACCCGGCTTCATGTCTCACGCTCCTCACGCTCGTGTTTGTGGAGTCGTTTAAGATAAAATTCATCGAGAGCTGGCCGGGCCCAACCGGCATCACTCAAGGTATGACCACGCGCCGCCAGCCAGGCCTGCAATTCACTCTGCAGGGCCGGCTCCATCGGCTCGGTGCTGAAGAGCCGGCGCGAGTCGGCGAGTTCCGGCAAAGTTCCGGCAAACAACCGCCGGCCGGCAGCGAGGATGACGATGCGATCACAGACCGCCGCCACTTGGTCAAGCTGGTGGGAAGTTAGCACAATGGTCTTGCCGGCTTTTTTTAGCGCGCGAATCAGGGCCAGCATCTCCGATACCCCCAGAGGGTCCACCCCGGCGGTGGGCTCATCCAACAATAGGATTTCAGGATCATGCACGAGGGCTTGGGCGAGTCCCAGCCGCTGGGCCAGGCCTTTGGAAAGGGTGCCCGCCTTCCATCCGGTCACCGCGCGCAGGCCGGCGGCATCTAGTGCCCATGCCACCCGAGTTGTCACCGCTCCCGAGTCCAGACCGCTCAACATGGCATGGTAGCGCACCACTTCGGCCGCAGTCATGAAGGTCGGAAAGGCCGGCGATTCCGGCAGATAGCCAATCTGCCCCTGCACGTTCGCTTCACCCCTGGTCAGACCTTGAATCCAGCACGAACCGGTTGTCGGTGCCTGCAAGCCCGCGAATAGTTTCATTATCGTGCTTTTGCCAGAGCCGTTGGGACCAAGCAGCCCGCACACTTCACCCGGCGCGACTTCAAGGGAAACCGCCTCGAGCGCGCGTAACCGCACGCCACGGAGGCCCACCGCATAGTCTTTTGTCACCTTTCGCAATTCCAAGGCCAGTGGCATGGTGATTAACGAATGGCAAAACCGGTGAATTGCGGTGCGCGCCGGGCCCCCGTGCGCTCGGTCTTACGGATGTAGCCGTGCGTCCGTTCCTCAAGCGCCTCAATGAAGGCAGCAACTTCTTTGGCCGTTCCTTCCAACTCGAGCTGCACCCTACTGTCGGGCAGATTGCACACGGCACCGGTCACCTCGAACTCCTTCGCGATTTGCAGCGTCGTGTGGCGAAACCCCACTCCTTGCACCCGACCCGAAAAATAAACCACCTCATGATGGACATCGGCCATGGTGGGCTAAGCTGTCGTCTAGGCCTGCGGGATACAACCCGCAAAACACCCAGTCTGAAGAGTGCTTTTTTCTTTTGCACTTTAACCGCCGCCCCACTCAGTGTGCATCCATAGCATGAGTAATTACGATTCTGACAGCTCCCCTGAAAACGAGTGGGAAGATCGAAGCGATCTGATCTGGAATGAATTTGATTGGGAGCGCTACCTGCGGGAACAGGAAGAGACGGTGAACCGCTACTTGGCTTACTACGAGACCTTCAAAGATGTGCCTGAGCGGATCGACGAGGTCGCCAAGCGCATGGAATGGGAAAGCGGTGTTTCTTCAGATGGCGAATCTCTCGGCACCCAAGACGACGAGCCAGACGACGAATCGGCCGCTGATGAATTCGGCGCGGAGTCAGAAGTCTATACCCTCCACAAAAACCCGATATTTATCTCCACCCGGGCGCTTTATCTGCGCCTACGTCGCAACTGGGAATTACTGGCCACCGATGCCCAAAAAGTGCCCCAACCCATTGCGCTGCGTTACCTCAGCGCCCTCCATGCCGGCGAGGATCTGGCCATGCAGGCCATCCATGCCCTTGAATTTGGCGACTACGCCATGGCCATCAGCCTCTTCAAACGGGCTTTGGGTGCACTCAATCAGACTCTGGCCTTGCTGAATGATCCGGCGACTTCGTCCCATTCCGTGCTGGCGGCTTACCGCACGGAAGCCCACGCCACCCTGTTTGACCTCCGTGAAATCTGGCTCCGCGTCATCGGCGAATGCCGTTCGGAGTTGGAACGTCCCGTCGAAGAAGACGAGGAGTGAGCAGCACCAGGACGAAAACGGCCTTGCACTTTCCAAGTGGCCCGTTTGCCTCGGCCCCTGAGAGTCGGAGAGGTGGCTGAGTGGCCGAAAGCGGCGCTTTGCTAAAGCGTTGAACGGGTAAAACCGTTCCGGGGGTTCGAATCCCCCCCTCTCCGCCATTTTCTAATAAAAAAGCCCGCGGGAAACCGCGGGCTTTTGCTTGGGTGAATCGGCTGAGCCGGATCAGTAGCGGTAGTGCTCGGGCTTGTAGGGACCCTCGACCGGGACGCCGAGGTATTCGGCCTGATCCTTCGTGAGGACGGACAGCTTGGCGCCAATCTTTTCCAGATGCAGGCGAGCAACCTCCTCGTCGAGGTGCTTGGGGAGGCGGTAAACGCCCACCGCGTAGGTGTCCTTGTTCTTCCACAGGTCCAGCTGCGCGAGCGTCTGGTTGGTGAAACTACTGGACATCACGAACGACGGGTGGCCCGTGGCGCAACCGAGGTTCACGAGACGGCCCTCGGCGAGCATGTAGATGCTGTTGCCCTGCGGGAAGGTATAGTGGTCATACTGCGGCTTGATCGTCACGCGCTTGGCATCGGAGGTGTTCAGGCGTTCCACTTGGATCTCGTTATCGAAGTGGCCGATATTGCAGACGATGGCTTGGTCCTTCATCGCGCGCATGTGCTCGAGCGTGATGATGTCCTTGTTGCCTGTCGTGGTGACATAGATGTCGGCCACGCCGAGCGTGGACTCGATGGTGTTGACCTCGAAGCCCTCCATCGCGGCCTGCAGGGCGTTGATGGGATCGATCTCGGTGACAATGACGCGGGCACCGAAGCCCTTAAGCGAGAACGCGGATCCCTTGCCCACGTCACCGTAGCCGCACACGCAGGCGACCTTGCCGGCGATCATGACATCGGTGGCGCGCTTCAGGCCGTCGGCGAGTGACTCGCGACAGCCGTAGAGATTGTCGAACTTCGACTTCGTGACCGAGTCGTTGACGTTGATGGCCGGCACGCGGAGTTTACCCTTCTCCAGCATCTCGTAGAGGCGGTGCACGCCGGTGGTCGTTTCCTCGGAGACGCCGCGCCACTCCTTGGCGATGGTCGTCCACTTGAGCGGGTCTTCTTGGTGGACCTTCTTGAGCAGGTTCTTTATCACCTGCTCCTCGTGGGAGCCCGACGTGGTGTTGACCCAGTCGCTGCCCTCTTCGAGCTCGCAACCCTTGTGGATGAGAAGAGTGACGTCGCCGCCGTCATCAACGACCAGTTGCGGGCCTTGGCCTCCCGGGAAGGTCACGGCCTTCAAGGTGAGATCCCAGTATTCCTCAAGGGTTTCGCCCTTCCAAGCGAAAACCGGTGTGCCGCTGGCCGCAATGGCGGCGGCGGCATGGTCTTGGGTCGAGAAAATGTTGCATGAAGCCCAGCGCACGTCGGCCCCGAGTTCCTTCAAGGTCTCGATCAGGACGGCGGTCTGGATGGTCATATGCAGCGAGCCGGTGATGCGGACGCCCTTCAGGGGCTTGGCCGGGCCGAATTTTTTGCGCACGGAGACCAGACCGGGCATCTCGTGCTCGGCGATGGAGATTTCTTTGCGGCCCCAGTCGGCAAGGCCGATGTCCTTGACGTGATAGTCGGCGGTGGGGGGGGTGGATTGGGTGGAAGTTGCCATATTGGATTTGCGTGTTGCGTTCAGGATTTAGGCGAGGGCCTTGACGGCGGCTTGGAGCGCGGCCGCCTTGTTGGTTTGTTCCCACGGGAGGCCGGCCTTACCGAAGTGACCGTAGTTGGTCGTCTGCCGATAGATGGGCCGTAGGAGGTTGAGTTGGCTGACGATTTCAGCCGGCTTGAAACTGAAAATCTGGGAGACAGCAGTGGTAATAACGTCATCGGAGACATTGCCCGTGCCAAAGGTCTCAACGCGGAGGGAAACCGGCTTCGGATGTCCGATCGCATAGGCGAATTGAATCTCGGCATGGGTGGCCAGACCGGCCGCGACAATGTTCTTGGCGACCCAGCGACCCATATAGGCGGCCGAGCGGTCAACCTTGGACGGATCCTTGCCGGAGAAGGCGCCGCCACCGTGGCGACCCCAACCACCATAGGTATCAACGATGATTTTGCGACCGGTAAGGCCGGAGTCACCTTGCGGGCCACCCACGACAAACCGACCCGTGGGATTAATGAGAAACTCGGTCTTCCGAGTCAGCATCTTGGCTGGGAGCACTTTTTTGATCACGTTTTCGATAAGATATTTTTCAATCTTCGCGTGCGCGACGTCGGCCGTGTGTTGGGTGGAGATAACGACATTCACCACCTCGACCGGACGGTCATTGTCGTAACGGACCGAGACTTGCGTCTTGGCATCGGGGCGCAGCCACGCGGCCTGTCCAGATTTACGGATTTTCGTAAGCACGCGACCCAGCCGGTGGGCAAACATGATCGGCGTCGGCATCAGCTCGGGCGTTTCATTACAGGCATAGCCGAACATGATGCCTTGGTCGCCGGCGCCCTGCTCGGCATGCTTTTTACCCGTTGCTTTTTTCGCATCCACGCCCTGCGCGATATCCTTGGACTGGGCGGTGAGGTAATTATTGATGAAGACCGTGTCGGCGTGAAAGACATCGTCGTCATTGACGTAGCCGATTTCGCGGATGGCATCGCGAATGATTTTACCCACGTTGATGACCTCCTCGATAGGCTTGCTGCGGCCGGTCTGCTTGTCCTGAAGTTTGGGTATCGTGATCTCGCCACCTACCACCACGATGTTTGACTTTACAAAAGTCTCGCAGGCCACCCGGCTGGTCCGGTCGACGGTCAGGCAGGCATCCAAGATGCTGTCCGAGATAAAGTCAGACACTTTATCTGGGTGACCTTCACCGACCGATTCAGATGAGAAAACGAATGAATTTGGCATGGGAAAGGGTTGTAACTGAAGCAAACCTGCCGCTCATGCAAGTGGAATATCAACACATTGCAATTAACTGATGCGTTATTTCAACGACCGCTCACTCCCGATGATTTTACAGCGGTGCCGATTTTTACGCCTCGCCATCGCGGTCAAATATTTCAAGCTGCGCGCATCCCTATGGCTGTGATTGATCTCCAAGCAATTGAGAATCTCCGCTCGCTCAATCCTGACGATAACGACGAGTTTCTGCGCGAGCTAACCGGTATTTTTCTGGAGGACACCCCCAAGCGTTTAGCCGAACTCGACACCAGTCTGGCGAGCGGGGACCACGGTGCCTTCACCCGCGCCGCTCACAGTATCAAGGGGAGCGCCTCCAATCTTGGTGCCACGCAACTGCGTGCCGTCGCGGAAAAACTGGAACATCACTCCCGCAAGGAAGGGCTACGGGAAGTGGCGGGGATGATTGCCGCAATCAAAGCGGAATTCAATCTGGCCAGCACCGAATTGAATAAGCTCACCGCCACCACCTGAGACGGTCCCTCAAGCCTACAGGAAGAAGCCCCGCTGCTTCTCCGTGATCGGCAAACCCGCCCGCTCCATAACCAGCAGCAGGTCTTCCCAAATCGTGCGTTTCGAACGATTGGACTGATTGCGAAGAATATAGCTCGGATGATAGGTGATCATGAGCGGTTTGCCGGCGAAGTCGCGCCATTTGCCGCGGACTTCACCCAAGGCGCCGAATGAACCGCTGCCCAGCAGACCTTGCGCCGTCGTTGCGCCTAGCGCCACCAGCACCTGCGGATTGACCACCTCGATTTGCTTCAGGAGATAGGGCAAACAATAAATAAGCTCCGCTGCGGTCGGCGGACGATTTCCAAATTGCACACCGCTCGCATTGAGCGGCATCTCCGGGCGCCAATTCATGATGTTGCCGATGTAAACGTCACTGCGTTGCAGACCCATGGCCAAGATCATGCGCGTGAGCAATTGGCCAGCTGGACCGACAAACGGTTCACCCTGCACCTCCTCTTCCGCCCCCGGTGCCTCGCCTACGAACATGATTTTGGCATCCAGACTGCCCACGCCAAAGACCACCTGCTTCCCGGGGCGCACCTGTTCCCGACACGTGGCATCATTGAGGACTATCTCGCGCAAGGCCGACCAACGCGCGGCCTTGTCGCCTGACGGCAGTGCCACGACGGGGGCAGCGGGCAGCGCCGTTCCTTGAGGCTTGGCGGATGCCGTGGGCGCTGGCGTCCGAACGGGTTCCGATGGGGTGGTCTCGGGTGGGTGCGCGCCGGGTTCAGCTAGCGCGGTGGGCTTTCGTCGAGCCCTCACCACGGCATGAAGCTTGCGCAGGCCCTCCTCTGAAACGGTCACCGACTTAACTCCAGTGGACTTGAGTCGGCGCAACTCATCAGTGAGGGCAGTCAGGGCGTTTTGCATGCGCATCAACTCCGGGTAGCCGTGAGCATTTTTTCGACATACTTGCCCAGCAAATCGAATTCCAGATTCACTAAATCACCTACTGTTTTCGCCTTGAGATTCGTCAGTTTGAGCGTGGTGGGAATCAGCCAGACGGCAAAGCTGTCACCAGCCACCTCCGCCACGGTAAGAGACACCCCATCAATCGCCACACTACCCTTATGCACGAGGTAACGACCGCTACCCGCCGGTGCGGAAATTTGGAGGAAGTGGTCGTGACCTCGTGGTTCAAAACTCACCACCCGCCCGCAGCCGTCGATATGTCCGCTAACAAAGTGCCCGCCAACCCGACCGTCGTAGCGGAGGCTGCGCTCCAGATTTACAGACATCCCGGATTGCAGGTTGGAGAAATTCGTGACCCGCCTAGTTTCTTCCAGCAAATCAAACTCAAGCGCACCCTCGGGGTGTCGTGTCAGGGTAAGACAGCAGCCATTAACCGCGATACTGTCGCCCGGCTTCAGCCCCGACAAAATTGCCGCAGCCTTTACGCGCAAAACCCAGCCTACGCGCCCTGGGTTGAAAGCGAGCACAGTGCCAGTTTCCTCTACGAGTCCGGTAAACATGATAAACTGGTACAATTACTACCGATGCCCCCTCGGCATTGACCAGCAAAACCATGCAAAGTGGTTCGCTGGGTTTGCGGCGGCAGGATTGACCAGCCCAGTGAATGGCCCACAGTGGCCGGTTTTATTCCATGGCCACGTCCTGCAAAGAATACGATTTCAACCAAATTGAACCCCACTGGCAGCAAGTTTGGGCGCAAGCACACACTTTTCGAGCGGCGCAAGGCGGGACGAAGCCCAAATATTACCTGCTCGACATGTTTCCGTATCCCTCCGGGGCCGGGCTGCATCTGGGGCATTGCGAGAACAACACCATCACTGACATCATGGCGCGTTACAAACGTGCCCGGGGGTTTAATGTCCTTTATCCCATCGGCTGGGATGCCTTTGGGCTGCCGACGGAGAACTATGCGGTCAAAACCGGCCGGCACCCCGCGGAGGTCACGAAAGAAAACATCACCACCTTTCGCCGGCAACTGAAGTCCATGGGACTGTCCTATGATTTCGAGCGGGAGGTCAACACGACCGACCCTACCTACTTTCGTTGGACTCAGTGGATCTGGCTCCAGTTGTTCCAGCGCGGCTTGGCCTATGTCGAGGAGAAGCCCGTCTGGTGGTGCCCCGCCCTCGGCACGGTGCTCGCGAATGAGGAAGTAATCGATGGCGTGTCAGAGGTCGGCGGCCACCCCGTAGAACGGCGCCCGATGCGCCAATGGGTGCTACGCATCACGGCTTACGCCGACCGTCTGCTGGCCGATCTCGACAAACTAGACTGGCCCGACTCGACCAAGCGCATGCAAGCCGCATGGATCGGCCGCAGCGAAGGCAGCGAGGTCGAGTTCGACATCGCGGAGCTACCCGGTGAGCGGTTGAAAATTTTCACGACCCGCGTGGATACCATCTTTGGTGCCACCTACATGGTGGTCGCGCCCGAACACCGGCTCGTGCCCGCGTTGACCACGGCGGCCCAGCACGGCGGTGTTGCGGCCTATGTAAAAGCCGCCGCCAGCAAAAGTGACCTCGAACGCACGGAACTCGCCAAGGTGAAGTCCGGCGTGTTCTCCGGCTCCCATGCCATCAACCCGGCGACCGGCGGGCGCATCCCAATCTGGATCGCGGACTACGTGCTCGCGAGTTACGGCACCGGGGCGATCATGGCCGTGCCCGCACATGATGTGCGTGATTTCGAATTTGCCCAAAAGTTCAGCCTGCCGATCCCGCAGGTCATCGCGCCCGCCGATGGCACGCCGGTAACTTTGCCTTTTTGCGACAAGGGTGGTGACGTCCGCCTGATCGCCTCGGACGATTGCACCGGCCTCACGCCGGCGCAGGCCAAGGAAAAACTCGATGCTCGCTTCAGCGCCGAAAAACGCGGCCTGGCGACCGTGCAATTCAAACTGCGCGATTGGCTGTTTTCACGCCAGCGTTACTGGGGGGAACCCTTTCCAATCGTCTGGGTCAGCGAAAGAGATTACGTAACCGCCGCCACCAACTGTGGTGCGGCGCTCAAATTGCCAAAGGACGCGGTCACCTGCGTGATAAGTGGCGAAACCCGCTACGCCCTCCCGCTGCCGGATGCGGCTCTCCCCCTGCGCCTGCCCGAGGTGACCAGCTACCAACCGACCGGCACCGGCGAAAGTCCGCTGGCTGCGATTCCGGAATGGCTCGATATCTGGTATCTCCCAGCAACTGGTGAGTCGGTTCCGGCCAGTCAACTACGACCGGATGGCGCTTGGATTCGCGCCCGGCGTGAGACCAACACCATGCCCCAGTGGGCAGGTTCCTGCTGGTATTACCTCCGCTACCTTGACCCGGGAAATCCGCAGGCCCTCGCTTCAAATGAGGCCCAGCACTATTGGCGCACCCCCGATCTTTATGTAGGCGGTGCAGAGCACGCCGTCCTCCATCTGCTGTACGCCCGCTTCTGGCACAAAGTGCTCTTCGATCTCGGCGTGGTGCCCACCGACGAACCCTTCACCAAACTGTTTCACCAAGGTATCATCTTGGGCGAAGACGGGGAAAAAATGTCCAAGAGCCGGGGCAATGTCGCGAGCCCCGATGATGTCATTCGCGCGTATGGAAGCGACACTCTGCGCCTCTATCTCATGTTCCTAGGTCCGCTTGAAGCGATGAAACCCTGGAACCCCAAAGGCATCGAGGGCGTGCATCGCTTCCTGCACAAAGTCTGGCGCGAGTGTTTGGACCCCGAGGGTGCCCCCAATCCAAAGATCTCCGGCACGGCTCAGGACTCAGCTGAAGTGATCCGCCTACTGCATGAAACCATCAAGAAGGTGGGCGATGATATCGCTAACCTTCATTACAACACTTCGATTTCGCAGATGATGATTTTCATGAACGCCGTGCAAAAGAGTGAGACCGTTAGCCGGCAAACCATGCTCGCTTTCATCCAAATTCTAGCCCCGTTCTCGCCCCATATCGCCAATGAGTTGTGGTCACGTCTTGGCGGCACCCCAGATCTAAACGTCGCTCCTTGGCCGTCCTACGATCAGGCCAAACTGGTGAGTTCAGAGGTTAAGTTGGTTTTCCAAGTAAACGGCAAGCATCGCGGCGATCAAATGGTCCCCGCAGAAATCACACAAGAAGCTGCTGTTGAATTAGCTAAGATACACGAACGCGTGGCTCAATTTCTCCTCGGAAAAACCATCAATCGAATTGTCTTTGTGCCTAAGAAAATCCTGAATATTGTTGTCGAGTAGTTTATAAGTTATGCACTTGCCTAAATTAGGGTTAATACCCTATTATCGTAGGTAACATCAGGCTAACCACCGACTCCCGTATCCGCCATGCTGCCAACTCATACCAACCGAATATTCCTTGTCAGCGCATGTTGCGCCCTATTGCTGGCTCTGCTTGCGACCCCACCTTTGCAGGCACAGACGCGCAAAAAGAACCCCGCAAGCAAGATTTACGTCGCCGAGGTCACCGGCGAAGCACAGATCGACAACGGAGAAACCATTGACGATTTAACCCAAAAATCCGTCTACACCGCGCAAGGCACGGTCATCGAAACCAAGGTAGACTCCACTAATGCGATGGTTTTCTCGAATGCCACCGGCATATACTTTGCGCCCGAAACGCGTTTGGAAGTGAGACAGTTCGTGCAGGAACCGTTCGTCCCGAATCGCAATGACATGGAGGTTGAGCCCTCCATATCACGCACCGAAGCCTACCTCCCCCGTGGCACCATCGGCCTTTGCACGAGTAAGCTCGTCGCCGGCAGCACCATGAACTACAATACCCCTCATGCGTCGATTCGCGTGAGAGGGCGTAAAGCCGTCATCGAAGTCACGTCGGAAGGCACGACGGTCTCTTTACTGGAAGGCGATATCACCATCCGAGGCGGCGAAAAAGACGGAGGGGGGCAAGTGCTCAAACAGGGCCAACAAGCGTTGATCTCACCCAGCGGAACGATCCAAATTCAAGACATCCCAACCGACCAAATGAAAGCCTTAGACGATAAAGTTACCATGGCGTGCATGGCACGCAAAAGCGTGTATTTTGACATCAAGGACAAGGAGGTCGGCGGCGGTGAAGAGACAACCGCCTTCGGCGAAACCGGCGACACGGTGGATGAAATCGTAGTCGTCCAAGTAGTGCGCCCCGTGCTCCCTCCGGTGATCACGGTCAGTGCCGCCTCCATCCCCCAGCCGCAGTAATTCACGCTGGATGGAAACACTTTCGCTCATACGTCGTCTCACTACTTTGGTTCTGATCCTGCAACTGGCGAGCCTGCCGGTTCAGGCGCTCGTCAGTATAAACGACGGAAAAAACCAATTGTTCGTCGTGGGCACATTCGGGGCCGCTTGGGACTCCAACATCTTCGCGAACAGTGCGGCGGAGGCAGATCACATCTACTCTGCCAGCCTAGGGTTGGAGTATATCCGCCGAGCGGGCCTGATAACATTCAACGGCAGTGCATTTCTGGATGCCTCACAATTTGGCGAAAATAGCACGGAAAATTTTGAGAATCCGCGTTTTCGCGGGGAATTCAACAAACAGTCCGGTCGCACCACCGGTGCGCTCACCCTTGGGGCCGCCCGACAAAGCCGGGCCGACACTGCCGCCAACATCCGCAGTGAGTCTTGGAATTACGATGCCGGCCTCAATCTGAAATATCCTGTTATCGAACGCTACACCCTCTCGGGAGGGATCAACTACAGCTACCTCGATTTCATCAGCAACGCCTTCCTCGTCGATCTGCGCACCTACACCGCGAACATCGATTTGTTCTACATCTATACTTCGGAACGCGACCTCGTCGGCGGATATCGCATTCGGTGGGGTGAGACGTCGGCCAACACCTCTTTCGTGGATCACGCTTTTACCGCCGGTGTGTCGGGCAAAATCTTGCCCAAAGTCGGCGGCAACGCCCGCGCCGGTTATCAGGTGCGGATACCCAGCGGTTCCAATGAGGACTCTTATCGTGCCATCACCGCCTCGGTCGCCGCCACTTGGAATGCCACCAAGCGCGCCAATCTCACGATCCAAGCCGGCAAGGACTTTTCCACCTCCTCCACCAACATCAACATCGACGGCACCTCCACCAGCCTCGACCTGCAATACGGACATAGCGCTAAGATTTCCGCCTATGCGGGCGCTGGGTATGGCTTGAACCGTTTCCTCGGCCCGGCTGGGGCCGGACGGCGCGATACTTACTTTAGGGAGGTCCTAAAATCGTTTTCCCGGTTTGATTCCGGCCGGTCGAGGATTGCCGAACGGGATGCGAGTTAGTTTGCAGCGCGAGCGTCCGCTCTAAGGTTATGTTTTCAAGGTGTTTGAAGGGGTCAGGGAGTC
>JBDNGL010000062.1:0-11531 GCA_041689285.1 Opitutaceae bacterium
TCCCGCAGGGCGGCATCCAGCACCGGCAGGTGCACATCCAACGACGGCAGCGTCAGCACGCCTTCAGGCAAGGCCACCCGCACTTGTTCCACCTGCACGCGCTGCAGTCCGGCCGAAACCCGCTGGAGCGACACCTCCGCGCCCGGTTGTTGCGCGAGCACCTTGCGGGCCGCCCAAGTCTGAAACGAAGAGTTAAAGACCAAGGCGAGCGCCAAGGCACCCAGCCCGACGAAGAGCGCAGCGAGCAGCAGCAGGATTCGCAGGAGTTTCATGCGCAATGGGCTGACACCGGTGGCGGTGAGGGGTTGCGTCGATTGCAGTCAAAATCGCCGGTCGTGCGCTCAGGATCAGGACCGCACAAAGGGATCGGCTTGGCCGATGGCCTTGCGCATCGCGGCGAGGGCGACATTGTAATTGAAATAGGAGATCAACTGGTTGAGCCGAGCGTCGGTGAGCGCGACCTGACTGGTGAACACATCCAGTTGGGTGGCGCTGCCGGCCCCGTAGCGGACATTCGCGAGACGCAGCGCTTCCTGAGCCTGCTCGACGACTTTGCCGGAAGCGTCCACGAGCTCCCACGCCTCGGTCAGGGCAGAGTGCACCCGGCGCACCTCGACATCGATCGCCAGCATGGCTTCCTCAATCACGAGACGCGTCTGGGTGAGCTGCGAGCGGGCCTGAGCTACCCGACCGGCCGTGGCGCGGCCATCAAAAATACTCCACTCGGCCTGCACGCCGGCGGTCCAGCCGTCACGCCGGTCGCCCCAACCGCTGGAAGGCCCGCCGCGCACCCAATCGTAGCGGCCGAACACACCGAGATTCGGATAGTAACCCGCGCGGTTGGCCGTGATCAGTTCCACGCCGGCAGCTTCCAGCTTGTCGAGCCGTTGCAGCTCGGGACGCTGGGCGCGGGCGGCGAGCACGGCGTCGCGGAGATCGAAGCTGATTTGCGGACCAGGTTCGAGCGAGCCGACAATTTCGGGGACCTGCGCGCTATTGAGAACGGTGATGTTGACGAAGCCCAGCACTAGCCGGAGTTCCTCGATGCTGACACGCCAAGCATTACGCGCGGTAATGAGCGCGGGGCGACCGTTCGCGAGGGCAACCTCGGCGCGGAGCACCTCGAAATTCGAGACCGCGCCGGCGTCGAAGCGGTTGCGCACATCCCGCAGCTGTTGCTCCAGTAATTTGACGTTTTCCTCCTGCACGCCGATCCGCTCGCGGGCGAGGAGCACGGCGTAAAAACGCGTGCGCACCAAGAGCAACTGACCATTGATCACGCTCTGCAAGTCGAGCATCGCGGCTTCGCGGGCTAGCGCGGCACTTTTCACGACGGCCGCCACCCCGCCACCGGCATAGATGACTTGGGTGGCTTGGAGATTGACGCCCCAATTGCGATCCGTAGGCGTGAAGGGCTGGGAGATCGTGCGGTCATTGCGGGAGTAATCGGCTCCCGCCGTGACGTTGGGAATCTGCCGCGCGCGCACCTCAATGAGGACACCCTCCTGCTGACGGATACGCTCCCGCGCCTGCCGGATGGCGTGATTGTTGTCCAAGGCGAACGCCAAGGAGTAGTCGAGGTCGAGCTCGGCGGGCACTTCGTAATCGGGATCCGGGAGTCCATCGGGTCGGAAAGGTTCGGTCGGCTGGCCTTGGCCGAAGGCGGCGGCACCCATTGCAAACAGGGTGGAAATAATAATCACGCGGGTGGTTTTCATAGCGAGAAGCATTGGTTATGTGTGCGCTGAAGCGGTGGTAGCCCCGGTTGAGGCGCGCGCTTTGGCGTGGTCCTTGGCGATCAGCATATACACCGATGGAATCACAAACAAGGTGAAGAAGGTGCCGATGGTCATGCCCAGCACCAGCACGAGACCGATGGAATTACGCGCGGCCGCGCCGGGACCGGTGACGAAGATGAGCATCATGTGACCGAAGATCGTGGCCGCCGTGGTCATGAGCACCGGACGGAGCCGCGTCATTGAGGCTTCCTGAATGGCGTCGAGCTTGGCTCGGCCCTGCTCCTGGAGGTTGTTGGCAAACTCCACGATCAAGATGCCATGTTTCACGATCAGGCCGATGAGGGTGATGATACCGACCTGCGAATAAATGTTCCACGATGTCGTCCAACCCCAGCTCCAGTGCGGTGTCCAGGGATCACCCGGCGCGCGGAGGGCGGTGAAGATCATCGCGCCAAAAAGCGCCAGTGGGGCCGAGCCGAGCAGAATGACCAACGGATCACGAAAGCTGTTGAACTGGGCCGCGAGCACCAGGAACACTAGGAGCAACGCTAGGGCGAGTGCCGGCAGGAAGCGGCTGCCTTCCTTGCGAAGCTGGCGGGACTCACCGGCGTAATCGATGCTGTAACCGGGCGGCATGAGCTTGGCGGCCTCGGCCTCCAAGGCCTTGAGCGCGGAATCGAGCGGCGCGGTGGCGATGCCGGATAGTTTGACCGCATTGAGCTGGTTGAAGCGGTTGAGCGAACGCGGCTCGACGGAATTGGACAGCGTCGCGATGCTGGAGAGCGGCATGAGCTGGCCGTCGCCGCCACTGATGTAGATTTCCTTGAGTTGTTCGGGATTCAACCGGCTGTCCCGCTCAACCTGAGGGATGACCTTATAGCTACGCCCCTCGATGCTGAAGCGGTTGACATAACCCCCGCCAAGCAGAATGCCGAGATCGGCACTGACCTGCTGCAGGCTGAGGCCGAGCGCGGCCACCTTGTCGCGGTCGATGTGGATGCGCGTCTGCGGCTCATCAATCTTGATGTCGAGACTCGGCGGAAAGGCGAAAAGGCCGGTGCTCGCGACATTGGCCGAGATTTGCTTGGCGATTTCATAGACCTCTTTGGTGTCGGCGGTGGAGGCGACGATGAATTCAACCGGGAAATTGCTGCCACCGGGCAGCGAGCCGGGCAAAACCGGGAAGATACGCACCCCAGACACGGCATGCAGGCCGGGCATCAGGTCCTGACGGATGGTGAAGATATCGCGCTCGCGTTGATCCCATGGCTTCATGATGACCCCGCCAAAACCACCGGACGGAAAGGTGATCTGAAACGTGTAGTCCGATTCCGGCAGGGCCATGAATTTGTTATTCACGTCGGCAGTAAACATGCTGCTTTGCTCGATGGTGGAGTTGGCGGCCGTGTCCACGATGCCGAAGATAATGCCTTGGTCTTCCGTCGGAGCGAGTTCCGTGGACATTGACGAGAGAATGTAGAGCGGAAACACCAGCAGGGTGAGCACAATCCACACCGTATAGACCACGGGCCGGGTCTGCAGGGTGCGCTCAAGAACGCGGCCATAAAAAGTCCGCAGGCGATCAAAGCGGTGGTTGACCCAGCCGACAAAGCCGCGCTCCTCATCCTTCGCATCATGCAGCAGCCGGGACGCCATCATCGGCGATAGCGTGAGCGCCACCCAGCCGGAAATCAGCACGGCACCGGCCAACGTAATGGCAAATTCTCGGAACAACGAACCAGTGAGACCGCCTTGAAAAGCGATGGGGGCATAAACCGCGGCGAGCGTCACCGCCATGGCAATGACGGGGCCGAATAATTCGCGGGCACCGAGAATCGCGTCATCCATCGGGGTGCGACCCTCGCGCACGTGGCGTTCCACGTTTTCGACGATGACGATGGCATCGTCCACCACCAGGCCCACCGAGAGCACGATGGCGAGCAGCGTGAGCAGGTTGATGGAGAATCCAAAGGCCTGCATCAGAAACACCGCGCCGATGAGCGATACCGGAATCGCCACGATCGGAATCAACGCCGAGCGCAGCGAACCCATGAACAAGAAAATCACGACGACCACGACGAGCAGCGTCTCGGACAAGGTCTTCACGACATCCTTGAGTGCGCTGTCGATATACTTGGTGGCGTCGTAAGCCACGCCGCCGGTAAAACCGACCGGAAAGCGCGTTTCGAGCGCCGCCATCTCCGCGTTCACCGCCTTGATGACATCGAGGGTGTTGGCATTCGGCAGCGGCCAGATGCCCATGAACACGGCCTGTTGGCCGGTAAAACGGACGTCGGCGTCGTAGTCTTCTGCACCCAAGACAACATCGGCGATGTCCTCCAAACGGACGATCACCCCCGCTTGCTCCCGCACCACCAATTGGCGGAATTCATCAACACTGGTAAGATCGGTATCCGCTGTGAGATTGATCTGCACGTAAGTCCCCTTGGTCTTGCCGACGGCGGCGCGGGTGTTGTTGGCCACAAGCGCGGCGCGGACTTGGGTCGGACTGAGCCCATAGGCCGCCAGCCGGTCAGGCTTGAGCCAGACGCGGATGGCGTAGGTGCGACCGCCGAGGATATCGGCGCGTTGCACGCCGGGCACGGCGGTTAGGGCCGGCTGCACGACGCGCACCAGATAGTCGGTGACTTGGTTGGCCGCAAGCATCGTGGAACCGAAGCTGAGATACATCGAAGCGAACTGGTTGTCCGCCGTCTCGATGTTGACCGCCGGCAATTCGGCCTCAGGCGGCAGGTCATTGCGCACCTGGTTGACCTTGGAATTGATCTCGGCGAGCGCCTTGTTCGCATCGTAATTGAGCCGCAGACGGGCCCGGACGATGGAAACACTCTGCCTGCTCTCGGATTCGATATAGTCGATGCCATCGGCGGCGGCGACCGCCCGCTCGATGGGCGTGGTGACGAAGCCCCGGACGAGTTCGGCATTGGCCCCGATGTAAGGGGTGGTGACGGTGATGGCCGCGTTGTCACTGCGAGGATATTGGCGGACATTGATGCCGCCCAGCCCCTTGAATGCGGGCACAAAGGAAGGCAGGATGGCCTGCAGACCCGCGATGATTATGATCAGGTTGACCACCACGGCCAAGACCGGCCGCTTAATAAAGATGTCCGTGAATTTCATCCGAAAGGCGACGCGGGTGGTGATTAAGAATTGGTCGGCTGTGGACGCAGGCTAGGCTTGGGCGCCAAGGTATTATCAATGATGACGGCGACGCCGTTACTGAGTTTGAACACCCCGGCCGTAGCCACTTCCTCGCCGGCCGCTAGCCCTTCCAGCACGGCGACAAAGTCGCCCTGCTTGGCCCCTAGTCGGACAAAGCGTTGCTCAGCGCGCTTGGTCGTCTGCCCCGTCTGCTCATCCTTCACGTCTTTCAGCACAAAAATGCTGTCGCCAAAGGACTGGTAGTGCACCGCCGTGGACGGGATGACGATCACCGGCATGGTTTTCGGAGCCACCAAGTCGATCCTGACGAAGAGTCCAGGACTGAGCTCCTCGCTGGCATTAGCCAAGGTCGCCTGCACGCGAACCGTGCGGTTACCCATATCTACCTCGGGACTGATGGCGGTAATCCGACCTTCATACACGTTACCCGGCCGGGCATCGGTGGTGATGCGCACCGCGTTGCCCGTCTGCACTTCGGCGAGGCGCTGTTGGGGCAACGAAAAATCCGCGTGAATGGGATCGAGTGACTGCAGGGTCACAATGGGATTCCCTCGATCGAGAAACTGGCCGAGATTGATGAGCCGGATGCCGGTGCGCCCATCAAAAGGCGCACGCATGGATTTCTTGTCGATAAGGGCCTGCAAGGAAGCGGCCTCGGCGACGGCCTGCTTGTAGGCAGCGTCGGTCGCGTCGAATTCTGACTTGGCGACCGCATTTTGATCAAGCAGCTCGCGGGCACGCTCGGTATTGATGCGGGTGAGGGCAGCGCGGGCCTCGGCGGCGGCCAGTTGCGCCCGCTCGACGTCGGTATCGAGAGTGACCAGCAAATCCCCCTTTCGCACCAAGGCGCCGGATTCGAAGGCGATTGTCTTAACCGTCCCCTGTCCTTCGCTGGAAATCACGACTCCTTGGTCGGCGCGGAGCGAACCCACGGAGTGAATGACCTGCTCCCATTCACCGGCGGTGGCGGTAGCCGAGGTCACCACTTCAGGTGGAAAGGCAAAAGGCGGCGGGGGGGCGAATTGCCGACCCTTAATCAAGAGGATCGGGACGACGAAGATGGCAATAATGGCCAGACCTATAGCGAATTTCCTAAGCATGGTGTGAAAGTGATTGAGTTGGTGAAAAAGCGAATATTGATACCACCTAAACTGCGGCGGCGCTCACAACGGCCCGGGAGGAAATCTTTCCTAGCAAGCGCACGAGGGTTTTGCGTTCGGGTTCGCTTAAGTGACTCATGATGGCGGCGATGGTGCGGAAATGCCCGGGCATAAAATCGCGCAGGAATTCCGTGGCGACAGGCGTGAGCGACACCAGCATCATGCGCCGGTCGTGGGGATCGGGCTCACGCTTGACGTAGCCGTCGCGTTCCAACGTGTCGATCAACCCGGTCATGGTCGCCCGGGTGACCCCGGCGGCATCCGCGAGCCCGGCCGGCGTGCGCGGACCGACGCCACAGTCTGCGGCCGGGGTTGCCGTCGAGTCCTGTGTTTGCGCGCCGCGCCACAGCAGCATAAGCACACCAAAACGCCCGGGGGACATACCGCGATGAATGAGATTCCGCTCCGTAATCCCGAAGACCTCGTCACCGGTCCGCAGCAGATGCAAAAACGCCTCGACCGCCGATGGGTCGAGATCAGGAAACTCCTTGGCGGCCTCCAAGAGGCACTCGTAGCGCGGCAAATCTTTGAGCAGGAGGCGGGACATGGGTCAGAAAGTGAGCGGCCTAATCATAAGGATGCTTATAGTTAGGCAGCTAATCATAATTGCAAGCCTGAGATAACAATATGCACAAACTGTGAGTTTGGGTGAATATGGCCTCGGCATCCCATGTGACAACTCGCGTTGGCTCACTGTCACCGCCGGGTGGTGGGTCCGGCTGGTTCCGCTGTCGGCATGGCCAGCGCAAGGCGTCGCGGGACGTGCGCGCTCGACTTCGTCTTGCGTCGTAAGTCTTAAAAGCGCGCCGCTAGCCGTGGTCTAGGTAACGAGTAAACGCCACCCGGCACCGCGACATAACCGCCCGCTCAGAGTGAGCGTGCGGCGGCAACTACGGCCTCCGCGGTGACGCCGAGGGCTTGGAAGATCTGCGCACCCGGGGCGCTAAGACCAAAACGATCAATGCCGACGACTTTGCCTTCCAAGCCGACATATTTCGCCCAGAGGCCGGTCACGCCTGCTTCGACAGCAACCCGATTGCGGCAGGCCGAGGGCAAAATGCTTTCGCGATACTCCGGCGTTTGTTGCTCAAAACGGAAAAATGAAGGCATTGAGACGACGCGGGTGCCGGCCCCGAGCTCCTTGGCCGCCGCGAGGGCAAGCTGCAGTTCACTGCCGGTGGCGATGAGGATGTGGGTGAGCGGTGCCGTCTCCTGCACGGCCACATAGCCACCCTTGAGCACACCGGCACGGCGGATGTGCGGTGGTATGTCGGTCAATAGCGGCAACGCCTGCCGGCTGAGTGCAAGCAAGGTGGGCCCATCCGTGCGCGCCAGCGCGGCGGCGTAGGCACCGGCGACTTCCTCGGCATCGCCCGGACGAATGACATCGAAGTTCGGAATGAGCCGCAAAGCCGAGACCGTCTCCACCGGCTGGTGCGTGGGGCCGTCCTCGCCGACGCCGATGGAATCGTGCGTGTAGATGTAGACGACCGGCAGCTTAGCGAGCGCGGCGATGCGCATCGCGGGCCGCGAGTAATCGGCGAACACCAGGAAGGTGGCACAGGAAGGACGAAAGAGCCCATCATACGCGATGCCATTGCAGATGGCGGCCATCGCATGCTCGCGAATACCGAAGCGGATGTTGCGACCGGCGCGGTTGGTTGCGTCAAAATCCTTGTCGGCCGCGATGTAGTTGAGCGTCGAGCCGTAGAGATCGGCACTGCCGCCAATCAGCAGCGGCAATTCAGCAGCGAGCGGCTGGAGCACGTCGCGACCGGAGGCACGGGAGCCGCCGTGTTTCACATCGGCCGGGAAGACCGGAATTTTTTCGAGCAGGTGTGCGGCGCTGGGCGTCTTGGCGGCGGCATCGAACAGCGCGGCTTTCTCCGGATGGGCTTCGCGCCAAGCCTTGTAGGTGCGTTGCCACTTGTTGCCGGCGCGGATGAGCCGCTGCTTATGTCCAGCGAAGTAGGCGCGGACGTCTTCGCTGACATAGAAATGCTGATCCGCCGGCAGGCCGAGCCCGGCGCGCGCGGCTTCGGCGAACTTGGCCCCACCCTCCCCGTGTCCCTTAGCGGTGCCGGCGACCTCGGGAATACCGCGCGCAATCTCGGTGCGCGCGATGATGAGCTGGGGCTTGCCGCTCTTGGACTTCTTGGCCTTGTTGAAGGCTTTCAGGAAGGCGGCCATGTCATGACCGTCCACGGTCTGCACGTCCCAGTTGATGGCTTTGAAACGCGCGGCCGTGTGATCGGACTGCGTCTTGTCCGCCATCGCGTCGAGGGTGACGTCGTTTGAATCGTAGATGAGAATGAGGTTGTCGAGCTGCTGGTGCCCGGCAAAGGACACGGCCTCCAGCGCCACGCCCTCTTGCAAGCAGCCGTCACCGGCGAGACAGACCACGTGGTAATCAAAGATCGCGTGCTCGGCGGTGTTGAAGCGGGCTGCGGCCATCTTGCCCGCCACCGCCATGCCGACCGCATTGCCGACACCCTGACCCAGCGGGCCGGTGGTGGACTCGACGCCGGGAGTTTCGTGGAATTCGGGATGACCGGGGGTTTTCGAGTGCAGCTGCCGGAAAGCCTTCAGATCCTCGAGCGAGAGACCGTAACCAGAAAGGTGCAACCAAGCGTAGAGAAACATCGAACCATGACCGGCGGAGAGCACGAAGCGGTCCCGATTGGGCCAGCGCGGACGATCGGGATTGTGCGCCAGCGCGTGGCCGTAGAGCACCGCGCCGATTTCGGCCGCGCCCAGCGGCAACCCCAGATGGCCGATCCCGGCTTTGTGCACAGCATCGATGGCGAGCCCGCGGGCTTGGTTGGCGGCTTTGGCGAGGAGGTGAGTTTGGAGCGTCATGATTGGGCAAGGTCGAGGATAGGTCTGCCGACCGTGCCGGGAAAGCAGAATTTACTCGCAAAAAAGGCGGACTGGAAAGTCCGCCTGAAAGTCGGGAGCCGCAGGGGCTTACTTGGCTGCCGCCGCCGTTGGCTTTTCGTAGCGCAGCTCTTTGATGGCCATGGCCGCCTTGCCCTTGCGTTGGCGGAGGTAGTATAAGCGGGCCCTCATTGGCTCGGAGTGGCGGTCCACTTCGATCTTGTCCACCAGCGGGGAGTTGACCGGGAAAACGCGTTCGACGCCCTCACCGTAGCTGATGCGACGGACCGTGAAAGTCTCGTGAATGCCATGACCCTTCAGGGCGATGACAATGCCGGCGAAAATCTGGATGCGCTCTTTGTCGCCTTCGCGGACTTTGGTGTGCACCTTGACGCCATCGCCGACGCGAAACGCCGGGGTGTCTTTTTTGACCTGCGCGGAGGTGATTTCTTTAATAATCGGATTCATGGCTGTGGCTTTATTTGAGTAAATCGGGTCGGACCTGACGGGTTTTTTCGACTTGTCGCGCGTGCCGCCATTTTTCGATTTCGGCATGGTTGCCAGAGAGTAGAATCTCCGGAACGGACATGCCCCGGAATTCGGCGGGACGCGTGTATTGAGGAAAGTCGAGCAACTTGCTGGTGAAGCTTTCCGTCGTCAATGACTTTTCCTCCCCGAGCACGCCGGGGATGAAACGGGCCAACGCATCGATCAAAACCGCCGCCGCCAAGGTGCCGTTGGTGAGCACGTAATCGCCAATGCTCACTTCCTGGTCGATCACGGTGTCGCGGATGCGCTGGTCAATGCCCTCGTAATGCCCACTGAGCAGGACAAGGTGTTGCTGATGGGAAAGTTCCTCCGCCAAGCTGGGCGAGAGCGGCACCCCATCGGGCGTCAGATAAATACGCCGGCAACCCGGGGTCTGCAGTTGTTCGATGGCCGCAAAGGCCGGTTCGGGTTTGAGCACCATCCCGGCGCCGCCCCCAAATGGCCGATCATCCGCCGTGCGGTGCTTGTCGGTGGACCATTGCCGCAGATCGTGGACCTTGACGCTCAGCCGACCCGACTCGATGCCCTTACCGAGGATGCTCTCGGTCAGAAAACCATCCAGCATGCGCGGAAAAAGGGTGATGACATCGATGCGCATCGGCGTGCTGGCTCGGTTCATGAATGACGCCCAAGCGGGCGGCGGCAATGAAAAGGCCCCGGATGTAGCATCCGAGGCCGAAAGAGGCAAAACGAGGGCGGGACGATCAGGCCGTGGCGGCCGCCGCCTTGCGGGCCTTCTTGATCATGGCGTGCAGGGTGTCCGTGGGTTTGGCCCCTTTGCTGAGCCAGTAGTCCACGCGGGCCAGATCGATTTGGATCGGATTGCCTTTGCTGGTTGGCGTGTAGGTGCCGATGCTCTCGACTGGGGCACCGTCGCGGCGCGAGCGGGCTTCGGCGACAACAACGCGGTAATGCGGCTTGTGGACGGCGCCAATGCGGGTGAGACGGATTTTAAGTGCCATGTGCGATAGATTTCTGAACGTTACTTGATTGGAAAAGCGGGAAAGCACACCGCTCGATAAATGGCTTGTCAAGCCCCGACTCCCCCGGCTCCCTCGACCGTTTATGAAAGCTGGCATCGTCGGTCTCCCGAACGTGGGCAAGTCCACACTCTTCAACGCCCTCACCCGTTCCCGCAAGGCGGAGGCCGCTAATTACCCGTTCTGCACGATCGACCCCAATGTCGGCGTCGTCACCGTGCCCGACGAACGCGCCTACGTCCTGAAAGATATCGCCAAGACCAAGGTCGTCATCCCCGCAGTGATTGAGTTCGTGGATATCGCCGGCCTCGTCGCCGGCGCCAGCAAGGGCGAGGGTCTCGGCAACCAGTTCCTCGCCAATATCCGTGAGACCGACGCCATCGTGCACGTCGTCCGTTGTTTCGAGGACCCTGACGTCATCCACACCATGGGTGCGGTTGACCCTGTCCGCGACATCGAGGTCGTCACGACCGAGCTCGTGCTCGCCGACCTCGAGGCCGCTGAAAAACGTCTCAGCAAGACCCAGAAACTCGCCAAGGCTGGCGACAAAGACGCTCAGGCTGAACTCACCCTCCTCGAAAAACTCGTCCCCCACCTGAACAGCGGCAAACCCGCCAACGTGCTGGCCTGCTCCGACGATGAGAAAAAGCTGCTGCAGTTTTTCCAACTCCTCTCTGCCAAACCCGTGCTCTACGCCTGCAATGTGGCCGAGGGCGATCTCGCCGATGCCGAGGCCAACCCTTTCGTAGAAAAAGTCGCCGCCTTCGTGAAGGCCCATCACGACGCCGCCTATGTGCCGATCAGCGCCCGCATCGAGGCCGAACTCATCGATCTCTCCCCCGAGGAGGCCAAGGAGTTCCTCAAGGATCTGGGTGTCTCCGACTCGGGCGTATCCAATCTCATCAAGGCCAGTTACCAACTGCTCGGGCTCCAGACCTACTTCACCGCCGGCGAAAAGGAAGTCCGCGCCTGGACGATCAAGAAAGGTTGGAAAGCCCCGCAGGCGGCGGGCGTGATTCACACCGACTTTGAAAAGGGCTTCA